>JBCBQD010000124.1:0-16206 GCA_039820425.1 Cyanobacteria bacterium J06635_1
CATGCTTTACGTCATGGTCAACACCACGATATGCTCGCCATGCTAACCACTCTGGTGAACACAGACCTCTTTGAGGGTCAGGATTTAACCACATTGCTGCAAGTCCAGGCCTATTTTCAGCGCCATCACGCTCATATCCGTTATCAACCCTTTGAGCGTCAACACATCCCCTTGGGGTCTGGCATGGTCGAGAGTGCTTGTAAGTGGTTAATTCAGCAACGATTTAAGGGGGTCGGTATGCGGTGGAGTGAGCCGGGACTCAAGCATCTCTTAATTCTCAGGGTCGCATGGGTGAATCAGCGCTTTGATGATTGTTTTCCGGGGGTCCCAAAAACCTCCCTGAGGCACCCCTCCCACAACACTTAGATACGCCCGGTCTTGGCCGATGATCAGAGGACGAATGCCGGATTTGGCTCCGTTGGCGCACACTTGGCCGATAATTTGAGCGATGCCGTTGTATTTGAAAAGAATAGGACTTTCATCAATGGCGAGTAATGAGTCGGGCACTTCCAAAGCTCGACGGAAGGCCATGGACTGAGCGGAGAGCGCCAGGACAGCAGCTTCGATATTGTCGCCGACGTTGCGCAGGGCAAAGACGGTGAAGCGGGCATCGGTGCGAATGGTGGAGGGTTGGGAAATGGCCCGACCCACTCGACTGGATAGCCAGCCCCGCAGCTCCAGGAGAATGGTGGCAACGGCTTCTTTGACGAGCGTAGATTCAACCCCGAGATCCAGATTGACGACGGTTTCGACAAAATCGGCCAGGGTGGGCATTTGCTGCCATTCGAGACTGCCGAACCCAGCATCAAACGCCTTGTCATAGCGGGCTAAGATCTGGGGCTGATTGAAGAAGTTGGCCAGGGCTTGCCATAGCACCGTATGAACTCGCTTGCCCAGTTGGTTCTCGGTTTCAGTGCCCATGACCATGGTGTTGAGGGCTTTGACCAGAAATTCCTTGTAGTCATCCAGGCGTTCCTGGCACTGCTTGTCTGGCACATGGCGCAGATCCGGGATTTGAAACAGGTTGTTCGATTCTGAGCCAATGTCGAAGTAGGCTCCGAGGTCGCCAAAGAACTTGACCAGGTCGGTATAGGTGGTGGTGCCATCCGGCTTGGGATAGTCCAGGGAGATGACATTCATGCCGTTGGCGATCGCCCAGACAAAAATCTCAGCGGCCAGCACCGATTTACCACTGCGGGTTTCGCCGAAGATCAACATGCCCCGATGCTTGCTCACAAAGTCGATATGGACTGGCATATTACCCTCGTGAGTGATTAGCTCGATCCCCTGATTGTCAATGGCGCGAGGGCAGGCAATGGGCATCAGGCCAGGGGCTTCGTTAGTAAGGTACATTTGCTTGCGGTCATCACCGAGGAGCCAGCCTGAGACAATGGGCAGTAACTTCAGCCAGAGTGACCAGGCAATTTCGGTTTCGCGGATGAAGTCTCCCTGGTGGAAGGCATTGGTCAATTGCTGGCAGGCTTCGGCCAGGGCATCAGGGGTATCCCGATGGATGAAGGCTACGACACTGACCCAGATGGGTAATGCACCTTCGTAGATCTTTTCCTGAGCTTCAACACCCTGTTTCAGGCGCATCTGGGAGGCGACATCCACATCTTTAAGCACATTGGCGCGAAAGGTGGCGGTGACATTTTGCTTGGTGAGCCGTTGCAGGGTCATGCGGGCCATCATCCGATCGGCGGCGGCCAGTTCACAGACGAATTCACAATCACTGAATTGTGAGAAGGCGTACCAGAGGTAGTAGAGTTGGTGTTCGGGGGAGGTGAAGCCTGCGGGTTTGGACTCCAGGGTGACCGCCCCGACAAATTTGCCTTTGACACGCACCCATTTGCGATCTGCTTTGGGATGAGTTGGGCGTCCGTTCTCACCACGAATCAGAACAGATACGGTATGGAGCAGTTCGCGGATGTTTTCTGTGAGGGTTAGCTGTCCATCAGTTTCGCTCAGCTCGAGGCATTGGGGAATAGATGGCGGAGTGCGCTTATTGAACTGGCTCCAGAGGTAGCCCCAGAGTTGATCAGCGGTCATGGGTGAAGCTTGTAGACCCATCCGGGAATTGATTTGCTGTTCCCAGTGCAGATAGCCATCAGTAAAGGCTTTTGTGAGCAATTGTTGGTAATGCTGTTGTTCTTTTTGGATTTTGAGCCCTTTAAAGGTGTCGTAGTGGTTGAGCACCCAGGCTAATATCTTCTCGACTCGATCTGCGCTGTCTTCTTTGCCCGGTTCGAGAGTGTAGCTGGCGAACAGATAGAGCTGTTTGGGTTGGCGGGTTCCCTGGAGGGTGGCATCGCGAGTAGCGCGTTGCTGAGATAGCAGCAGAAACTGAGATTCGAGGCTGGATGTAGTGTTGATAAGCTCTGCAAGTTCTTGTTGTCGGGCTGAATCATCGGCCATCGATCTCAGATGCAGACGCAATCGATCTCCAGGACGAAAGCCCTTGAGACCTTCTTCCAAACGGTTCAATACAGTTTCAGCCTGTCCCTGGGCCAAGAGGGTATGGATGCCAGGAGCCTGAAACCCGAAAACAAAGCTGAGCTGTCGTCGATATTTCAACAGGTAGGCTCCAACATCGCGATCGCGCAGGGCAAATCGACAGATGCACTCGAGGTGGGATTCGTCTTCAAAGGGTTTGAAACGATAGCGTTGGGTACCGATGCGTGGCTTACTCATAAAGCTGCGGCTGATAGGGAACATGTCCACGAGTCCAGTCGGGGACGCTCACAAACTTGTTGGTAAATTTCCAGACTTTCTCGCCCACCACCATCCACCAGGTACTGATGCCCCAGGCGCTGAGAAGCAAAAACGGGGCAAAGCCAAGGTTAAGAATGACTTGCACCAGAACGTAGGCGACGATCAAAATGGCCCCTGTAGGAGCAAGCAGATTAGCTGGGATTGGCCCTAAGGAGGGCTGTTGCCCCAGGCTCTGGTTGATGGGGCGAAACAGTTTTTGGGGTTCGGCCATGGTTATGCTAGGTCGAACCAAAGAACAGCTGGCTCAGCCCTTCTACAACAACCACAGCAGCAATGATGATGAAGGCGTTTTGCAACAGCGGCTGCCATTGCTCGCCCCGTTGGGCTTGATAGACGGCGAAGAAAACAAAACCGACTGCACTCACCCAGATGACGATGCGTAACATGCCAAAGAGGAACTGGATAATGCTTTGGTCGATGTAAGTGCCGAAAATCGAGTTGGTTTCATCTTCAACTGAGTCGAACAGCTGGGCTGCGGCAGGTTCGGGGTGGAGCAGAATCGCGACGAAGAGTAGCACGCCCGCGATCGCACCCAGCACTCGCCACCCGCCCAGGCGACGAAACCACCGAGTTCTATCCAGTTCTAGCTGGTGTAGCCCTAATCCGAGCGCAATTGCACCCACCACCCCTAATCCGAGCGGGTATTGCAGCGAGATCACACCGAGCAACCCCAGCAGTATCCATCCGCTGAGATCTGCGTTGACTTGCAAACGAGTATTCATTTTTCTGACTCCCTGATTCCAAATGATGAGAAGCAGGCAGATGACTCCCTGAGTAATTGAGCGCCCGAGCGCTGCATGGGCATTTAAGCCCTTGAATTAAGCTGAAAGACTGTCAATGTTGAGTAGATATCGAACCTATCTTGAGTAGCACTATCCGTTTAAGTACTACTTCTATCTGAAAATACTGAATCAACTTCGAGAAAAAGCAAAGGGATTTCAGAATAAATTAACAAAGCTATAGAGCATTAGAAAGCTCTTTATTGTCTGCCCTAAGGGAAAAATGCCTTGGATAAAGACCGTTCATACTCTGGAATATTCTAAAATTAGAGCTTTTCGAGCCGTTGCCAATTTACAAATGAAGAAAGAATATTGTCTGTTTAAGTATGACTTTTTGTATATTAAGTAGCTGTGAAATAAACATTAGACTCTGTTGATAGCCTGTAGTGCTTTTATGAAGGATACTGTTCGGACTCACTGACCAATACCTCGGATGGTTAGTATGGGAGCGTTCATTCGTAAGTATGAGTTCATGGCTGATTCTGCCTCGTCTAAAAAGTCGTCATCGAAGCCAGAAGATAATAATGAGCCGATTGAAGGGGGCTGTCGTCCAACGTTCTACATGAGTGCTGAACTGCTCGCCGCGATTGAGGAGCAGTGTGCAGTCGAGGGGAATAAGAAGCGTTCGCCCTTTGTGGTGGAACTCCTGGAGCTGGTCTTAACCTCCTCAATGGGTCAGCAGATGCGGGCTAATGCCCAGAAGCATCGGCGCAATCTGGTTCATGAGTTAGAGGCAAATCTGATTTTGTTTAACGAGCATGTGCCGATGGAGCGGATTCAGCAGTTGGCAGAGGGGAGTCAGCGCAATGCGGATCAGATGTTGGTACGGTTGGTGTTGCTGGGGCTGAGGGTGTATGAGCGGTCCCTGGCCCGGTTGGAGTCGGACATTGAGGGCAGCAGCGAGTTGCCTTGAAGTGACCAGCAGTCGTACTTTTCAAGTTTGGTTGGAATATCCGGATGCTGAATTCCCCTTAAGCAAAATTTAGTAGCCGTTCCCGTTGATACATCGGTTGATACATCAATACCTTCGGTGTGTCCGGGGCTCAGGGAATCAGGATGACGGATTTGTGTATCGCCATGGCGTTTTGACTGGATGGGTTTCATCTGGGAAGGGTTCATGGGCTTTTGGAATAGGGGGGCGAGTGCGATCGCGCTGAGGTGTCCGTTGGGTCAGTTTTGGTTAGCTGACTGAGGGGCCTTTATGGATCGGTATTTGACTCGCAGTTTTGTGGCGTTGACCTGGGCCGAGGCGATTCGGTTGGCTCGGTTGGAGGGATTGCCCCCGGATGATATTCGTCATACGCCGGATGTGGAGTTGCTGCATCGGACGGGCTGGTGGGCGTGGTGGTCGGATGGGGTGTTGACGATGGCGTTGGGGTTACCTGAGTCAGTGCGATCTCGGGGGTTATCCTCAGATGCAGAAGCGTTGATCACCGATGTTTGGGCAAGCGAGTCGCTGGTCCCGACCTGTGGGTGGCAAGCTCTGGCGCAGGTCAGGCGGATTATGCGCCAGGAACCGCTGTCGATGAGTCGGCTGCTCAGTGACTATCAGATAGAGACGCGGGAGCGATTGACGGTGGAGTTGCAGACTGGTGAGCTGACTGTGCTTTATCGGCTGTGGCGGAGTTTACCGGACGGCTATCTCTGTGACATCAGTATTGAGCCAACCTTGAATTGATTGATGTGGGGGGAAATCATGCCCCTGAATGAAACGTTACAAGAGGTCATCTGAAAGCTGTCATGGTTTATAGATATCCCCATGATCTAGAATCTAACAGCCTGTCACAATGAAAATTCAGTATGGAACTGGATTGAGGGATAGGCAGCAGCAAAAACTGCACCTGGCAGCGATTGACCATGAGCGCATCCAATAACTGGATCACCATCACCGAATCAAATTTTGAGCATGAGCGGGAAGCACTGGAATTTGTGCGTAGCCAATTTCCAGCCCATGAGCCATACCGCGCTTGGTCCAATTTTGAGTTTATTGCCTCTGATGGCAGCATTAATGAAGTAGACCTAATGGTCTTTACGCCCCAGGGATTTTTTTTGATTGAGATCAAAAGTTGGCCGGGACGACTCTCTGGCGATGCGGGTACTTGGCTTTTGGAGAGGTCGGATGGTAAGCGGCGCACCTACGATAATCCAATTAGGTTGACGAATCTGAAAGCTAAAAAGTTGAAGTCGCTACTGGAACGTCAGCGGGCCTTTAGAGGTAAAAAAGGGGTCCCCTTCATTGAGCCTTTGGTCTTTTTATCAGCCGAAAAGTTGACATTGAGTTTACCCTTTGATGCACAGCATGGGGTTTGTTTGCGGGATCGCCCCAAAAATGGGGATAAACCAGTGCGCTCAGGCATCATGGCCGCGATTTTGCGGCGGGAATGTCAGGGATTAAGGCCATTGCGAGATACCTGGCGAGCTAGCTACAGTCGGCCAGTTGCCAAGTTGATAGGTCAGGCGATGGAACAAGCAGGGATTCGTCCCTCTCAGAAATCGCGGAAAGTCAGCGATTATGTATTGGACAAAATTATCGATAGTGGGCCGGGATATCAAGACTGGTCGGCAACCCATGTGACGTTAGAGAAGACGAAGCGGCAGGTTCGGTTTTATCTGGTGCGACGCGAGGCGTCGGTGGATGATAAAGCCATGATTGAGCGGGCAGCAAAGCGAGAGTTCCAACTGCTGGAGTCGTTGCAGCATCCAGGTATTTTACGGGCCTACGGGTTGAGTGAGCATGAATTGGGGCCAGCGCTAGTGTTGGAACATAATCCCAACGCAATGCGGTTAGATCACTATCTGGCTCAACGGCAGGAAGCCCTGAGCATTGATATGCAACTGGATCTGATGCGTCAGATTGCTGAGGCGATTCGATTTGCCCACGAGCAACGGGTCATCCATCGAGGGTTAAACCCTAGAAGTATTTTGGTCAGGGAGTCTAGATCAGGTCATCCGAAGATCAAGATTACCAATTGGCAATTGGGTTATCGAGCGGGGTCCTCTACGGCAGGAGCTAGCCACGAGATAACTGCAACGGCCCATGTTGATCGGCTAATAGAGGATGCTAATACAGCTTATTTGGCTCCAGAGGGACTAGATGCGGACTTTATTGGAGAGCATCTGGATATTTTTTCCCTGGGCGCGATCTCATTCTATCTATTCTCAGGCCAACCGCCTGCGGTGAATGGCTTAGAGCTGAGCCAAAAACTTCGAGAAACTAATGGATTACAGATTAGTTCGGTTCTGAACGGTGCCTCAGCAAGTTTGCAGCACTTAATTTTGGATAGCACCCACCCTAATGTGGAATATCGGACAGAGACGGTAGCTGATTTTCTGGTGATGTTGGATGAGGTTGAAGAAGCCCTCACCCAGCCAGAACATGAGTTGGTCGAAAATCCCAATGATGCAAAGCAAGGGGATGTGCTGGCTGGAAACTTACAGGTACAGAAGCGGCTAGGACAAGGTGCTAGCTCGGTCGGTTTTTTAGTCAAGAAAGATGGACAAGATTTCATTCTCAAGGTCGCCAACGATCCCGAACATAATTCTCGTATTCAGGATGAGGCGGAGGTGCTGACCCAGTTGCGACACTCCCACATCGTAGATTTTAAGGGAATAGAATCGGTGGGCAATCGGTTAGGCATTTTGATGCAGCCGGTGCTAGTCGAGCGCGATAAATACCTAATTGAGACCCTGGGCCAGCGACTACGAAAGGAAGGCCCCTTGCAGATTGATATGCTCCAGCGGTTTGGAGAAGACCTGTTGGACGTGGTGAAATTTTTAGAAGAGCAGGGCATCAGCCACCGAGATATTAAACCAGACAATATTGCCATTGGACAGGTGGGACGCGGAGATAAGCTGCACTTGGTGTTGTTTGACTTTTCCCTGGCTCGTACTAGCAGGGACAATATCAGGGCCGGGACAACGGGCTATTTGGACCCGCTCTTGATTTTGCGAAAGCCACCTCAGTGGGACTCCTATGCAGAGCGCTATGCCGTAGCAATTACCCTCTACGAGATGACGACGGGGACGCTACCAGTGTGGGGCGATGGAGTAACCGATCCGTCTTTTTTGGAGGGTGAGATTACGCTGGAGGCAGAACGCTTTGATGCCGCCCTACGGGATCGACTGACGATGTTTTTTGAGCAAGCGTTTAAGCGGCATATTGAGGAACGGTTTGATAATGCAGAGGAAATGCTGCGGGCTTGGCGATATTGCTTTGAGGGTATTGAAGAGCCTGGAGCTTTACTAGAAACCAAAGCAGCAGCGGCCTTAGAAAAACTACTGGTGGGGGCAACCTTTGAGACACCAATTTTAGAACTAGGATTGGGAACTCGCGCCATCAATGCCCTAGATCGGTCTAATATTCTGACGGTGCAAGATTTACTAAAAACACCCCCTCGAAAGTTGCAACGGCTACGAGGGGTAGGCAATAAGACCCGTCGGGAGATTTTGGCAGTGGCCAGGGTGCTGAGGTCGCAGCTGGGCACGCTGACCTTGAGCGATTTGGACAGCAACACAGGGGACTCTGACCTGGCTGCCCAGGAGGCTTCGGGTAGCCTGAGTGTAGACCGATTGGTGCAGCAGATTGCTAAGCCTAGCAGCAAGGATGGTGACTCAGCCCAGCGCACCTTAGATGCCCTGTTGGGTCTGAATACTGCTTTTGATAATCCCTGGCCCAGTCAGACGGACATCGGCAAATATATAGGCTTATCACGAGGACGTATTGGCCAGTTGGTCAGCAAGTTTCAAAAACGGTGGTCAAAGACGCCAGCGGTGACCCGTTTGCGGAATGATGTGTTGGCCATTTTGCAGCAGACCAGCGTGCAGCAGGCCGGTGGCGTGATGACAGCAGAAGAGGTGGCGTTGGCCTTACTGATTAAACGAGGCGCTTTGACGGATGATCCTCAGTTACGAACACGGCAGGCGATGGCACTGCTGCGAGCTGCCTTGGCGGTAGAACGCAGTATGGTGAATCCACGATTTGTCATGCAACGGGTAGGGGATCGCATTTTGGTGGCGGTGGATGGAGACTGGGCTGCCTATGGCCGTAAGCTGGGCGAAAAGGCTGATCAACTAGCCCAAGAAGATCCGCTGGTTTCACCGGAGCGAGCCATTCAAGAATTAAAGGAGATTGCGCCCCCAGCTGAGGCGATGCCGCTGCCAGAGCGGCGATTGTTGCAACTCGCCGCCGCCGCATCCCAGCAAGCAGCTCTCTCTAGTCGTCAGGAGTTATATCCCCGAGGAATGGAACCTGAGCGGGCCTTGCGGCTGTCTCAGGGAGCGCTGTATGGAGTGCAGTCCTTGAAAGTGCAGCAAGTTAAGGATCGTATCAGTGGCCGTTATCCAGAAGCTGCCAAATTACCCGAAAGACCGGGCCTGGATGAGCTGTTGCAGCAGTTCATTCCTGCCTTAGTCTGGGATACCGAGGCAGGGTGCTATGTGAATCGCGCTAAGGAATATCTATCACTGAGTAGTAGCACAAGTGTTTCTCGTTTACCGACAGGAGCCTTGTCTGCGGACGGGCAGGAAATGACCCCTGAGGAAGCCGATGCCCGGCTTTTGGAAGATCGACTCAAGCGGGGGATAAAGGAGGGAACTTTTCTGGCGTTGTTGGTAAACCCTAAGCGTTATCAGCGGGCTAAGCAGGAACTCTGTGAACGATTCCCGGTGCAGTTAGTGGACTATGAAGCCTTGTTTTTGGATATGTTAAAGCAGGTGGTAGATAAGGCCAAAGTGAAGTGGGAACTGGTACTGAAGACTGATGCTAAGCCAAATGAGGGGGATTGGGACAAGCTCATGGTGCTAGTGGGCCGGACCATGCCCCTGATGGAGGCGAAGCTGCTGAAAGCCGAAAAAACAATTTTGATGATCTATCCAGGGTTATTGGCGCGGTATGACCAGATGACTTTACTGGAGCGATTAAGGGAGAAGGTGGGCCGGGATGATGGCATACCAGGATTGTGGTTGCTGTTGCCTAATCAACAGCAGGCAATGATCGATGGCAAAGCAGTGCCGTTGTTGAGTCCTGGGCAGCGGGCAAAGATTACCGATGAGTGGTTAGAAAATCGCCATCGGGCAAAGGTTTAAAGGGGATAACACCATGATTGATCGCGCACGGTTGCTCAGTGACTTGCAAAAGGTGGTGTTGAGTCTTGAGAAGGATTTGGCAGAGCGAAGTGTCTCCCCGGAGGTACCGACGGTGGGGGAGACCTTGCGGGCGGAATATGCCAAGGCACAAGCGGCAGAGCGGACGGCATTGAGTTATGAACAATGGCGTGCAGGCCATGCCACGCAGGTAGCCGTCGCCTGGGTCTTGAGTGCGGTCTTTGCTCGGTTTTTGGAAGATAACGGACTGGTGGAGTTGCCTCGACTGGCTGGGCCTGATGAACGGTTACAACGGGCGCGAGATGAGCATGAGCTGTATTTTCGGGCGCATCCAACAGAGACGGATCGGGAGTATTTGCTGGCAGTGTTTCAGGAACTGGGTAAGTTGCCAGGAATGGGGGCGATTTTTCTGGAACAGAGCCCGGTGTTTGAACGACCTAACTGGCTGAGTGGGGATGCGGTAGGGGAACTGCTGCGATTTTTTCAGAAAATTGACCCGGCAACAGGGGCGTTGATGCATGACTTTACTGACGCAGAGTGGGATACACGATTTTTAGGGGATTTGTATCAGGATTTGTCGGCAGCGGCGCGGAAGCAGTATGCGCTGTTGCAGACGCCACTTTTTGTGGAAGCGTTTATCTTAGATCGGACGCTGGACCCGGCGATCGCAGAATTTGGGTTGCAGGATTTTCGCATGATTGACCCGGCCTGTGGCAGTGGTCACTTTTTGCTGGGGGCGTTTGCGCGGATTTTGGATCGGTGGCAAAAGAAAGAGCCAGGGACAAATGTGCGGGCACTGGCGCAGCGGGCGTTGGATGCGGTGCATGGGGTGGATATCAATCCCTATGCGATTGCGATTGCGCGGTTTCGATTGTTGTTGGCGGCGATGAAGGCAAGTAAGATCAAGAAGCTGAAGAATGCGCCGGGGTTTAAGTTTAAGTTGGCCTGTGGGGATTCGTTAATTCATGGTGATTGGCGACAGTTGGAGCTAGAGGGGGTTGATGCCCAAGCACATACCTACAGGACTGAAGATTTAGAGGCACTCAATAGAATTTTGATTGCAGGTTATTACCACGTGGTTGTGGCTAATCCGCCTTATATCGTTCCTAAAGATAAGAAACAGAATCAAGATTATCGTTCCCGATATCAAAGCTGTTATCGTCAATATTCGATGGCGGTTCCATTTATGGAAAGGCTTTTTCAGCTAGCTGTGAAAAGTGGATTTACCGGGCAAATTACTGCTAACTCCTTTATGAAGCGAGAGTTTGGCAAAAAACTGATTGAACAGTTTTTCCCGAAGGTTGATTTAACTCATGTGATTGATACGAGCGGGGCATATATCCCAGGCCATGGGACACCGACAGTGATTTTGTTTGGACGCAATCGAGCTCCGATAGCGAGTGTGATTCGGACAGTGATGGGAATTCGGGGAGAGCCGAGTACGCCGGAAGATGCGTTACAGGGATTGGTATGGTCAGCGATTTTAAAGCAGGTAGATTTAGAGGGTTCTGAAAGTGAGTTTGTCAGTGTGGCAGACTCGCAGCGAGAGTTGTTTTATAAGCATCCTTGGTCTATCGGTGGTGGTGGTGCAACTGAACTTAAACAACATTTAGAAGAGATTACACAAGAAACACTTGCTTCCAAAGTGGATTCCATTGGAAGAACCTGCTCTACACAGGGCGATGACGTTTTCTTACTATCTTTTCGGATTGGATTAAGGCTCTGTATTGCACAAGACTTCCTACGTTATTTCGTGATTGGAGAAGGAGTTCGTGACTGGCTTATTTCGGGTGAAGAAACTTTAGTATTTCCTTATGATAAAAATTTAGAACCGATAGAAGATAATATTGAAAACTCCGCTCTTAAGTTTTTATGGGCTTCACGTGCAGTACTTGCCAACACCTACATGTTTGGCAGAAAAACCAAAGTTGAAGTTGGGTTCAAATGGTATGAGTATGGTCAATTTATACCTCATAAACTTCTTACACCTTTATCAATAACCTTCGCATTTGTTGCTACCCACAATCACTTCGTCCTGGATCGCGGTGGCAAGGTCTTCAATCGTTCAGCACCTGTGATCAAGTTGCCTGCCGGGGCGACTGAGGATGAGCATCTGGCATTGCTGGGGTTACTCAATAGCTCCACCGCCTGCTTTTGGATGCAGCAAGTTTTTCACAATAAGGGACGGCCCGGTGCTGATGCAGCCGCAGCAGATGAACCCTGGGAGTTCAGATTTGAACATGACGGGACGAAACTTAAGCTGTTTCCATTACCTGCTGAGTGTCCTCTAGAGCGAACTCAAAAGCTCGATGAGTTGGCACAAAAACTATCTGTATTGTTACCAGAAAAGGTTCTGACGACCTGGCATTCAAGCAATGCACTTTCATTGTACGAGTGCTTTAAACAAGCCTACAATAACTGGATAAATATCCGTGCCAAGATGATTGCCCTCCAGGAAGAACTGGATTGGCAATGCTATCAGCTCTATAAAGTTCTGGATGAAGACCTGACTTATCAAGGAGAATTGCCCATAGTCCAGGTTGGGCAACGAGCTTTTGAGATCATTTTGGCTCGTCAAATTGAAGAAGAGCAAATCACAACCGTTTGGTTTGAAAGACTCAACGCAACACCAATCACAGAAATTCCTGCTTACTGGCCTGAAGACTATCAACAACTAGTTCAAAAGCGCATTGACCTGATCAAAACTGATAAAAATATCGGGCTTCTCGAGCAGTTTCAACACAAACGCCGCTGGCAAGTTGAATCCTGGGAAATTCAGTTTCATAATGCTCTCGAAACCTGGCTCCTCAACCGCCTCGAAAGCTACTTCGACTTCGATGGCCGCATGAACGACGAAGGCCAACCCACCGACAAAATCCCCGATCCCACCCTTATCTCCACCGCCAAACTCGCCGACATTGCCCGCCAAGACCCCGACTTCCTGCAAGTCGGCGAACTCTACCGTAATGATCCCGCCTTCAACGTTCAAAAACTTGTTGACGACCTCGTCGATAAACAAGCCGTCCCCCTACTACCTGTGTTGCGCTACAAACCCACCGGTCTCCTCAAACGCCAAGACTGGCAACACACCTGGCAGCTCCAACGCCAAGAAGATGCCATCGATGCCCGCACCCAACTGCCCAAAGACGACCCCAACTACCTCGACAGCATTGCCGCCAAACGGCTCAAAGAAACCGAAATCGGCCCCATCCCCGTTCCCCCCAAGTACGCCACCAAAGACTTCCAGAAAACCCATTACTGGAAACTGCGTGGCAAACTCGACGTGCCCAAAGAGCGCTGGGTCAGTTTCCCCCACTGCGAAGGCCCCGACGGCTTCTCTGTTATTGCTTGGGCAGGCTATAACCACCTGCAACTTGCCCAGGCTATCAGCGCCTACTATGTCGATGTGCAAGAACGCTTTGGCGGCAGCGACGACCCGCGTCTGGTGCCCCTGCTTGGCTGCCTGCTCGAACTGCTGCCCTGGCTCAAGCAATGGCACAACGACCCTGACCCTGCCTACAATGGCCTGAAAATGGGTGAATTCTATGAAGGTTTCATTCAAGACGAAGCCCGCCAGATGGGCAAAACCCTGGACGATATTCGCGCCTGGGAACCATCCAAAATTAAAGGAAAGCGAAAACGAAAACAGTCATAGGCTCGCCATCGCACAATAGAAGATATAAAGACCAGCCCTCTTGAACTTCCTCAAAACAGCCAAACAGCATGACTATTACTGAGCTGATCCCCACCGTTAAAGATTTGTCCCACACAGACAAGCTGCTACTCCTGCAAATTCTTGTACAAGAACTGCTCAAATCTGAAGGCGTAGCTGAAGTCAAACTGCCTGATAGCAACCTCTACGAGCTAACAGAGCCCCCTGCTTTGGAGGTGAAAGAAGCCTCGCTGACGTTAGAAGATCGCCGGGCATTCTTAAAACAGCCCCTGGCGGAACGCAGGCGCATTTTGGCAGCGCAAGCCGAGGCGATGCAGACCCATTACAAGCAAAATCCTGAATGGCAAGAACTCATGGCAGGTGACATCGTTGACTACTAACTCTGGTCCCCCCAAACGTGGAGAAGTTTGGCTAGTGAATTTTGACCCCACCCTCGGCTCAGAAATCAAAAAGACACGGCCTGCTATTGTGATTAGCTCTGATGCAGTCGGCAAGTTACCCGTTAAGCTGGTTGCCCCCGTCACCGACTGGAAACCCTACTTTGCTAAAAATATCTGGCATGTAAAACTAGAACCCAATGTCAACAACGGTTTGAGTAAACCCTCGGCAGTCGATGCCCTACAACTGAGGGGGGTTGACCTACGGCGCTTTGTTCGTCGATTAGGATACATTTCCGAAAAAACGATGGCTGCGATTGCGATCGCTGTGGTTACAGTCATTGAGGCTGATATCTAGCCCTCCTTATTAATCAATAAATTCATAAATTGATCCCTATGACACTGATTAAAGACCTCATCGAAATCCCCGAACGTCTCCAAAAAGGTGACTTCGTTCTCAAACTCACCGAAGGTGTCACCCGCCCTGAAGCCACCCTCAAGGATTATGTCGTTACCCCAGAGCTTAAGGATTGCTTTGACAACGCCCTCACCTTTATTCAAAGTGCTATCCAGAGCAACAGCAGCAAGGCCAGCTACCTCCATGGCAGCTTTGGTAGTGGCAAAAGCCACTTCATGGCCATTCTCAACCTGATATTAGAAGGCATCCCTAAGGCCAAGGGCATCCAAGAACTGGCCCCGGTGATCACCAAACACAACGACTGGATTACCGGCAAAAAATTCCTGCTAGTGCCTTATCACATGATTGGCTCTAAAGATATGGAGTCCGGCATCCTTGGTGGTTATGTAGACTTTATCCGCCGTTATCATCCTGACGCACCTATTCCCGGTGTCTATCTCGCTGAAGGGCTATTTCAGGATGCTCAAACCCTGCGAGAAACGATGGGCGATGCAGCTTTCTTTGGCAAACTCGGTGAAAGCGCTAGTGGTGATAGTGGCTGGGGTGAACTGGCCGATGGCTGGGATGCTGGGCGCTTTGAAGCAGCTATTGTGGCAGACCCAGGGGATGAAGAACGCGCTCAATTAATCAGCGCATTGGTAAAGCAATTCTTTGGCTCCTACGACATGCAGGCTAGTGCCCAGGGCGAAGCCTTTGTATCCCTTGATCAGGGTTTATCCGTTATTAGCAAACATGCCAAAGCCCTTGGTTACGACGCTCTGATCTTGTTCCTGGATGAACTCATTCTCTGGCTGGCCAGCCGCGCTACCGACCTAAAGTTTATTCACCAGGAAGGTCAGAAACTCTCGAAACTTGTCGAAGCCCAACTGGCCGACCGCCCCATCCCCATCATTAGCTTTGTTGCCCGCCAGCGAGATCTGAGTGAACTGATCGGTGATTCAATTCCTGGTGCCGAACGGCTTAACTTTAGCGATGCCCTCAAACACTGGGAAGGCCGATTTCACCGCATCACCCTGGAAGATCGCAACCTACCTGCCATTGCCGAAAAGCGGGTCCTCAAGTGCAAAACGGATGCTGCCCGGAAAGAACTCGATGCTGCCTTTGAGCAAACTGCAAAGGTAAGGGAGTCGGTAATGAATGTGCTCCTTACTCGCGAAGGCGATCGGGAAATGTTCCGTAAGGTCTACCCCTTTAGCCCTGCTCTGGTACAGACCCTGATTGCCGTCTCCAGTGTGTTACAACGCGAACGCACTGCCCTGAAGGTGATGATGCAACTTCTAGTAGATCATCGCGACAGCCTCACCGTCGGCGATATCATCCCGGTAGGTGACCTATTTGATGTGGTAGCCCACGGCGATGAAGCCTTTAGCCCCGAAATGGCGATTCACTTTGACAACGCCAAACGGCTCTACCAGCAAAAACTATTGCCCGAGTTAGAGAAAACCCACGGTCGTCAGGAAGACCTGGCAAAGCTACCCCTGGATGCTCCCAAACTTATCGCCTTTCGCAATGACGATCGTCTGATTAAGACCCTGCTGCTATCCGCCCTGGTGCCCGAAGTCGAATCCCTGCGGGGACTTAACGCCGACCGATTGACTAGCCTTAACCACGGCACCATTAAATCTCCCATTCCTGGACGAGAAAGTCAGTTTGTCCTCCAGCGCTGCAAAACCTGGGCCGCTAGCATTGGTGAGATTCGCATTGGCGAAGAAACGTCTAACCCCAGCATTTCAGTGCAGCTCTCAGGAGTAGACACTGAGACCATCCTTAAGCAAGCCGAGCGGGAAGATAACCGGGGCAACCGTATTCGCCTACTTCGAGACATGGTCTACGACCAACTTAACATTCAGGGAGAAGACCAATTTGAGCAATACCAAGAATTTACCTGGAAAAATACAAAACGCTCCTGCGTGGTGATCTTTGGCAATATTCGAGAACTGCCCGAAGCCTCAATGGAAAATCTGGATGATCGCTGGAAGCTCATCATTGACTATCCCTTTGATGAAACGACTCTCTTTGAAGGCTTCACATTTCTGACGATCATCATTGGGAGAGAAAGTCGTTTCATCAAAGGGATAGTCAATG
>JBCBQD010000125.1:0-15897 GCA_039820425.1 Cyanobacteria bacterium J06635_1
CCCATTGCGTTCCTCAGGCAAATGGGACTCGTCATAGTCCCAATCAAAGACCGTGTTGAGCAAGCCGCCCACGCCTCTCACCACGGGCACAGTGCCGTACTTCAGACTAATAATCTGAGTCAGGCCACAGGGCTCATAATTACTGGGGACCACAATAATATCTGCCGCCGCGTAGATCAGGTGGGCCAGCTCCTCGTTAAAGCCAATTTCTAAATGGCAGTCAGGGTTTTCATTAAGGTATTGCTTCTCATGCCAAAACCAGTCGTTGATACCCGCCTCTGACGCAGAGCCCAGCATGACAAACTGAGCCCCCTGGTCGAGGCTGTAGTAAAGCGCATGGTGGACCAGGTGCACCCCTTTTTGCTGATCTAATCGCCCAATAAAAGCAACCAGGGGTTTATCGCTGGCCCGCAGCAGCAGCCTTTCTCGCAGGGCTTTTTTGTTGTAGACCTTACTTTCAAAATCCCCTGCCCCATAATGGGTTGGAATATAGGGATCGACTTCTGGGTTCCAAAGGGTGTAGTTAAGCCCGTTAAGAATACCGCCAAATTTATAATGATGGGCCTCCAGGGTAGGCTGTAAGCCACAGCCAATCTCGGTAAAGCGGGCCTCCCAGGCGTGGTGGGGCGAGACGGTATTGACGTAGTTCGCGTAAACAATCCCCCCTTTCATAAAGTTCAGTGCGGTGGGGTGATGATTATCTTGCAACCGTTCTGGGCTGAAATAGTAAGGCTCATTATTTAAGCCCGTGGCCCGGAGAATCTCTGTCCCCCAAACGCCCTGATGCTTGAAATTGTGAATAGAATAGCAGACGCGCTGATGCTCCATGCCATGCCACTTATACATCTCAAAGAGCATGACCGGCAACAGCCCGGTTTGCCAGTCGTGGCAATGGATCACGTCGGGGCGTTTGCCACTCTTGAGTAAAAACTCCAATGCGGCTTTGCTAAAAAAGGCAAACCGCATTTGATCATCCGAGGCACCGTAGTATATACCCCGATTAAAGAAGGTATCGCCAGAGTGGGGCTCGATAAAAAAGCATAGCCGACCATGCACCCAACCACACTCAACTGAGCAGTGAATCGCACCGTCATACCAGGGCACCCATAAATCTCGATAGGCCTCGTGCAACCCCCAGATATGGTCGTAGCGCATGCAGTCGTACTTAGGCAGAATTAGCTCCACACAGTGACCACGGGCCTCAAGTTCACTGCTCAGGCCGTAAACCACATCTCCTAAACCGCCTGCTTTGATGACCGGCGCACATTCGGAGGCAACTTGCACGATATACATAGGCTTCCTCTGCGATTTTTGTAATAAAAGTTTTTAGTTCTAAACTTTTATTCAAGCAGAAGACGGGGTGTTTAGCGTGTCAATTTTGACTTTGTAAGGGAATGTCCTGAAGGCAGATCCCTGCGCTAAGGGGCTTTGAGAAACCTGGTCGAAAAATGAAAAAGCCTTGATTTTAATTAATCACAGGCTTAGTAGAGCTTAAGTTTTGCCATTGGCAATGTGGTTTATTATTTGGCAATTGGCTTGAAAATAGCTTGAAAAAGTTAGCAGGTCAGTGCAAGATCTTTGACTGCATAGCGTCCGGCGCTGGTCGGAATACGGAAACTAAGGACTCATACATGATTGCAACTGCACCCACTTCCGGATTACCTACCCTGGACGATTCAAGATCAGGGTTACCCAATATTTGCGGTTGGGAGGATGTCATTTCTGCTGTCACCAACCATGACCAACCTGTCTTTTTGCCCAGCAGCAATTTAAACTTACAAAACATCCCCGCTGGGTTTGCGTGCGCCCTACACATGCACCAGCCCACCATTCCGGCTGGCCCCAATGGCGCGCTGATCAGCAATCTCCAAAACATGTTTGAAAATCAGGGCGATGGAGACAACCACAATGCCTCCGTCTTTGCCTGGTGCTACAGCCGCATGGGTGATTGGATACTCGAACTCGTCGCTAAGGGTGACAACCCTCGGATCATGCTCGACTACTCTGGTAATTTGCTCTGGGGCCTGCGCCAGATGGGCCGTGAGGATGTGATCAACAATCTCAAGCGGCTCTGTGAGCCCCAATATCAGCCCTACGTAGAGTGGATGGGCACGATGTGGAGCCATGCGGTGGTGCCCTCCACGCCGATCCCAGATATCAAGCTACAAATCCAGGCCTGGCAGCACTACTTTGCTGCCCTGTTTGGCTACGATGCACTGCGGCGGGTCAAAGGCTTCTCACCCCCTGAGATGCACCTGCCTAACCACCCTGACACGCTGTATGAGTATGTCAAAGCGCTTAAGGAGTGCGGCTATCGCTGGCTGCTGGTGCAGGAGCACTCGGTGGAGCGTCTGGACGGCTCAGGACTGCCCCAGGACGATAAGTACATCCCTAATCGGCTGGTGGCGAGAAATTCTCGGGGTGAAACCGTCAGTATCACTGCCTTGATCAAGACCCAGGGCTCGGATACCAAACTGGTGGCCCAGATGCAGCCCTACCATGAGGCCAAAGGCCGGGGCAGACAGCAAATTGGCAACGTGTCGGTGCCCTGCTGTGTCTCTCAAATCGCCGATGGCGAGAATGGCGGCGTAATGATGAATGAATATGCCCGTGATTTTGTGCCGATCTGGGCTGAGATGCGGGAAAATGGCCGGGGCGTCGAAGGCGTCACCGGACTCAATGGCACTGAGTACATCGAGCTGATCGAGGCGGCTGGGGTGAGCCCCGATGATTACCCAGTCTGTCAGGCGGTGGGGCAGCACAAGATCTGGCAGAAAGTCGCTCCAGACCAGGCCACCCCCGAGACCGTAGCCAAAGCTATTCAAGACCTCCAGGAAACCGATCACCAGTTTCATATGGATGGGGCGTCTTGGACGAACGATCTGAGCTGGGTGAAAGGGTATGAAAATGTGCTGGGGCCGATGTATCAGCTCAGTGCGATGTTTCACCAGAAGTATGACCGCGAGGTGCAGGCTGACCCGAGTACGACCCAGCGCCCGGCTTACCAGGAGGCGTTGCTATATCTGCTGCTGGTAGAAACCAGCTGTTTTCGCTATTGGGGGCAAGGCACCTGGACGGATTATGCCCAGGCGCTCTACCGTCACGGTGAGGCGTTGCTGAAAGGATAGGATTTTTTACCTTTTGCTATCCTCTTGGAGGCCCCCAAACCCTCAATTTTGGGGGCTTCAGAGTTCGCAGTTACTCAAGTCGCTAAGAGAGTAAACGCTCAAAGTCTCCCAATTTTTGGGGATTTAGGGGGCCTTCAGCTCTCCTGATTGATTATCACAACCCTCCACCTGTAGGTTGGGTTGAAGGTATGAAACCCAACAAATTCTGGCTTTGTTGGGTTTCTCTACGAGAAGGCAAAGCCTACGTGCCTCAACCACAATCTACCTTTTGAAATCGGGCCTTTTGAAATCGGGCCTTTTGAAATCGGGCCTTTTGAAATGGGCAATGGCTCTCGACCCTAGGGATCTGCCATTGGTAACATACCAACTCCCCCTGCTCCCCTGCTCCCCTGCTCCCCTGCTCCCCTGCTCACGTTCGGCTGAGCGCTCACGTCGAAGCCCTGCTCCCCTGCTCCCCTGCTCATTTATTTCCGCCGATTCCTTACGGCTCTCGCAGACGACTACTCAGGGGTGTCTGTCGCGACGCCAGCCGAGCCCGACCCGCAGCGGCCCAGTCCTGGAGGGCTTCGATTTGGTCCTGGGCGGTGCGAGCCAGGGGCACCAGCTGACTGGCGGCTTCTAAAATATCATCGGTGGTAAAGTCGCGGTTTTGGCTAAAGCCAATGTGCATGGCTTCGACAATGGTTTGCTCGATTTCGGCCCCTGAGAAATCAGGGGTTTCATAGGCCAGCCGCTCGATGTCGTACTGGCTGAGGTTTGAGGGGCGCAGGCGACTCAGGTGCACATTAAAAATGGATTTGCGCTCGTCCTGGCTGGGGAGCCCCACAAAGAAAATTTCGTCAAACCGTCCCCGACGCAGCATCTCAGGGGGCAGGGCTCGAATATTGTTGGCGGTTGCTACCACAAAGACGGGGGAGGTTTTCTCTGACATCCAGGTGATGAAGGTGCCAAACACTCGGCTGGCGGTGCCTGCGTCGCCCCGGCTATCGGCTCCGGCAAAGGCTTTATCGATTTCGTCGATCCACAAAATGCAGGGGGCCAGGGCCTCGGCCAGTTGGATCATCTGCCGGGTGCGGGACTCAGACTCTCCTACGAGGCCCCCAAACAGACGACCGACATCAAGGCGCAGCAGGGGCAAATGCCAGTGGTGGGCGATGGCTTTGGCGGTCAAGGATTTGCCAGTGCCTTGAATGCCCACCAGCAGGAGCCCTCGGGGGTGGGGCAGGCCATACTGCCGGGCTTGCTCTGAGAAGGCTCCTCCCCGCTTAAGCAGCCAGTCTTTGAGGTTATCAAGACCGCCAATATCCGAAATCTTTTCATTAGCGGGGTAAAAGTCCAGGATTTGGGTCTGGCGAATGGTCTGGCGCTTTTCTTCTAAGATCAGAGCAATGTCTTCGTCGCGAAACTCACCGTGGGCGGCAATGCCTCGGGCCAGGACGCGGCGGATGCGCTCGGCGGAGAGCCCCTGGCAGGAGCGTACCAGCTCATCGAGGACGCGATCAGGGAGGCGACTGCCCAGGGCACCCAGCAGGGTCTCGACGTCACTGCGAATATCGGCCACCGTCGGCAGAGGAAATTCTAAAATCGTAATCACCTCCGACAGCTCATCTGGAATGGTGAGCTGAGGAGACAGCAAAATAATGTTTTTGGGCTGGGCCTTGAGCAGGCGCGAGAGATTCCGTAGTTTGCGAGCCACCGCAACGTCGTCTAAAAACCGATGAAAATCTCGCAGTACGCAAATCGCGGCGGCGCTGCTGGGGAGTTTCTCAATAAACTCCAGGGCCTGGAGGGGGTTGCGGCGGCCAAAGCCGGTGTCGTTTGGGTTGCCCTGATAGCCTTCGACAAAGTCCCAGACGTAGACGCTGCGATGGCCGTTTTTTTGAGCCGAAGTTGCGATCGCAGCCTCGGCCCGTTCCTCTTCCTGGGTTGGCACATAGATGACCGGGTACCGCGCCCGTATCAGTAACCCCAGTTCATCCCGAAAGCTCATAGTGTCTGCCTGCTATGCCCCTACAGCCTTCATTTTATTCGCTATTGGATTCTCGCTATCGATATTAAACCTTGGCCACATCCAGACCTGTCATTTGCCCTATGGGAATCGCCTAATGTGTTTGCCTGTTGGCAAAACCTCAAGTTTTCAAACTGGATGCGGTTTAACCATCGGGGAGCTGCTGCTTAAGGGCTGACAGTGCTGCCCAACGATGGTCTATCTCAGCCGACGGCTCAGGGCCAGCTTCTGCCAGGTTGATACCAGGGCAAGCTTGATTGCAAAGCTGTCGTTGTGGAATGGACAGACAAAACTGTTCATAGAGCCAGGTATCGGGTTCAAAATGCCCCTGAGGGGACAGCGTCTCCACCAGATCAGCCATCTCCACTTCTCGCTCAACGCCATAGGCATCGGGCTCAGGCTCTTGCAACCAGATAAACTCCGACGTATCGACCTGGATCCGGCTGTTGTAATGTTGCAAACAGCGATGACAGGCCAGGGTCATAATCGTTTCGGCCTGGGCCGAAACCTCCAAAAAATTACCCCGATGCTGCACCTGCAAATGCCCCTTAACCGGCGTGAGACTGTTCAGTTCACCCAAGTGTTCATCGATTTTCAGGCGTCGCGTATGAGTCGGCAGCCGTTTGAGGGGGGGGATATAAATCGGTTGCATAGCCTTAGAATGAGTCTCAGCAACGAATGAGTCTTAACAACGGTCTTAGGTGAAAGGCTGACAAGCGACTAGGGCTCCTCTGACTCACTTGATTCGCTGCTACTCAGCTGAACAACTAACCGCCGATCCGGTTCTTTGCCCCGACTAAAGGTTTCTAACTCTTCGTACGGCTTGAGTAAAGTATGGACCTGACGTCGCTCAGCGGATGACAAACCGCAAATCTCAAATGCCTCGCCTGTGGCTTTGGCCTGCTCAATGGCATTGTCGGCCAGGGCCTGCAGCTCTTCTTGGCGACGTTTGCGATAGCCATTTAGCTCAACCGTATAGGCCTGCTGTAGCTCACGCTGTTGCCCCAGGTTCAGCACGGTGTTTGCTAAATACTGAATTGAATCAAGTACGGCTCCCTTTTCTCCCAAGAGAGCCTCTAGCTGAGCCTCAGACAGCGCTGAATGGTCAATCGTTAGCCAGCAGCTACTGTCCCCCGCAGCGTCTTCAACAAAATGGCTCGTGACATCCGCAGAAATCCCTTGGAGGGCTAGCAGCTTTGAAAGCCATTCGATCCCTTTTGTTGCCTGTTGCTCACTCATTCCGGTCCTATCATTCAAACATCATTTCTTGGAGACCTTCTTCTTTGAGTCACCAGAAGCTTGGTTAGAGCCCTTAGAAGCTTTTCGGCCAGACCGTTTTGGCTTAGCTGTAGAAGGCTTAGCTCCCCCAGACTTAACGGCCCCGCCTGACTTAGTTGAGCCCCCAGATTTAGCCGCTGTGGACTTTTTGGTGCCAGGCTCAAAGGCCAACTGCTCACGATCAGCTTCTTTCTTTTGATCCTCATCCACCAGTTTTTGTAGGTTTTCTGGCAAAGGCTCACGAGATAAAATAAACGACTGCGCGGTTTGGAAAACGTTAGCAATCACCATATACATCAAAACCCCAGCTGGCAAGGGAAAAAACAAGAACATCCCGGAGAACAACACCGGTGTCATCTTGTTCACCATATTTTGTTGAGGGTTGTCAGTAGAGGACTGGCCCGTCAGCAGCTGGTTGACATAAAGACTAATGCCAAAGAAGAGGACCATACCCAGGATGTCCCAATGGATTTCACCATTGTCACCCATGGCCCCAATGCGACCCAGCGCCTTGATAAACAAAAAGCCCTTATTGGCCGCTAAACCAGGCACTTTAACCTGCAGGGTGGCATCGCCAGGTGCCAACGCCGTAATGTTGCCCGCCGCGTCAACTTCGATCAGGTTTTCTCCCTTAGTCACCTCCCACCGAGGGGTAACCTGAAGGTCGTCATTGCCGTATTCGTCGACCAGGGACTGCAAAGATTGCCCCTCGGCTGTTTGCAGACGAATGGCCGTTTTTTCGCCCACGGTGATGCGATTGCCCGCAGGCAAGACAGCCGACACCGGGAAGTGTTCACCATCGGCCACAAAAATATTGCTAGGCTTGGTCGAGAAGGCTTGGGGCTGGATTTGCTCAACCGCCTCTTGGGGGAAAATTTGCAGATTAACCGGATAGCTCACATCCGCGAACGGCGACCCCCGTAGGGTGGCAAACAACGCAAACAAGATGGGCATCTGCAACACCACTGGAAAGCAGCCCGCCAACGGATTACCAAACTCTTTGTAGACCTGACCCATCTCAGACTGCATCTTGGTGGGGTCATCTTTGTAGCGCTCTTGAATCTCTTTCACCCGTTTTTGCATGACCGGGTTAGCGACCTTCATCCGCCGCATATTGCGGATGGACCCGGCGTTGAGCGGATACAGCGCAAATCGAATTACCAACGTTAGGGCCACGATAGCCAATCCATAGCTCGGCACAATCCCGTAGAAAAAATCCAGGATTGGCAACATAATGTTGTTTGAAAGAAACCCGATACCAAAATCCATGCGCGCGTGGTCCGACTCGTCGACTTAAAACTACAATCTGAACTCTACTGTATCCGAATATTGAGGTTGCTGGCGGCTTAACTTTAGGTAGCGCCGCTAGCTGCCCTTGCTTTCGCTGATACTTTTTCCATCATCTGGTCATAAAGCCTACGAAAGTTGGGGACCGAGCGCAGCTCAAGACGGCTACCGTCTTTGAGCGTGACCACCATATCGCCCCAAGCTCCCAAACCACGGGGCACCGTTACAATCTTGGCAACTTCAGAATAGATTAGGTCCGTGCGGTTGCGCCCCATCCAACCTGCTGTGACCGAAATCCGGCGGCTGGTGATGCGATATCGCAGCCAAATAGCTCGCACAATGGCACCCACCGTTAACGGAATACAGATAACGGTGAAGGCCAATAGTAAATTGAAAATCAAGTCGCCGATGTGGGGCCCGCCCTCGTAATAAACCTCCTCACTGATGCCCATCTATAACCTCCAAGGCTGTTAACTGCTGCTCTAATTCTTGCAAAAATTCGTCATACTTACACTCTACCGCAGCCGACCGGACTGAGATAACAACGTGCCAGCCTGAACTTGCCCTGGGTAAGAGTTGCTGTAAACCGGCTCGAATTTGTCGCTTGATGCGGTTGCGAATCACCGCCCGTTTACTGACTTTGCGGCTAATCGAAATCCCAAAACAAGGGCCCAGCAAGGCAGGGTTGCCTTGACTGGGCTGGGAAAGCTTGAGCGCTTTTATCGCGATGCAGTGTCCCTTGGCTCGACGCCCCAGGCGGTAAACCTGGGCAAATGCCTGGGGCGATCGCAATCGATGCTTTTTGGGTAACGCCAACTTTTGACCTCGCCAGCGCTAGCATAAACGGCTCAAACAGCCAGGCGGGCACGCCCTCGGCTGCGACGAGCCCTAATCACGTTGCGGCCGTTTTTGGTGCGCATGCGGGTCCGGAACCCAGACACGCGCTTGCGCTTGCGAGAAGTGCCTCCGAGCGTGCGCTTTGTCATGGTGGTTGTCTCCTAGTGGAAAATCTGAATGGGTCTAAGCACGGCCTATGATTCTAGCATCATGGATCGCGTTAGCACCACAAACTTAATTACGTCCGTCTTCGTAACCCAGGGAGAGGTTCCAGATGCCGACGATGGTATTGAGGGGCGCACCCGGCGACGGTGCATAGAGACCAAACGGTTGCTGTAGTGGCCGATCCGGGTTGCGAACATGACGCAGCACCACGGTGAAATAAGTGTCTTGGGGGATTTGCTCCAGCAGATAGATATCTAACTGATTGGCTTCTGGTGTCCAGACCACCTCATCAATAGCAATTTCTTCGCCTCGGTCGTCACGGCCCTGATAAACCTTGACATTATCCTCGTCTAAGCTAAATCGCCCATTGTAGTCATTAAAAGCATCAGGGTAGATAATCTGCAGGTCACTCAAAGCCCGATCAACTCGGTTGGAAGGGACTCGAAGGTGATAGTGGGCGCGCGTGCTGCGGGGCTCGTTATTAAAAAGCCTGTAGGGTAGCCGACGCTCGGTATCAACCCCACCCCAAATGGTCAAGCCCTCACGGGTTTGGGCAGCTCCTGGCAAAACGGGTAAAGCTGCAAGGGTTAGCGCGATCGCAAGGCCAGATACACACCAGGGGATAAACCGTTTAACCGTCATCTACATCACTCCTCAAGCATTTCGTGTCAGTAATAGCGCTTAAATCGCTAACATCCTGGATAACATTGCGCCCAGTCCGCGGGGGTAGACAGTGGGCCAGTTTTATTGGCTGGACTCATTTACGAGGGCTCTCCTAAAACGGCGGTTTCTGAAGTAGCAGTTTCTAAAACAGTGGCTTCAATCGCCATCAGACCAAATTGCCAGAGCATACTGTCAGACGATTACCCAACTTAAAGCGGACTGCCTTAAAGCAGATTGTCCTAGCGATTGCTTAACTTACGTTAACTTAGCTTTAGAATATCACATATTCTATTACAAAAAGACGTTTGCGGCGGGCTCTCAAAAAAGCGTTTAAAGTTGCCTGTCAAGGTGGTCTTATCAGCGAATCTATTCAGGTTTGCCCATAGAGTTTTGTCAAAAAATGTCAAGCTTTCTGTTCAATGGTTCACAACCCCTTTCTGGAGTTGCCACAATCAAATTAAATACTTCTTCAAAGGAATTTGATTGTTGTAATCAAAGAACATGATATGTGCAAGTCTTAACATCAATATTGCCCTCGTTTATTTTCTCGGTTAAAAGTCGATATAGTCCGATCTTGATTTAGGGTTGGCCTCTATGCTGATAGGTGCTTGAGTTAAAGTGTCTTGCTCCTCCGAAGGCTTGCTTGCAGGTGATCTAAACATTCCAGGCGATGCTAAAAAAGTAGCGCTGAGAAAGTAACGCCTTGCAGCGGTTTATGTGAGGCTCATGCAACGATTCAAAGTTGCTGAATGGGGGATAGTAATCTCAACATCCGTTGTTACGTAAAGCGGCCATTGATCGATAGATTTTAGGGCTAGATAGTCATTCTCATGACCCACGTATATGAGGTCCGTAAAGGGGTAATGAGGGGATCTGTTTGCCTGTTTGAAAGTGACTTATCCAAGGTAAGAAAGGTTATGACCATTGCGATTGAAAAAACGCCAAGCCAGGTGAATGCAAAGCCTGGACCGAAGCGAGTTGGCATCCCTAAAGAGGTTAGTCCGGGCGAGTGTCGGGTGGCTGCGACCCCTGCCACGGCTAAAAAACTCCAGTCTTTGGGCTTTACAGTCCTGGTAGAAACAGGGGCTGGGGAAGCGGCCCAGTTTGCTGACCAGACCTATCGGGAAGCCGGTTGCGAAATCATTGACCAGACTCAGGAACTCTGGGCTCAGGCGGATGTGATCCTCAAGGTACAGGCCCCTCAGCACCATCCCCAGCTAGGTCACCACGAGTCAGACCTGCTGCGCCCTGACCAAACTTTAATAAGCTTCATCTGGCCGGCTCAAAATACAGAGTTGGTCCATCAGCTAGCCCAGCGCCAAGCCACTGTGCTGGCTATGGATAGCGTGCCTCGGATTACAAGGGCGCAAAAGCTCGATGCCCTCAGCTCGATGGCTAACATTGCCGGTTATCGGGCGGTGATCGAGGCTGCGAATCATTTTGGCCGCTTCTTTACTGGGCAAATTACGGCGGCGGGCAAGGTGCCCCCCTGTAAGGTGCTGGTGATTGGGGCTGGCGTCGCTGGGTTAGCAGCTATCGGTGCGGCTAAGGGGCTGGGCGCGGTCGTGCGTGCTTTTGACACCCGCCCGGTGGTCAAAGAGCAGGTCGAAAGCATGGGGGCTCAGTTCCTCATGTTGGAATTTGAAGAAGACGGGACTGGCGCGGGCGGCTATGCCAAGACGATGAGCCCAGAGTTTATCGAGGCAGAAATGGCCCTCTTTGCCCAGCAGGCAAAGGAGGTGGACATTATCATTACCACCGCCCTGATCCCCGGTAAGCGGGCCCCGCTGTTGGTGACCCAGGCCATGGTAGAGAGTATGAAACCGGGCTCGGTGGTCGTCGACATGGCGGCTGAGCAAGGGGGTAATTGTGAGGTGACCAAGCCGGGTGAAATTTACCCCTATCAAGGTGTCACCATCGTGGGGGTAACCGATTTCCCCAGTCGCATGGCCAGCCAGTCAAGCCAGCTCTACGGGACTAACTTATGCAATCTGCTCAGTGACATGGGGGGGGGTGAGCACTACGAGATCAACCTTGACGATGAAGTCGTCCGCGGAGCCCTGGTCACCCACAGCGGCGAGGTCACCTGGCCTGCGCCCAAACCGCCTGCACCCCCAGCAGCGCCTAAACCAGCCGTGAGTGAGGTGGCTAAGCCTGAGACTGCTGAGCCTGAGACACCGGCTAAATCCGGTGTAAAAATTCCCTGGAAGCCCCTTGGTCTGATCCTGGCGACGCTGGCCCTGTTGGGGCTTGGCCTTGGAGCCCCAGCCTCCTTCTTATCGCACTTTACAGTGTTTATCTTGGCCTGCTTTGTGGGTTGGCAGATCATTTGGAACGTATCGCCGTCGCTGCATACGCCCCTGATGAGTGTCACCAATGCCATTAGCGGCATCATCATCATTGGTGGCATGTTGCAAATTTCAGGCACAGGGACGTCGGCCACTACGATTTTGGGTGCGATCGCAATCTTCATCGGCACCATCAATATTTCGGGGGGCTTTTTGGTTACCCAGCGCATGCTGAAAATGTTCCGGAAATAGACGCACAGAAACCAAGCATAGAAACCAAGCACAGAAACTATGACTAACAACCTTGTCACAGTGGCGTATTTAGCCGCCATTGTCCTGTTTATCTTGAGTTTAGGGGGGCTTTCTAACCAAGAAAGCGCCAAGCAAGGCAACCTCTACGGCATTATCGGCATGGTGATTGCCCTGGTCGCCACTGCCCTGGGTAGCCAGGTCAGCTCCTATGGCACCCTGATTGCAGCGGTGATCCCAGCGGTGATTATTGGCTCAATTCTGGCATCGCGCGTGGTGATGACCTCCATGCCCGAGCTAGTGGCGATTTTGCATAGCTTTGTGGGGCTTGCCGCCGTGCTAGTGGGGGTCGGCAACTATCTGCAGCCTGACCTTACTCTGGTGGGGGTCGAGGAAACCATTCACTTAGTCGAGATTTACATCGGCGTCTTTATCGGGGCGGTCACCTTCACGGGCTCCGTCGTCGCCTTTGGCAAACTGCGAGCAATTATCAGCAGCAAACCGCTAATGCTGCCTGCCCGCCATGGGCTGAACCTATCGCTGCTGGCGGCGACCCTGGGTTTAGGCTATTGGTTTATGACGGCAGAGGGCACGGGCGGATTTACCCCCTTGCTGGTCATGGTTGCGATCGCATCGCTGCTGGGCATCCACCTGGTTGCCGCCATTGGCGGGGCCGACATGCCAGTGGTGATCTCCATGCTCAACAGCTACTCCGGTTGGGCGGCGGCGGCGGCGGGCTTTATGCTCTCGAACGATCTGCTGATTGTGACCGGAGCGCTGGTGGGCAGCAGCGGGGCGATTTTGAGCTACATCATGTGCCGCGCCATGAATCGCTCCTTTATCAGCGTGATTTTAGGCGGCTTTGGCACTGGCTCCGGCACCAAAGGTGCCGCCGCTGAGGTTGAGGGCAGCATTACCGAAACCAGCCTGGATGAAACGGTGGAATTGCTCACCCGCGCCCAAAGCGTGATCATCACCCCCGGCTACGGTATGGCCGTAGCCCAGGCCCAACATGCCGTTTCAGAAATCACCCAGATACTGTGCGATCGCGGCGTCCAGGTGCGTTTTGGCATCCACCCGGTGGCCGGACGCCTCCCAGGCCACATGAATGTTCTCCTGGCCGAGGCCAACGTGCCTTACGACATCGTTTTGGAGATGGACGAAATTAACGAAGATTTTGCCCAAACCGACGTGGTGTTAGTGATTGGGGCCAATGACACCGTCAACCCTAGCGCCCTCGAAGATCCCAACAGCCCCATCGCGGGCATGCCCGTCTTAGAGGTGTGGGATGCCAAAGACGTGGTTGTCATGAAGCGCAGCCTGGCCAGCGGCTATGCTGGTGTCGGCAATCCCCTCTTTTATAAAGAGAATACGCAGATGCTGTTTGGGGATGCCAGGGCCAATTGCAATGCGCTATTAGGTAAGTTGCAGGCAGCGTCGTCGCCGGAGTTGGCGCTAGCGAGATAGTTAGTGGGTAGAGGGTAATGGGGAATTTCTCCCCTGTCTCCCCTTGCTCTCCGTCCCTCTATTTCCCATTACTCATCACCCACTACGTACCTTTATTAAAGCCATGTTGGGCCTGGTGCCCACCCATCGCGGGCAGGTGTTGTTAGACGCCTGTCCGCTTTGTCGTCAAAGCCATCGAGTGGCCTATGTGCCGCAGCGATCGCAAACGGTTAGTCACCCCGCGCAGCTAATCGGCCATATCCGCCGAGGCCCAACAACCAAATAATCACCATGAGCCAGTGCAATACCACGGGGGGCCACAGTGAAGCGCTCTGGAGGTAGCTGAGTGTACACACCACCCCCAATAACCCCGCCAAAGTCAGAAAGATAGGGTTGTAGAACGTCTCGCGACGCTCAGTCATGAGGAACCGTGCGTTGAGAGGATGGAACCCGATGAAAATGACCAAACTGGCGATGGCCCAGCTCCCTAGACTCTGTGAACTTGCTGCATCAGGCCGAGGAATTAACAGCGCCCGAAACAGGAGCTCTTCAAAAATGCCGGGATAGGGCAAGGCAACCATTACGGTGGGGAGGACAATCTTCCAATCCTTAACCAGTTCAACCCGAAAAAAGCCGGTCCAGAACCCGAAGGGTAGCCCCACCAGGGCAAAGGCTGCCAACAATACTCCAACCATAAGCCAGTCGGACAGCGTTGGCAGGGTTGAGATCGCACCCCACAACCGATTTTCTAAAAAAGTAAGCATTGATTTAGAAGGTGTCTTCTCCGGGATGTCTACCGACGCCTATGAGCTTAAACCTTGTCCACATCCAGACCTGTCGTTTGCCCTACGGGAAAAACTCAAGTTTTCAAACTGGATGTGGTTTAGCTAACAACATGAATATTTGTAAATTTTGGGGGATTTTGCAAAATTTGGTCCCTTTCTTAACGAGATGCCTTTATGAACCCGCTAAAGCCATGAGATTTAATCTACGAAGGTCTCATGATCTCAACAAAACACTCAAGAGATAACCGGAGAAATCATGAATAAAAAACTGGACTTAAAGAAATCAGTCACTTTCACAGCATTAACGTTGACTTTGACGATATCCACTAGCTTGCTGCCCAAAAGCGCCAGTGCAGAGTTAGTAAAAAACAGTAGTACTTGTCAGGCTGAAAGCGTACTCTCTGAAAAAGAGAGTGGGGTAGCCAGTGGCGCTACCCTGGCAAAATCGAGCAGACGTTTACGAACGGTCCTCTACTATAGCAATAGCAGTTTCACAACTATTGTGGGCAGGGGCGTCTTCCGTTGTGATGGCAGTTCACAGTTGTCTGGTCAAAGCACTTCCTTTTCTAGAGAAGTGTTAAATGAACCCTGTTGTTACGTAGAGGGGGTTGGGTTTGTACCCTGTTAGGCTTGGCATCTAAGTTTGACATCAGATCCCGCGTGAGATTTTGAGCTAATAGAAAACACCTTTTAGCAACAGCGGGTGGCTGCTAAAGGGTGTTTATTAATGTCACAGTGCCCCTAAAATCTTGAACCTTACATGGTTGAGGGCCAAATCTCCAATCTTCACCTCTAGCGAATCATCTGCCATCTGAATGCGCTCAAAGGGGACTTCCTTGGCCATTTCGATGTGGTACCAGGGTAAGCCCATGAAAAATCGAGTGGGGTAAGGGCCACCTTCTTGCACATCATCGACGTTAGATTCCATTGGCAGCCAGCCCACACCCGGCACATAAAACTCAATCCAAACGTGGTTGAATTCGGGCTCTAGCAAGATGCCCATCTGGTCAGCTTTTGGAGGGCACTTATAGCGACCAACTGTGCGGCAGGCGATGCCATTGAGGCGAAACAAGGCTAGCAGCAGCCCCACGTATTCTCCGCAGGAGCCGATGCCGCGATCGAGGACGATGTCGGGGGTGTCGATGGCGGGGCGAATGCCGTAGGATAGCTGGTCATAGACGTAGTTGCGAATGCTCAGGACTTTTCGCAGCAGGTTGGTTTCGTTGCCCACGGCCCGTCGGGCGGCATTTTGCACAACAGGGGTATCCATTGCCAGTTCGTCGTCATCTACCAGATAGCGCTGTTGAAACTCGCTGGGGAGAACGGTATCTTCGACCTGGTGGGGAGTAAGCTGATATTTAACCCCCCGGACTTCTAGCTGGGCACGCCAACCAAATAGGTGGCGCTCGTGGGGCTCTAATCGATCAAACTTAAAGACGGCGATATCCTGAGCGTTGATCTGCTCAATGGTGAAGGGCAGTCCTATGGGCTCAACGGAGATAACCCGCTGGCGGTGAGTGTTGGCGGGTAGGGCCATACGCCACGTTAACTGCTCAATGTGTAACGCATCTAAAGGTTCTAGTTCCTCGGCGTAGACCATCTCGACGCGATAGCCGTTGGAAATGGCGTAGTCGCCCTGGCGCTGGAAGGTGAGAGGATGGATGAAAGTGCGATCGCGAAACGTGAGCTGATAGGGAAATTCCGGTGTATTCGGATTATCACGCACGTAGGGTTCCTCAACTGCATAGCAAAGCCACACCCTG
>JBCBQD010000126.1:0-15829 GCA_039820425.1 Cyanobacteria bacterium J06635_1
GTACCGTCGTTTCCATAGTTGGGCGACACATCCATGGAGATCACGGTGCCCAGGGAAAGGGTTTCGATTTCTTGCCAGGTTTGACCCAAGTCAGTTGATTTATAAAGGCCGTTAAACCCGCCCACAAAAGCAGTTTTATCTGCCTGAAACTGATTAGAAAGGGCAATCTCAGAGAAATGTGTCACCCCGTCATCGTCGGCCATCTTGTCTTTGACCAACCCCTCTGGGTAGTCAGTCCAGGTCTGGCCCCGATCGCTCGAGATCGAGATCCCCCGGTCCCAGCTCGAAATCATCAGTCCATTGGGGTCACCCGGTAGCGTTTTAATATCTTGAATCCGCAGATCGGTGAGGCCCTGATTGAGATCGGTGACTGCCTCGGTACCGGTATTAATTTGGAAAACGCCCTTAGACTCAGTGCCTACGTAGAGCGTGTTATCACTTGCATAGTCCAGGGAAGCTGCGATCGCACTCACCTTATCTGCTAGCGCCACCAGCGGTTGCCAGGTTTGACCACTATCACTAGACCCCAGCAGCTGCCCCGAAGCTTCGCCAGCAAACAGGGTGTTATCAGCATAGGCCAGGGCCAGAATCCTATGACTGGCATCTAGTGTCTGCGTCCAGGTTTTACCCCCGTCTGCGGAGCGATAGAGTTCACCCTCGGTGCCTGCCGCCAACATCAAACTGGAGTCAGCGGGGGATATATAGACCACCCCAATGTCTAAGGGCCCCAACCCCTGGTTAACTTGAGCCCAAGATTGACCGCCATTGTCAGACCGATAAACCCCATTGCCCCGCGTCGCCGCCGCCAACGTCTGACCCCTTTGGGCATCAATAGCGATGGTCGAGATCGGATGTAGGTTATCTAACCCCTGGACCAGACGCTGCCAATGAGCGCCCCCATCGATGGACTTGAATAAATTACTCCGGGTCAGCGTATACGCCGTTTGATCTTGGTCGTAGGCAGGGGACAGCTTAATCTGAGTCACCACATCGTGGGGACGATGGGCCCAAGCGGGCTGTGGCTGCCAAACCAGCAGTAGGGCTGACCATAGCAAAACAAGGCTCAGCACTTGTCCCAGGCGGGCTACCCAGGAAGACGATACAGGAGGAGATTGAGGCATAGGATTTAATGTAGAGCGCAAAAATAGGCAACCGTAAGTTCAGACCTGCCCCAAGCATCAGTCAAAACTGATAAGTTCGGCTTGAAGTTTGCATGAAAGCCCAACTCAATCAGGTTAAATCTTGGCTAAGTGTCGCGCGGACAGGCTGCCTTATCGTGCCCATATCGGCCTGAGAAGTCTCTTCGCTGCCCCTCTACCCTCGACGCTCTGCCCTTAAATCTTTTCTGCCCGCGGACGAAATAGATGATCATGACTTGGATTGTAAAGCCGCGATCTCGCTGTGCTGTCTGTCAAAGCTGGACTAATCACGTAGAGCGTGGTTCGAATCAGGTCTTCTGCATGGGTGGTGACCGCCATTTGACTGAGGGGCACAACGCAAATGCGCTCATCAGGCCAGCCCAATCGGTAGCAAATGGCCACGGGGGTCTCCGCCGGATACTGGGCCATCAAATCGGCCTGGGCGGCCTCCACATGGCGGGCACTGAGATAGAGGCACAGGCTAGCCCGATGGGCCGCCAGGGAAGCCAGCTCTTCGGCGGGGGGCACCTGGGTGCGGCCGCTGATGCGGGTCAAAATAATCGTCTGTACCAGCTCCGGCACGGTTAGCTCTACCTGGAGCTTCGCTGCTGCTGCCTGAAAGGCACTGATGCCCGGCACCACTTCAAACGGAATCTCAGCCTCGGCCAGCGCCCGCATCTGCTCGTGAATAGCGCTATAGAGACTCGGATCGCCGGATTGAAGACGCACCACAGATTTTTGAGATCGCACCCGTTCGATCATCAGGGGCAAAATGGATTCTAAGGTCAGATTTGCTGTGCCAATGCGCTCAGCATCAGCCCGCACCATGCCCAACACCTGCTGGGGCACCAGAGAATTGGCATAGAGCACTACATCCGCCTGGGACAGCAGTCGTTGCGCCTTAAGGGTCAGCAACTCAGGGTCCCCTGGCCCCGCCCCAACAATGTAGACCCTCGCCGCCAGGGAAGACTCTTTTTCAGGCGCATTGGCAGGCATATTGACGGGGGACGATGAGGTCATAGATGAGACACCCAGCGGGGCTGAAAAATGAACCATAGGAAAATTGATAAATACGTTGAAACTTAGTAAAAGCGGGAATTACAGACGCTCTCTTTGAAGACTCAGTGAAGTTAACTCCGAACTCCGGATCTTTGCCAGTTTTTCGAGGATGCTGTTACTGGTAGATGCACCCTGATTCCAAACCCCAGAGACTTTTGTCTCCGGGGTTTTTTTTATCTATGACGCAGCTTAAAAGCAGGCCATAGAAGGGGTAATTGGTGGTTGGTGATTGTTAGTTGGTAATTGGTGAGTGGTAATTGGTGAGTGGCGACAAGAATTACCCATTACCCGCTACCCATTACCCATTACCCTCCCCCATCACTGCAGACTGACGCCCAATCAGCAGATCCTCTGACATTCTAGGTCGCAAAGCAGCCCCCAATAAGAAACCCGCAGTACACAGCATTAAACCGTAGACATTGATGCCCAGATCCAGGGCATATTTGCCGCCACCCATACTCATCCAGGTGGGGAAAATCTGGGTGCTCAAGGTGTTTTCGACCACGCGCAGGATGCCAAACACCAGCCCCGGCCAAAACGCCAGGTGGAAGCTCAGTGCTCCGGCTCTTTTGACAAACGCCAGTAAGAAAATCGGCGCGAGGCCCATCACCATGGTGCCACTGATGGTGGTTGCCAAAATAATCGCGGGTCCAATCCGGTCGCCCATGTAGATACTTAGCAAAGGCACATTGCCCAGCAGCGCGATCGCAATAATGCCCCAGCGTCCCAAATAGGCCTGGGTCTCGGTGGGTCTGCCCTTGCGGTTAAACCAATCGCGGGCGGTCAGCTTGGCCACACTCGAAAAGGTGGAATCCAGGGTAGAGCCTGCACTGGTTAACATGATGGCGTTAAACACCAGCAACATGGGCAATCCAAACAAAGCAGGGACGGCTAATGTCGGAGAGCCTTCTACCCCAAAGGCCCGTGAATAAAGGCCCACGATGCTAAACAGCAAAATAAATCCGCCGCTGATCACCCCAGCCAAAATAAAGCCCCGCACCATCACTCGGGGGGAGGTAATAAACGCCCGATCCGTCAGCACCGGGTCATGGAAGGGATAGCTAAAAATCTGCACAAAGGCGAGGCCACAAAAGGTCAGACCGGCCAGACGTGTTTCAGGGTCTACGGCGGGAAGTCCTTCCATAGACAAACCTGGCCCCAATACCACTAAAATTGCCACCAAGAGCACCGCCGCCAGCAGCATCTGAGCCCCATCTGTGAGCAAACTGCTACGTAATCCGCCCAGCAGGGTGTAATACACTGTAAACCCGGTCACCACAGCCACCGCTAACCAATAGCCGAGACTGCCCTCTGCCCCAAAGTAAAGCGAAAAAACCTTCGTGTTTGACCACACCTCATTCAGCAGACGGATGATAATTGCGAGTAAAAACAGTCGGGCACACACCGTGCCATACTTGCTGACCAAAAATTCAGGAATCGAGCGAAAGCCGCGAACCCGCAAGTAGTAAAGTGCAAAGGCCGCCGTCACAAAACTGAGATAGTAGATGGCATAGCCGATGCCCCCCCAAACCCCAAACGAATTGGCCAGGCTGGCAGCGTTATTAATCGACTTGGCGAAAATCCATGAGATTGCAGCACTGGCCACCAACAGCCAGAGCCCTGGCACTCGCCCCTGGTCTGAGGACCCCTCAAAAAACTCGCTGGCACTGACTTTACCTGGGGTCGTTACCCGCACCAGCCCAAACAAAACGAGGCTATACCCGGCCAGGGTCGCCCAGGTCATGATGGTTGCAATGGTCATATAATGTCTCGAAAGAACAACAGGTGGAAATGGAATCGTTCTGAGGTCTGAGTGCAGAGATCAGACCCGCGATCGCACTAATTTTTCAGCCGGGGGCAAAATTTCTGCACAGGTTGTCCAGATGCCTTGCTCCAGGGACTCGCAAAATTCTTTAGGGAGCCCTGCTTCGCGCATGGCATTTACAACCGTCGCCACATCGTAGGCCAGTGGCATCAACCGGGGCTGAATGACGCCATCGACTCGCTCTAATAGGCCGTAATAAACGTGGGGCTTGCCCTCATGGGCAGGACGCCCCAGCACACCGACGTTAAACCAAAAACCGCCGTCCGTTTGGCGCAGCCAAGGCAGCCCGGAATGGGTTCCGCAGATGCCATCTACGCCATAGGTTTCGAGCATCTGTTGGATATCGTCATCGGTGGTTTTTGACTCCCAGACAAACTCATTGACACCGCTGGGGCTACCGTGACATAGCAAAATCTGCTGATTTCCCCAGCGCAGCTCAATCAAAGGCGGCAGAGTCCTTAGCCAGTCACGATGGTGGTCTGCCGTATGGGCATAGGTATAGTCGTAGCTGATTTGGGCAAATTCTTGGTCGCGGGGGTCAGAGTAGCCACAGCCGCAGTCGCGTTCACCGTGACCAACGGCATGGTCGTAATTGCCCTGCAAGCAAGTCACCTGGGCATCACGCAACAGATCGAGGGTGCGATCGGGCCAGGGGCCAAACCCGCCAATATCCCCCAGACAAAAGCGATCTGGAATCGCCTGGGTTGCGTCTAGAAATGCCTCAACGGCAGCGAAATTACTATAGGGGCCACCACACAAGGTAATGCGATCGCACTGCTCGGGCAGCTCTATTGATTGAATTGGTAGCGTCATAAACCCATCAGCCAAAATAGCGATTCACTGATTTAACGCCAGTCACCTGGGGATTAGATGAATTTCCCCTGAGAAAATTAAGATGCCGGTGAAGTTTAATGACGGGTTGGGGACAGCTTGCGGGGGGGAGGACGCGGGGACGCGGGGACGCAGAGATGGGGGAGATGGGGGAGATGGGGAAGGGAACGGTAGGGGCAATCCCTTGTGGTTGCTCAATGCAGAATCAAAGGCCATTCACCAAAACCCATGGTTTGCATTCAAGGTAACCAAACTGTTTTGGCAAGATAGAAAAATCGAACGTACCCAAAGCTAGGCAAAAGGGAACTATGCCAAGATAAACAGTAAGGGCGGACGAAGATAGAGAATGAGTGAAGAACGACTTGATCAACTCGAAGCTAATTTTGCTCAGATGGCCCAGTATCAAACCCGAATTTCCCAGGGTTTAACAGAGATTACTGAGTCCATTCAAGCTAGCCGCAGCGACTTTGCTGAACTGGCTGAAGCAAATCGGATTAACCGCGACGCGATGCAAAGCAATCGCAGCAATATTACCGAGTTGGTTGAAGCGACTCGAAACAACCGCGAAGCGATGCAAAGCAACCGCAACGATATTACGGAGTTGGTTGAGGCGACTCGAAACAGCCGCGAAGCGATACAAGGCAATCGCGGTGACATTACGGAGTTGGTTGAAGCGACTCGAAATAACCGCAGCAATCTGGAAAATTTAGGACAAACGACCGCCGCGACTGAGGCCCAGCTCAATCGGATGGAGATAGTGATGGAATCCTATTTGACGCGTATTTTTCAGGGCTTAACCGAGATTACAGAAGTTGTCCGGGTTAACAGAAACGATATTGCCAATTTGACCCTGAGAATTGATAGCCTGGCCGCTTACGGCGAAAGGCACGAGCGCATTTTGGATTATCTGCTTCGGCGTGAGCAAAACAATAACGGGGGTGCCAGCGGTTAAGCGCGTCCAATCAGGGACAGGTTAGATTCAGACTCACAAGATTCTCAGTCAATCAGAGCTGGAGCTAGGACCCGCGGATAGTGAGCCCACCCCATAGGTTTAGCTTCGACAGTTACTGCACACCCTATTAGGGGCACGCTAAACCAGCGGTTTTGAGCTGTTTGAGCTAATTTTTATGCTGGCGCGGATTTGGAGTGCAGCCCTGGTTGGGATTGACGCGGTCAAGGTGGGGGTTGAGGTAGATCTCTCTGGCGGGCTTCCGGGGGTGGTTGTGGTGGGCCTCCCTGATACCGCTGTACAGGAGTCTCGGGAGCGGGTCAAAGCGGCCCTAAAGAACGACGGGTTTCCCTTTCCGATGCGGAAGGTGGTGGTGAATCTAACCCCGGCGGATCTGCGTAAGGAAGGACCGATTTATGACTTGCCGATTGCGATTGGGGTGCTAGCCGCCTCGGATTTGGTCAGCCAAGAATTGCTCGATGATTATTTATTGCTGGGTGAGCTATCGCTGGATGGGAGCTTGCGCCCGGTGGCGGGGGTGCTTGCGATCGCAGCCGCGGCCAAACGTCTCGGCCTCAAAGGGTTGATCCTGCCCGAGGTCAACGCTCGCGAAGCGGCTGTGGTGCCTGGCATTGAGGTCTATGGCTTTGACCAAATCTCAGCCGTGGTGGAGTTCTTAAATCAGCCCGGCAATCAGGCACCGATCAAAGTGGATGGGCACCAGGTCCTGGCCAACGCCAAACCCAACGCCCTTGATTTGAAAGAGGTCAAAGGTCAGGCCCAGGCCCGCCGCGCCCTGGAGATTGCTGCATCGGGCGGTCACAACCTGGTCTTTGTTGGGCCACCGGGGAGCGGTAAAACCATGTTAGCCCGTCGGTTGCCCAGCATTTTGCCGCCCCTGAGTTTCCAAGAGGCGCTGGAGGTGACCCAAATCCACTCCGTCGCCGGGCTCCTCAAAGAAAAAGGTAGTCTGATCAGCCAGCGTCCCTTTCGCAGCCCCCACCATTCCGCGTCGGGGCCATCCCTGGTGGGCGGGGGCAGCTATCCTAAACCGGGGGAGATTTCCCTGGCCCATCGCGGCATCTTATTTCTCGACGAGCTCACCGAATTTAATCGCAACGTTCTAGAGTTTTTGCGCCAGCCCTTAGAAGACGGCTATGTCAGCATTGCTCGGGCTCGACAGTCGGTGGAGTTCCCCGCTCAGTTTACCCTGGTAGCCAGCACCAACCCCTGCCCCTGTGGCTACTTTGGCGACAGCATCCAGCCCTGCACTTGTACCCCGCGTAGTCGAGAGCAATATTGGGCGAGACTGTCTGGCCCGCTGATGGATCGCATTGACCTACAGGTCGTCGTGGGTCGCCTCAAACCTGAAGAAATGACCCAACCCATCCAAGGTGAAGCTTCAAAGACTGTCCGCCAGCGAGTCAAAGCGGCCCGTGAGCACGCCCAGACAAGATTTGCCGAGGCCCCTAACCTGCAATGCAATGCCGACATGCAAAGTCGCCATATTCGCCAGTGGTGTGCCTTAGATGATGCCACCCGCAGCCTGTTAGAGGGGGCCGTCCGCAAGCTGGGCCTCTCGGCTCGGGCCACCGATCGCATTCTCAAGGTGGCCCGCACCATTGCAGATCTGGCCAACGATACCGACCTGCAAACCCAGCATGTGGCCGAAGCCATTCAATATCGCACCATCGACCGCATGCAATAAAACCGCATGCAGTAAATTGAAATAAACCTTGGCCACATCCAGACCCGTAGTTTGCCCTATGGGAAAAACTCAAGTTTTCGAACTGGATGTGGTTTATCGTAAATCGGATGCCATAAATCCCAGACGGTAATCTGATATTCTCAAGCCGTACCTGAAAATCCGTATTTACGAAAAATTTATCGATGGCGATTGAGTTGACCAAAGTTGACCTCATTTTGCAAGGGTTGGTCACCAATACACTTGGCGTACAGGGAGCCGCCTTGGTTACCCCTGACGGCTTGCCCCTGGCGAGCACCTTGCCAACTTCAATGGATGAGGAACGCGTAGCAGCCATGTCGGCGGCGATGCTGTCGCTGGGAGAACGTATCAGCGTTGAGTTGAGCCGGGGAAATGCTACCCGCATTCTGGTTGAAGGAGACCAGGGCTATGGGGTACTGACCCAGTGTGGGGAGGATGCTGTGCTGGTCGTTTTAGCCAGTCTCCATGCCAAGCAAGGTGTGCTGATGTATGAAATTAAGCAGGCTGTGGCTGAGTTAAAACAAATATTGCCTACTATCCCCCAATAAATTCTCTTATTCTCGAATAAATTGTTGATAACCCGGAGATCGTCTGGCCAAATCGCTTATGATCGCCCAATGGAAATAATGCAGCTAGTGATTACCGGGCCAGTCGGGGCCGGGAAGTCTACTTTTATCCGAGCGGTGAGCGAAATTGAGGTGGTAGATACCGATCGGGTCACCACAGATGAAATCGCTGCGCTGAAGCCAACCACCACTGTGGCCTTAGATTTTGGTCGGTTGCAATTTACCCCCGAGATGGCGCTGCATCTTTACGGGACGCCAGGGCAATCTCGGTTTGACTTTATGTGGGATGTGCTAATCCAAAAGGCCCATGCCTACATCTTGCTGGTGCCTGCCCATCGCCCCGCCGAGTTTCGCAATGCCCAGCTGATTTACCATTTTATGCGGGAGCGCTCCACCGCACCGATGATTGTGGGGGTGACCCACAACGACTGTAACCAGGCCTGGGCGTTAGAGGATGTTGCGATCGCACTTGGCTTTGTCGAGGCCGGCCAGCGTCCCCCGTTTGTCACCCTCAATGCGACGGAGCCCCAGTCTGTCAGCGATACTCTAATTACATTGGTCAATCACTGTATGCAGTTGGCCTAACCCAGACAAAAAATCACTCCCTTACAGCCCCCAAAAAGACACCACATAGGGCCCCTGGCACCGTACACTAAGCCAAGGGGCATTTAGGCAGGGCGACCCCATCGCCAAGGGGGAAGCCCATAATTGCCGACAATAGGGAACCCGGCAGCATGTCTATCACAGGTTATTTATCAGAGTTTTCGCTCCCCGAATTGCTCCAGCTTTTGCAAAGGGGGCAAAAAACGGGGCTCCTGGCTGTGCAGTTGCTCTCAGAGCCAGACGAGCCTACTGAGCACTACTTTCTTTGGTTATACAAAGGCCAAGTTGTATCGGCGGCCAATCGGTTAGATAGCCGCTGTTTTGCCACCCTGCTGTGCCGTCAAGGGTATGCCACGGGCTTGATGATGAGTCGGCTGATTCGACGCTGCCCCCCTGACAAATCACTGGGAACGTTTTTATGTGAAAAGGGCGTTTTAGAAAAACCCCAGCTAAAAGCCCTGTTTAGAGACCAGGTGATTCAACAGGTCTGTGGTCTATTTCAACTCCCTGACGGCTGTTTTCAATTTGATCCTAGGGCACCCCTACCCAAGGTTGAAATGACAGGTCTCAGTATTCCAGCTGCTGAAATCACCCTACCGGGGTTGCGTGCCCTCGACAATTGGGACGCTTTGCAAAACAAGCTCCCGGCCCCCCGATCGGGGTTAAAAAACCTGGTCAAAGGCCGTCCTAATGTCAGCATCAACCAGGCAGAGTGGAATGTCTGGAAAGCTATTGATGGTCAAACCTCATTGCTCACCATGTCGCAACGCCTGCGGTTACCCATCGAAGATATGCAAAAAATCGCATTTCGGCTAATTGTGATCGGCTTGGCCGCAGAAGTTCCAATGATGGTGTCCTCAGTTCAATCAATGCAACCAACCACGCCCCCCGACAACGGACAGTCCCAACAGCCCCTCTTCGGATTAGCTCGACCGCTCAGTCGGGTTGTACAACGTGGCAGCACAGTTCGCCAAGGGAAGGAGGCACCGGTTTTTGTCACCGCTATTTCCCGTTCGACTGAGACTTCAGCAATGCACTCTACCGAACCGCACCCGTCGAAACCACCCCAGTCTGAGCAACACGTAAACAGTCCCAAGGTTAGCCAAAGCTTTTTGAGCAGCTTGATGGCCTACCTAAGACGGTTACCCAAATCGTCTTAACCCTCTGCAACGCTTAACCCGTTTAAACAGTGTTATGCTTAGGGTGACTCGGATCTACGCGATCGCAACGCCCAAACCTTGTCAGGACCGGAAGGTAGCAGCAATACGGGATGCTTGTGATAGGCGTAGCCTCCGGGTCTCTTTTATGGGCGGTTTTCTGGAGTAGTCATTCCTAAAGTCAAGCTCTTATCCTAGAAGCAATTCTCTACAGCGCTGATAGGAGACCGAACCCGATGGCAGATTTTGGCAACTTAGTACAAAAGGCATTTTACCTGGGGGTAGGTTTGGCCTCCTACGCTAGTGAAAAAGCAGGCGATACCCTGTCGGAGCTACGGGGCCAGGCTCAAAAGCTCGTAGATGAGCTAGTCGAGCGCGGCGAAATCACCGCCGACGAAGCCCAAAACATGATGAACGACATGATGAACCGGGCTCAGTCAGCTTCAGAGTCATCTGCAACATCCCCCACAGAAGCCCCCCGTCAGATTGAAATCTTAGACGACGAAGACACCACCCCCACAGCAGAACAACGCCAGGCCGAAGCCCTGCGTCAACAAGTAGACGCTCTCAGAGAAGAACTCAACAACCTGAAGCAAAACGATTAAGGGGAAAAGGAAAAGGGGCCATTACCCATCAACGTTATTTCCACGATCTCCCCAATCAGCGCAGGCCGATTTCGCCCCTATAGCGATGGTTTCCAACTGCTCAGCGCTCTAGTAGAAGTCCATTCCATTGCCCATTGCATTCAAGACTCAAAGGTTCAAGGTCAGAACGCTTAAAATTCAAAGGTTCCAAGGTAAAAATTAGCAGGAGTTCCAAGACTAGACTGATGGAAGACTGGTTGACCCAATTAGAAGAAACCGTAAATACAGCCGCTGATGAAGCAGGGCAGTGGCTCTCAACCACGCTGAACTCGATGTACGAAGCCTCTGAGCAAGTCGTCGTCGAGTTTGAGAAAACAATTGACCAGACCTTTGATGAGCTGGATCAAACCCTGGATCAAACCTTTGAGCCCTGGGCAACCTCTGTCACGTCGAGTTTTATAAGCTGGGTCGAGGAGGCCACTATGCCACTCACCCATGTGGTCGAGCCTTGGCTACAAGAACATCCCCGCTGTATCGGCTGTCGCAACTACCATGGTCAGAGCTACGGCCATGACGAAACCTTGATCTGCGCTATGCACCCCTATGGTCCTGACCCTGAGTTAGAGCGCTGCCCTGATTGGGAATCGGTCTGGCAAAGCTAGGGCAGCGTCAAGCTGAAAATTTCTTTTGGGAAGGAGGCGGAGAGGGGAGGAGGCGGAGAGGCGGAGTTCACTTATGGAGAAGATCCCCGCGTCTCCCCATCCCCGTGTCTCCGTGTCAGTCTGATGCATCAGCTGGATAGTAACGGATAAAAATGCCCCACTGGCCCCTGGCCCTGGCCAATCCTCAGGGAGTGCTTGAGGGCCTGGGTGACATAGTGCTTGGCCTGAACAACCGCATCCAAAGGGGCCAGCCCTTTAGCCAGATTAGCGGTGATCGCCGCGGACAGTGTACAGCCGGTGCCGTGCGTGTCTTGGGTCTGTACAGTCTCAGTCTTTAAAACTTCAAGCTGCTGACCGTCAAACCAAATGTCGATGCCGCGCAGCTCATTATCAAAGCCGCCGCCTTTGACCACAACGGCTTGCGGCCCTAGTGACTGGATTTTTTCGGCGGCGGTTTTCATATTCGCCAGGGTGTCAATCTCTATCCCGCTGAGTATTTGAGCCTCATAGCGATTGGGGGTAAGCACCGTGGCCAGGGGGACTATCTGACCGCACAGGGCTGCGATCGCATCATCATCAATCAGCTGCGCCCCTGTACGCGACACCATTACCGGGTCCACCACCGTTTGAGCAATCGGCCCTGACTTGAGGGTGTCAGCCACCGCTGCAATAATCGGTTGATTAAGCAGCATCCCTGTTTTGGCCGCTTGCACCCCAATATCATCTATAACTGCCGTGATCTGATCGATCACAGCCTCGGGGGGCAGTGCATCGACGCGGGTAACCCCCCGCGTATTTTGGGCCGTAATACAAGTTAGGGCACTGGTGCCATGGATCCGATGAAAAGCAAAGGTACGCAAATCAGCCTGAATCCCAGCTCCACCCCCGCTGTCTGAACCTGCGATGGTGAGCGCCACTGGAATCGGGCTCAAAGAATTTACAGCCGCGACCATGCTATCGATTGGGTCGACGACGCTGTAAAAACTCAGGAATATCAAGATTGGGCGACAGTGAAGGCTGATTACTATGGGCCGGTGTGCCTTCGTTCGCCATATCCATACTGCTGATGGGGGCCGAAGAGCGCTTCATCGGGGTCACTCGGCTAGACGCGGCCGCTGACGCGGCACTCCCCCCCAACTCCGGGTTAAAGCCCGTGGCAATTACCGTAATCCGCACCTCACCCTGCATCCGATCATCAATGACGGCCCCAAAAATGATATTGGCATTGGGATCAACTGCCTCGTAAATAATCTCGGCGGCAGAGTTGACCTCATGGAGTGTCAAGTCGCTGCCCCCGGTAATATTAAAGACGGCTCCAGCCGCCCCATCGATAGAAGTCTCTAATAATGGGGAGGAAATCGCCGCGATCGCAGCCTCCCTGGACCTAGACTTACCAGACCCAACCCCAATACCCATAAGTGCTGAGCCCGCATCAGCCATCACCGCTCTAACATCAGCAAAGTCTACGTTGACCAACCCTGGGATCGTAATGATATCCGAAATCCCCTGGACCCCCTGACGGAGGATATCGTCTGCGAACCGAAACGCCTCTTGCACCGGCGTTTGCTCAGAAATCACCGACAGCAGCTTGTCATTAGGAATCACAATCAGCGTATCCACACAGGCCTGCAAAGCTTGAATGCCCTCCTCTGCCTGGGAGGTACGACGTCGTCCTTCAAACGTAAAGGGACGGGTAACCACGCCCACCGTGAGCGCCCCCGCCTCCTTAGCCACCTCAGCCACCACAGGAGCTGCCCCTGTGCCCGTGCCACCGCCCATGCCAGCGGTAATAAAAACGAGATCAGCTTCTTCTAGACAGCTGGAAATCTCATCTCGGGATTCCTCAGCTGCTTTTTGCCCGATGGCCGGGTTCCCCCCCGCTCCCAGTCCCCGCGTCAGCTTTTCGCCAATTTGAAGTGCATTTTGGGTGGAAACATTGGTTAAAGCCTGGGCATCTGTATTGACCGTCCAAAACTCAATGCCCGCCAAACCACTGTCAATCATCCGATTGACGGCGTTACAGCCACCACCACCGACTCCAATCACTTTAATGCGCGCTATGTTACTCGGCACGATATCACTGTCCCTTCCAACATCTCCTGGCATAACCCTGCTCTCATTATTATTCGCAGTCGGCGCATTTATATCAAATCCGCTGTTTGCATAAGAATTAGTTTGCGGAGATACACTATTCATAGGATCTGATGATAAGGACAGTTTAGAGATAATGCCGGACAGTGATATCGACCGGGAACGATCTAGGTGATTACCAGGAGAGGAATTGGGGCTCATCATAATTCGCTAAGCGGCTACCAGGCAGCGTTCATTAGACAACTGTGGACTTAAAAATTTGGGAACTTGGCAAACCGAACTTCGTCTGCGGGAGGCTGGCCTGGAGGGGAAAGTACTAAGCAAGCAATTCGCTAAGTGCCAATTATGCTAGTTAACTATACGGGAACTGGTTGAAAAAACCAAACAAAATTTTCTACGTATTTCGGCGTCTAAACAAAACTAAAAATACAGCTTAAAAAGCTGGCACGAAGAGTATGAAGAAAAAACGTTTTTTTAGGGATAAAACCACCTACATAAAATGGCCTAAAGGACGCTGACTGATTAACAGTTAGAAGCTCTGCTGATCGCCCAGGAATATGGCTCAGGCGGTTACGGAGTGTTGGTCGCCTGCAAAATCTCAACCGAAGGATTCTGTGGATCACGCAGGTCAATGAAAGCTATTTTTTCCAGCTTTAGTTTGCCATCTAAATTGCGCATTCGATCGAGGGCCAATAATTGTTCAGAAATACGTTGCCCATAGGGACCCATGTGAACCATCCCCAGTTCTGTCTGCAGGATTAGGTTACTGGGTTCTCGCCAATCAATTTCTGTCACTTTTACGGGGCTTTGCTGTAGCGTTTCAAACAGACCAGGCCAATCTTTTTGATAGCTGGCCTTCATGCCCCGGACCCGCAAAGTGGGGGGGGCAAAATCATCATTAAGTTGGGTAAAGCTGTTGTAGGGCATCCAGTAGCCACTTTTGTCGAGTAATCCCATTTGGCGAAACGGCACCACCTCTTTGAGAGAAGACACCGGTGTGGCCGTGTCAGGAATTGCGATCGCAACCGGATGTCGTTCATGAATTCGAACATTTAGTCCAGGCGGAAACAAGCGCCGACTGACCACCGCGTCGGCAATGGGGCCGACCTCCACTAGCCGTTGCTCAATAGCTTGGGGCTGTAGTTTGAGCAACGGCTGAGGATAGTCTATAGACAACAACTCATAGACCGCATCTTCGCTCAGCAACTGGTTGCCACTGACATCAATTTGGGTGGGGGCTTGCAAACTCCACCGAGGCGACGTCGCCACCATGACTGCCCCCGTCGTTAGCCCCACCATTGCCAATGCTCGCCAAATCCCCTGCACAAGGTGTAACCGCCGCTGATGTCTCAGCTGTTGACGACGGCTGGATAGGTCTTCTGGGGAGAACTGTATGAATTCCGGCATCTTAGACGGCGGCATGGGGTGATTAGTCATTTAAGCACTCAGTCTTCTTAAAAAAATGACAGTTTTACAACCGTTTTTCTACGGAAGCGGGGATCATCCGGCTACTCAAGGATTACGGTCACAAAAAGATTTCATAGAAAATTTTACGACTCCCCCTTCCCCCTTCCCTTAATTTCGAGCTGCTTTGCCAAAAAACCATACCAACTTTGAGCAATCCCCCAATCAGTAAAGGGAATCAATTCGATCTGACCACCCTTGAGGGCAAACCGCAAATCAATGCGTCCCTTGGGGGGATCAGCTGTCTCCACCGGAATCGGCTCCCCCGCGACGGTCATGTCTAATTGCTGAACATCTTGATAGGTCAGAGTTTGGATCTGAGTAGGCCCCTGACGGGTGGGCACCCCCCAGGTCAGCTGCTCTCCGGACTGACCCAGGGCCGCGTAAATATCGTACTTGGCACGTTCAAATTGGGTTGCCCAGGTTTTGTAAGCTTCGAGTTTTTGATACTCATTCCAACCCGCCCAGGTTAGCCAAACAAACAAGCAAAGCAGGGGTAGCCAGAGTAATCCGCGCTCCATAACGGTCCTTTTTGATTGTTAATTCTTGCAACGAGGCTGTCGTAGGAATTTCTTCTTATTGAAAGATGATCTTGGGAATGTTTTTGGGGCCATTTTTGTAGGCTTTTTGCAAATGGGCCCTTGATTCTACTAAATCGCGGTTTATTTATCGAGGAGACGGTAGCTTGATTTACTTACCATCTTTATTAGCCATTACGCCAGCCACTGTGCAGTGGAGCCCCAAAGTGGCTTTAGTCATGATCATCTGCAATGTGATTGCGATCGCACTCGGCAAGTATGGCATTAAAAACCAGAGTGTAGGCCCGGCCCTACCGTCATCTGAGTTTTTTGGCGGCATGGGCGTTGGGGCCATGCTGGGTGTGACCAGTTTGGGCCACATCCTTGGAGCAGGGGCCATCATTGGCCTCGCCACGGTTGGCGTCCTCTAAATGGCGTCTTTAGACAGCTGTAACTCGATGTAACTCGACGATATCCCCTATCGGCTTTCACCCTTGCGTGTTTACCTGAGGTCAAGCTGCTTGGGTATTGTCAAAGTCTCATAGCAGTCAGGTCTGGATGGCCTTTCTGCTATTTTTTTGACACTTCTAAACCACATCCAGTTTAAAAACTTGAGGTTTTGCCAACAGGCAAACAGATTAAGTAACTCCCGTAG
>JBCBQD010000127.1:0-15714 GCA_039820425.1 Cyanobacteria bacterium J06635_1
TGCCCCTGGGGGCCTTTGATCTGAGCGACCTGCGACACAATATTGGGGTGCTTTTTCAAGATTTTGCGCGCTATGCCCTGACGGTGGAGGATAACATTGGCTTTGGCAATCTCACTAAGCGATCAGACCGTCCCAGGGTCCAGCGGTCGGCGGTGGATGCTGGGGCGACGGATGTGATTGAGGGGCTGGCCAAGGGGTATGAGACGATTCTCGGCAAACTGTTTGAAGGGGGGGTGGATCTCTCGGGGGGGCAGTGGCAAAAAATTGGCTTAGCCCGGGCTTTTATGAGTGAGGCGCAGATTTTGATCTTAGATGAGCCGACTGCGGCGGTGGATGCGATCGCAGAGCACGAGCTCTTCCAACGCTTTCGTCAGCTCACCCGTGGCAAAATGACCTTCCTGGTGAGTCACCGTTTCTCAACCGTCAGAATGGCCGATCGAATCGTCGTGTTAGAAAAAGGCCGCATTACTGAGGTCGGCACCCACGATGAGCTGATGGCTCAGCAGGGGCGCTACGCTGAGATGTTTCAACTACAGGCCGCGAGTTATTTAGAAGACAGGGTAGAGGGTAGAGGGTAGAGAGAGTTGGGTCAAAGACGTTCGACTTACCACCCATTACCCATTACCCATTACCCATTACCCATTACCCATTACCCACTATCCACTACCTTCCCCTCCAACCAATACATCGTTATTTCAGCCTGTTTTTCCAAGGAAAACGTGCTCTCCTGGGTAAGCTGATAGCAGTCTTTGAGAGCCTCGTAGACCTTGGCCGATACCTGAATGCGGCCAGGGGGGGTCTCTCGTTCTAGCCTGCTGGCCAGCTCAACCGTGTCACCCCAGACGTCGTAGCTGAGCTTTTTGCGGCCAATCACCCCCGCAATGACGGGGCCGCTGTGGAGGCTGATGCGCAGTTTTAGGGGGTGGGGGTCGGCAGTCTCGGTCATGATTTGTTGCATGCCCAGGGCGAGATCTGCGATCGCACCTTCCGGGGCAGCATGGGCCTCGGGCACCCCTGCAATGGCCAGGTAGCGTGTGCCCATGACTTTAATCGGTTCAATGTTGAGTTTTTCGGCCAGGCGATCAAAGGCAGAGAGACACTGATTGAGTCGGGCGGTAAAATCAGTCGGGTCTAAGTCGTGGGTGAGGGCATGGGCTCCGATGATATCGGCTACCAGGACAGCGGTGTGCTCAAAACGGTTGGCAATGTTTCGCTCTCGATACTTGGCAAATTGCTGGGCAATCGGTTTAGGAAACAGCATCAGCAGTAACCGTTTGGTGCGTCGCCGACCGCGCCGCCAGCCGTCCTCTGCTTGCTTAAGCAGGGACATGTTGGTGACAGTGCCCTCGTAGTAAAGTAAATCGCCTTGCTTATTATGGACCGCTCGGGCCGTTTCAGAAATCCACAACTTGCGACCATCCTGACAATAAACCTGGGACTCGAAGTTAGTCAGGCTGTCGGCGAGGGTGATCTGATTGGCGTAGATAGCATATTGGCCCGGGTTTACGTATAGGGTGGGGGCGGTGACCTTGGCAATAAAATTTTCGGGGGACTCATACCCATACAGTCTGGCCAGCTGGGCATTGACGCTAAGGAATTGACCGTCTGGGGCGAGCCGATAAAGACCACTGAAGGCTTTCTCAAACAGGCGCTGGGAGCGATCGTCTGCCTGTTGGCGTTCATCAATTTCTTGCTGTAAGACCAGGCTTTGCTCCTCCAGGCGCTTTTGTAAGTTCCAAAGTTTGAGCTGATGCTCAATCCGCACCAGCACCTCTTCGATTTGAAAGGGTTTGGTAATGTAGTCAACGCCACCAATGCTAAAGGCTTTGACCTTATCGAGGGCGGAGTCCAGGGCGCTGATGAAAATGATCGGAATATCGCTGGTTTTGGGATCGGCTTTGAGGCGTTCGCAGACCTCGTAGCCATCCAGTCCTGGCATGGTGATATCAAGCAAAATCAAGTCTGGCTTGATGCGCTGAGCGCTACTGAGGGCGAGGGCCCCATTGATCGCACTGCGGACGCTATAACCATGCTGGGTAAGGGTTGTGGTCAGCAGCCGCAGATTGTCGGGCATATCATCCACGATCAAAATGGTGGGTTGCTCGGTGTCTGCTGTCAGCTCCAGGCCCAAAAGGTTAAAAATTTGAGCCTCGGCTTCTCGCAGGGGTTGACGCTGCTTAAGCCCCTGATTGCTCAACACCTGATGCTGTTGGGCCAGGGTCTCAATCTGTTGCAGCGTTTGGGTAGGTCGTCCCTTTAGGAGTCGCTCTAAATCCGTCAAAATCGCAGCTGAGCAGTTCTTAGCAGTCCCCTTGAGGGTCAGTCTCTCTATATTTTGCCGTAGCAGGCGACGCAGGTAGTAAGCGATGCCAGGGGAGAGCTGCAAAGATTGCTCGACGAGAGATGGATTTGTCGTAGAATCCGCCAGACTCACGTTGGAGTTGATATGGCCGGAGTTGATATGGGTCATGGCAGCTATCCAGAAGTCTCCATTGACTGGCTCAGCTCTAGCAAAATATCGAACCGAAAATTGTGGACTAGATCGGTCAGGGTGTTAATAATTGCGTCATCGGGAACCTGTTTAATTAGCTTAAGGCAACTGTCTGCATCTAGAACAGCTGCCGCCGTATGCAGGGTGTTAATCCAATCTCTGGGCATGGTGGCGGCGAGGCCCGCACGGGTAATTTCGGCGGTGGCTGGAGTCGTTGCTGACGCTGACATTGAACCTGATGTATTTAGGGGGTCGACATTGGCTGATGAGTCAGTGCTGTAGAGATAGCGAACCCCTAAATGCTGGCTTAAGGTGTCAAAAATATTTTGCTCTGTAAAGGGTTTTCGAATCAGTGTCTGGCAACCGCTCTGCAAAATCTCGGATTCTTGCTCGACAAAGACACTGGCGGAGATAGCTACGATGACTGGAGTGGCGCTTTCTTGGGATGCAGCGATGGCTCGAATGCGATGAACGGCATCTTTGCCATTCATCACCGGCATATGCCAGTCCATCAAGATCAAATCGGGTTGCCAGGTTTGCCACTGTGCGATCGCAGCTTCCCCATTCTCTGCCTCACGCACCTCAAACCCAACCGTCCCTAGCATTTGCATTAACAGCAGCCGCAACTCTGGCACATCATCGACGATCAGGATGCGGTAGGTTGGCTGGTCGGAGGCCAGGCCAACTACCCGCTGTGACTGTTCACTCGCCGTTGGCAATGCCGTTTCCAAGGGCAGCTCAAAGTAAAAGCAGCTGCCGCGACCCACCGTACTTTCAACTTTTAGTTCCCCACCCAGCAGCAGTACCAGATGGTGGCTGATCGTCAGCCCTAATCCAGTCCCCCCTGCCGTCTGCCGTCCGCTTTGACTCTGTCCAAACGCCTCAAAAATCTGCCCAATTTCCTCCGAGGCAATGCCAGGGCCAGTGTCAGTGACGGAGAAGGTAATTGGGTCGTGGGTCGTGGGGAGTGGTGAGTGGTGGGATGGGGGAGATGGGGGAGATAGGGGAGGAAACTCCTTTGCCTCACCTTCCTCACCTTCCCCATCTCTTCCGGCTTTCTGACGACTGACGACTGACGACTGACGACTGACCCCTACCTCCAGCCTCACCTCCCCAGTTTGGGTAAATTTAATCGCATTCCCCAACAGGTTGATTAGCACCTGACGCAGCTTGTTGGCATCCAGCTCAACCCAGCGGGGCACGGATGGCGAGATCTCTAACCTCAGTCGCAATCCCTTGGCTTCAGCCTTAAACCGCAGCATGGCATAAAGATCATTCAGCAGCGCTAGCAAATCAATCGTGGCGAGATTGAGGGTGGTTTTTCCTGCCTCAATTTTCGACATTTCGAGCACGTCGTTGATTAGATTAAGCAGATGTTCGCCACTGCGATTGATGATGGCCAACTGCCCCTGTTGGTTTTGCCCCAAGGCCGCGTCATGGCTTAGCAGCTGGCTAAAGCCCAAAATGGCATTGAGGGGGGTGCGCAACTCGTGGCTCATGCGAGCCAAAAAGGCACTTTTGGTTTGGTTGGCGACCTCGGCGGCTTCCTTGGCCGATCGCAGTTCAGTGTTGGCGGTGGTCAGGGCGGCAGTGCGCTCTGCCACCCTCTGTTCTAAAGAGGCATTGAACTCGATCAGCTCTCGATTGGCCTGCTGCAGGGCCTGATTTTGCTCAGTGAGCTGACAGGCTTGTTGGTAGCAGCGTAGGGCTTCGTTGACCGTCAGGCAGAGGTCCGTTTCTTCCCAGGGTTTGGCAATGTAGCGATAGAGATTGGCGTTGTTGACAGCGTTGCCGACGGCCTCTGTGTTGGCCTGTCCGGTCAATAAAATCTTGAGAATTTCTGGGTGCTGCTTGTGAACTTTGACCAACAGCTCATCCCCGCGCATCCCTGGCATAATCTGGTCAGAAATCACCAGGGCAACGTCGATGTCGTCTTCCCTGAGTTCTTCGATAATCTCCAGGGCCTCGGAGCCGGTTTCTGCGACTTCGATTAAGAAGCGATTGGCTCTCAGGTGCCGCCCGAGCTGCTCTTTGAGCGTTTCTAAAACAGTGGATTCATCGTCTACACAAATAATGCCTAACATCTGCATCGTTAATTGCTGATCTGAAATACACCCTGAAAATTTAAGAAAATCTAAGAACTTTGACGCGAGTCCACCTCTAACGGTAGTCCAATTTCAAAACAGGTGCGTCCGGGCACGCTGTCAATGGTGATCCATCCGTTGTGCTTTTCGGCAATCTTCTGACAGATATTTAACCCCAGTCCAGTGCCTTCGCCGATCGGTTTGGTGGTGAAAAAGGGATCAAAAATCCGGGCGACGATACCATCTGGGATGCCAGGGCCCTGGTCTGTAATGGTGACTAAAATGCAGGGGCCAGTATACTCGTCCCGCTCGACCTGGGCAGAGCATATCCCTACCTCAAGGCGACCCTCTCCTTTCATGGCCTGAATTGCGTTTTGAACCAGATTGGTCCAAATCTGGCTGAGTTCATCGGGATAGCATAGCAGGGGAGGCACGGGCTGATAGTTGCGAATCAACTCGATGCCATATTTGATTTGGTTTTGGTACAGTGTCAGTACCGTTTCCACGTTGTCAGCCATCTGAGCCAGGATTTTTTCGCCGCGAAAGTCCTGGTGGGCATAGCTTTTGAGCGCACTGACGACGTTAGCGGCACGCTCGACGGCCAGTTTGATGGTTTGGTTATTGCGGCGAATGGAAATCAGGTCATAGGCCAGATCTAAGATGTCGATGGCCTTGGGCTGCTGCAATAGCGGTAATAGCGGGGCTGGGTCACTAATGCCGATGTCCACTAAAATATCGGCCAGGGTTCTGGCACTGCTGATGTCCCAGGCTTCTAATTGTTGGGTAATTAACCGTCGCTGCTGGCGTTTTTCTCGAGTGGCGAGGGATGGTTGGATAGGGTTTATGACCAGGGATATAAAACACTGCTGCTCAGCCTCAGACAGCTGGGCAATTTGGGTGGGTAGCTTAGGCAAAGAGAGGGCGATCGCACCCTCGGCATTGCTGCTGGCTGCCTGGATTGCTCCCAGCGGCGTATTGATTTCATGGGCGATGCCTGCGATTAAGCGCCCCAAGACCACCATTTTCTCTGCCTGGACTAGCCCAGTTTGGGCTGTTTGCAACTGGTTCAAGGTGTCTTCTAACTCTTGGTTTTTTTGAATCAAGGCGGTCTCCGCCTGTTTGCGGCTCGAAATATCGCGAATCATAAACAGGGCCTCATCCTGGTCTACTGGGACGACGCGAACCTCCTCCGCCTGTAATCGATCAGCAAGCCTATGGGATTGCTCGTATACCTGGGCTTCTCCGGTCTCTAATGCTTTGGCCAGATGGTAGAGATGGCGCTCAGCAATCTCAGGGGGTAGGGCCGCAGACAGGTGCTGACCCTTAGGCTTAAAGTCCTCAGGTAATAAATCATGAAATTTGTGAGTACCGACATAGCCCAGATAGATGCCGTCACGGTTGACTCGAAACATCAGGTCGGGAATGGCACTAATGATTGCCTGGGTCTCATGCTCTCTCTGCTCAAGGGCAGTTTCAATCTGTTTGCGGGCGGTGATGTCGCGGACAAAGCCTTCATAGTAGAGGGGGGTACCGTCGCGATCGCAAATCGGCCAGCACGTTTCAGAAATCCACAGCTGACTCCCATCTCGACGATAAATCTCGAGTTCATAGTTAGCCACACTGCCAGTGGTTAATATCTGCTCTAGCAGGGCTGAGCGAGTGCTCGGATTCACATACAGTTGACCGTGAAGCAACGGCTGGTCCTTGATCAGATGGGCTGGAGAGTCATAGCCATAGAGACGGGCAAGGGCCTGATTAACCCGGTGATAACGCCCGTCTAAATCCGTCACAAAAATCCCATCCAGGGCTCTATCAAAGAGGGCATTAAGATGTTCATTAAACGCTTCTGCGTGGGCCTGACTGACTTCGGTCTGGCCCACTTCGGTCTGGCCCACTTCGGTCTGGCTTACCTCAGGGGGCTCTTTGGAGCGAACAAACGGGAATACAGACTCGGACATACTTGTAGATTAGTAGATTAGATTTAGAGGACGCCCCCGACAGGGCAATGGTCAAAGGGGCTGGAGTGTGTACCCAATCTCTCAAAACCTTACTCAAAATCCTGAGTTCTGAGCAACCTTAGATTTAAGCCCCATTACCCCATCTTTCATAACCAATACCCATTGACCCCAAGCAGGATCCACCCTATGCCCCTACTGTCCGAAATCTCAGATCTCCGCGCCTTGGTGGTGGGAGCCAGTCAAGGCATTGGGCTGGGCTTTGTCAGGGCTCTCTTACAAATGCCTCGGGTGACCCAGGTGTTTGCTACTTACCGAACCCCAGAGTCCGCTGCCGATCTCCTGTCCCTGTCCGCCGAACATCCGATCCGATTACAATGCCTGACGATGGATGTAACCGACGAAGCCCAAATTGTGGCGGGGGTGTCTCAGCTGCAAAGCGCCACTAATCGCCTCCACGTGGTGATTAACTGCGTCGGTTTTTTGCATGCGGAGGGTATAAAACCTGAGAAAAGCTTAAGGCACATTGAGACCGAGCAGCTGCTGCGCTATTTTCAGGTCAACAGTATCAGCGCTATCTTGCTGGCTAAGCATCTGATGCCCCTGCTCAATCATGCCGAGCGTAATCTGCTGGCAACGCTCTCTGCAAAAATTGGCAGCATCGAAGACAATCGTTTGGGGGGATGGTACGGCTACAGAGCCTCTAAGGCAGCTCTGAATATGCTGCTTAAGACCGCTGCCATCGAATATCGGCGCAAAAGCAAGCAAACCATCGTTGTGATGCTTCATCCTGGTACCACCGATACCCAGCTTTCTCAGCCGTTTCAGCGGGGGGTGCCCCCGGATAAGCTGTTTTCGGTCGAGCGTACTGTAAATCAGCTCATGCAGGTGCTCGCCCAGGTTGATTTACCGGATACCGGCAGCTTTTGGTCTTGGGAGGGTAGCCGTCTGCCCTGGTGAGATCAAAACCGGGTTGAGACATGTGTGCCCCAACCCGGTTTTGATTTGAACTTAGGGAGTGGAGCCTAGTTCCAGCTACCCCCTCCACTACTTCTGCGGGGCTGTTGCTCGCGGGGACGGGCCTTATTAACCCGCAATTCCCGGCCCATCCACTCTGCGCCGTCAAGGGCTTCGATTGCAGCCTCCTCTTGGGCGTCTTCTTCCATCTCTACAAAAGCAAACCCACGAGGTCGATTGGTTTCACGATCCATCGGCAGCGTTACGCGCTTGACCGTGCCGTACTCTACAAAAACTTGTTCAATATCCTCCTGCGTAGCGCTGTAGGACAAATTCCCTACATAAATGGACATGGTCTCTCTCCAAACATTAAAAAAAAAAGACGGGAGCAAATTCGGCAAAGCCGCGTTTAAAGAGGCTAAACAGGCTTAATAGCTGAAAAATACCCCATCATCACCCGTCACCTTAACACAGAAATTAAGCCTGTAAATAAGGCTGTCTTTAGGCTATCTCTAACGGAGACATATGCCTGGTTTGACGCCCATTGAGGGGTGGGCTGATAAGGAGGGCAAAGAAAAATGCCAGCCAACCGGAGCGGATTGACTAGCATTCTTTTCAACCATCTCGAGCGAGGCTCGAGTTCTGTTGCACAGCTTATTGAACTCAAACGAGGCAAGCCTCATTCCTGTCATGTGTTGAGTATGGCATCTGAGTCAGCTTTGTCTGGGGGCGTTACGAATTTGGAAACCGACTTGACCCACATCCAGTTTGAAAGCTTGAAGTTTTGCCAACAGGCAAACAGATTGGGCAATTCCCGTAGGGCAAACGATAGGTCTAGATGTGGACAAGGCTTAAACTAATCGCTTCACTACGGCCTGTCATTGATAAGGATGGTCTGTCATTGAAAGGAATACGGACAATTGCATGAAGTTAGTATCAACTAATACGGTTTGGCTGGACTAATAATTTTGAACTGAGCGATTATATTTCTCAATGAATATATAAACCATTTGCCGAGCCTATCACCCCCTCGGTGTCATCAATGTTCTCCTGTAGTCACCCATGATTCTGATTTTCCTGATTTTTAGTATTCCGCTTTTGATCCTGCTTTACCGAGAGATTGAGACGATTAAGCCCTATCACCATGTACATCCCGTCGCGCCGCGTTTCTTTTATTGGCTGGCATTACTGGTCCTGTTAGCCGGGGTAGTGACGTCTGGTAGCGTTCTGGGTGAGGGGTTTTTACTTTGGTATCTCACCCTTTATTTAATTCTTTTGGGGGTCCCGACGGTGCAGATGGGGATGACTCGTTTTAGCCGTTACCGGAGTCGGGTAGTGGTGCTTGTGTTCAGTCCGCTGTATGCGCTGATGTTGTCTAAGCTTTGGGTTGGTTTGCAGACCCGTTTGTATACAAAGGCTGCTTTTCGGGTGGTCAGCACCCAAGTCAGTGAGTGGAACCAACAGGCCAGTCTAGCTACCACACTGCCCTATGTGATCAATCCTGAAGACATCATTGTGTATCGATGGAACCCTTGGGAGAAGCGCATTGGCCTCAAAAATGAGCGAGGTCAACTTTACTCAGTGGTGGATATGGACCCCAATCGCCGTCCGCTCGCGATTGTGAAAGTACTGCGGGTGGAGTATGCCACTGGCGGAGATTTAATGGTTTGGCCCACTCGATAAGCCCCACCCCCCGACCATTCACCCTGGATTTACCCACCCTGGAATTCACAGTTCTTTCGCGTTTCATGCGGGGGTTTTTATGCTTAGTTCACCTAAGGGCCAGTGTAAATGACTATTCTTAATTTATACGCGACACGGTCGATTAGGCAGAGGCAATGCTCAATGTGGCAAATGCTAACGCAGCGGTCAATGCGGGTGCAATGATTGTATTGTGCTGTCTCAGCTCTCTTCCTGAGCAATAGGTTTGGCTTACCTACTCCTAAAAGTCTCCTTGATTCTGAAAGTCATTCAAAAGGCTGGTTCCATTTCGGAATTAGTCTTTTTTTTTAAGGGCGGTGGGGCTTATTGATTTTGAAGGAAATTGAGGATGAAGCGGCTTGACTAGGGGGGGGCGGAGATAGGGTAGGGTTGGTGCTGCTCGCCGCCGGGCTGGATGCCGTCAGGTTGGGGGCAATGATAGCGTCGGGTTGCCCTGTCTGGGTTTGGGGGAGTAACCCGTTGAGTCGTTTATAGTTGCTTGCGATCGCAAGCCCGCTTCCCCCCAGTAGCGCCAGCGGCAGCGACAGCTCAAACTCCCCCAGCCAGGGCAAGTGAGTCACCCACTGCACCAATTCGGTGCCGAGAAATAATGCCAGAAAGCAGATGAGTCCAAATCGCATGGGCCGTTCGCCGAATACCTGTGAGAGCTTCAATTTACCAGCTTTGGCAAAGCTTTCCCAAAATTTGCCCAGAAGATTATCCCGTTCAATCTGGATGATTGACCCACTGGCGCACAATAATAGCGCTAGAGTAGATAAAGTCACTTCAGCGAACAAACTAGGAAACCCGTGGACGCAGCATTTAGAGGCATTACCCTTCTCTCTCAGCGTGAACTTGAGCAGATGCGTAAGGCCTGTCGATTGGCCGCTCAACTGTTAGATCATCTCACCCCGATGGTCAAACCGGGTGTGAGTACGCTTGAGTTAAACGACGAAGCCGAGCGCTGGACTCAGGCCCACGGGGCGACGAGTGCACCGTTAGGTTATTCGGCCGGGACTGAGGGGGTGCCAGATTATCCCAAATCTATTTGCACCAGTGTGAACGAGGTTGTGTGTCACGGCATTCCTGACGCTAAACAAATCCTCAAAGACGGCGATATCATTAATATCGACGTCACTCCCATCTTGAATGGCTACCACGGGGATACCTCTCGCACTTTTATGGTAGGCGATGTGCCACCTGAAGTCCGCCGATTGGTGGAGGTGACCGAAAAGTCACTGTATGTTGGCATCGAAGCGGTCAAACCTGGGGGACGGGTCGGTGATATTGGGGCAGCTATCCAGCAATATGCTGAAGCCCAGGGGTTTTCGGTGGTGCGAGATTTTGTGGGCCACGGCGTCCATCGGATTTTTCACACTGAGCCGCAAATCCCCCACTATGGAACGGCGGGTAAAGGCAAAAAGCTGCGTCCGGGCATGGTGTTCACCATTGAGCCGATGATCAACATTGGCAGCCATGAGGTAGAGCTACAGGCTGACGGTTGGACCGCGTTGACCAAAGATCGGCAGCTGTCAGCCCAGTTTGAGCACACCATTGCGATCACTAAAACCGGGGTCGAAATTTTGACGTTGGCCCCTTCGCCAGTGCCTGCTTAGATGGATAGTGGGTCGTGGGTCATGGGTAAGGCAAGGATCCTGGTGGGTGCGCTCGCCCTTCTTTTGTTAGCCAGCTGTGGGTCAGACGCTCCAGTTGAGCCAGCTCCCCCTGCCCCCGATTCAATCATTACCTCTGAACCAGATTTGCCCCCCTCGAGTGAGTCCGAGGTATCTGAGGAATCTATTGCTGCGCTGGCAGACGTCACTGCCTACGAGGTCTCTGGAGAGACCGGTGCCTATACCCTATCGGTGACCGTGAGTAGCCCAGACACGGGCTGTCAGCAATATGCTGACTGGTGGGAAGTCATCGATGAATCAGGCACCCTGATCTATCGCCGCATACTGGCCCATAGCCATGTGGATGAACAACCCTTTAGTCGGTCGGGTGGGCCGGTGGACATTCAACCTGACCAAACTGTGATCATCCGGGCCCATATGCACCCGGTTGGCTTCGGGGGGCAAGTTTTGCAGGGCACCCTTGATGAAGGTCTCAACTCGGTGCCCCATCCACCTGACTTTGCAATGGACCTGGCCTCTCAATCGCCGCTGCCCGATGGCTGTGCCTTTTGATAGGCCGGGGCTAGCAAAGCCATAATATACAATGACTCGTAGCCGCTGTTGGTTTTGATGCATTCCCGCAATGTCCCTTCTTTGACAAAGCCCTCTGAACGATACAGCTTTTGGGCTCGCTGATTGTGGGTTTTCACATCTAGCCACAGTCGATGGGCCTGCTGCTGCTCAAAGGCAAACTTTTTAAGCCACTGCACCGAGGCTCTGCCATACCCTTTGCCTTTTTGGATAATGACTAAGCGACGGCACTCCAAAACTTCGTTTGGATTGTTCAACCCAGCTAGGATGGCGTAGCCCACAGGTTGGTCATCGACCTCGATGATCCAATGGCGCTCGTCTGGGTGCTCAATCGCGCGTTGGTGACGGGGCAGTGGCCACTGGGTGACGTAGGGTGAGTTTGCCGGGTTGCGTTCAGCCGCTAAAACAAAAGGGAGATCCTCTACCGCCGTTTCGCGGAACTGAACTAACTGGAGAGTGGTGGGCTCCTGTCTGGATTGAGTCGATACAGGTTGAGTAGATGCAGTCATGACTTCCGGGGCCAGTAGCCTTATGTGTGTCAGTCATGGATAACGACTTATTTCTATAAAGTCAAGCCCTGAAATCAAGCGTTAAGCCCTGAAATTAAGCACTTTCTGGAAAATCCTCCGGGCCTGTCTCATAACGCTCATACTCCCCGGTCCAGACATGTTCAAAAAGGAGTATGCCGCGTTCGCTCAGGAGCACCTCATTGCCGTCAACTTCAAAATCTGTGGGGTCACCGCCCGCTGCTAAGATCAAGTCGCCGATCCAGTCATTGCAAGGGGTCGGATTTTGCTCATCCAGCAGCTTGTCGATATGGACCCGTAAGGGTAACGGGGCATTTTGGTGTAGACATTGGTACAGTGAGACGCCTGTCCGCCGTTCTACCCCACCCATGATCTGCTGTAGATACCAGGCGGCTTCAGCCGCTGGCAGCTGTTGAGAACGCTGCCCAATTTTGCTGAGAATTTGATCGATAAAGGGAACCCCCAGGGCCGTTTCAAGTTGGCTGGCAGGGGCTTGGCTATCGCGCTCGATCATTTGGGCGCTAGCGTGCCAGTCAATTTCTGGGAATGTGTTTTGGAGCATGACGAAACTGCGCTCGTTCATGCGGATGGTTTGGCTGTTTGAGTCGCAAGAAAAATCTTCACCTGGGTTTGCGCCAGCCTGAATCAGCATACGAAAAAGCTGAACACTATCTGGGTGCATATCCATAATCTAATGACCTCTCATAGGGCCTTAGCCTGCTTGATGAAGGGGGCTTAAAAGGAGTTTAAATACTGTAGGTCTCATATGCAGAAATCTAAAACACTCAGGACTTTTAGACACCTACAGTAACAATCGGGCCAAAACCTGGTTGTATTAACAATTACTAAGTCATCCACCAGTTTGCTAGGGTAGATTTACTGAACTTTTAATCAAACCTTAAACCAGGTGAATTCAGCTTTGGTGTTGAAGCTGTGACAGATTTTGTATTGATTGCCAACTGCCATAATGTAGCCGTGGCCATATCGCCCATGACACTTGATCAGGGTAAACCTAGTTAGTGCTAAAAATGAGGGTGTCTCGTAATCCGAAAAAGTTTTGTGCGGATTGCTATTAGGGGTATCAACTTCTATACTTTTGCTTGTCTTTGTGTCCGTTCTCGGTAGGCGGCATAGACAGCTTGCACGTTATACCAATTTAAGAAGATCCTGGCTAGCTCCTGGGACAGCTGTGGATGCCCTCGGTTAATCAGCCACTTGAGAAAGGGTGCCATCGTGCGCTCATTGAGCAGTCCCCCCAAAGAAAGCACCCCCCAAAGCACCCGGTGGAGCGGTGTCATCTGGATCATCAGGCGCACATCAAAGGTAGGATGCTTTTCATAAAACACCACCCCCATCCGAGCCCGTTGGATTTCTTTATCGATTAGCCCAGGCAGATCGTCCACTGAGAAGGGCGGATGCCAGTGATAGCCAACCGCTTCTGGGCATTTGACCATCGTTAAGCCCAAATTTTTAAGGCGCACCCCCAGCTCCAGATCTTCCCAGCCATACTGGGTAAATTGGGTGTCAAACAGGCCCGCTTTAAGGAGCCAGCGCTTTGCGATCGCAACATTCCCCGTCGCAAAAAACGCTTGAGAATAATCCGTCACCTTAAACGGCTCAGACGTCGGCTCGTCAAAGTTGCACGTATTCACCACCCGCCCATAGGTAAACACCCGATCGTGGCCCTGGGTTTGCCTAAATTGAGTCAAAGCATCAGCATGGTGCTGCAAAAAGTCGCCCAGCACCACCAGATCGCTATCAATAAAAATAATCGTGTCCCCCTGGGCCTGCTCCACCCCAAAGTTACGGGCAGCAGCAGCGCCCTGATGATTGCGCTCGAACAGCTTCACATGGGGCAAGTCATTGGACTTAATCCAAGCCACCGTGCCGTCGGTAGAGCCATCATCAACGACGACGATCTCATAGCCCTCAATGCCAGTGTCTGGTGACAACACCTGCTGCTCCATCGCCCGCAGACATTTCTCCAAAATCGGTTTGCGATTGTACGTGGGGATGACAATGCTAAAAAACACGGGATTGCTTGGCAAGGGCGACTTCTATGATAGCGGTAGTGGATGAAATGTCAGAAAAATCCAACCGTAATTTCTTCACCCGCAATATTCACTGTAATAATAAGAACTCTGTGAAGTGATAGCAGGACAAAACTATGGGTCGCGCTGAACGCGTTGTGTTGGCATATTCCGGCGGGGTTGATACTACCGTTTGCATTCCGTATCTCAAAAACGAATTTGGCGTCAAAGAAGTCATTACCCTCGCCGCTGACTTAGGCCAGGGCGACGAACTTGAACCCATTCGCAAAAAAGCCCTCGATGCTGGTGTTATGGAGTCCTTAGTGGTTGACGCCACCCAGGAATTTGTCACCGACTACGCCTTTCCCTCGCTCAAGGCCAACGCCCTCTACGAAAATCGCTATCCTCTCTCAACATCCTTAGCCCGCCCCTTGATCGCTCGACTATTGGTCGAAGCCGCCGAAAAATACGGTGCCGATGCCGTCGCCCACGGTTGCACTGGCAAAGGCAACGACCAGGTCCGTTTTGATGTGTCTATTGCTGCGCTTAACCCCAATCTCAAAGTGCTCGCCCCCGCCCGCGAGTGGGGCATGAGCCGCGCCGAGGCCATCTCCTACGGTGAAAAATTTGGCCTCAGCTTTCCGGTCAAAAAATCCTCCCCCTACAGCATTGACCGCAACCTGCTCGGTCGCAGCATCGAAGCTGGCCCCCTCGAAGACCCCTGGAACGAACCCCTTGAAGAAATCTATGTGATGACCCAGGCCATCGCAGCCACCCCCGACCAGCCCGACTACGTCGAAATCGGCTTTGAACAAGGCACCCCAATCAGCCTCAACGGCCAGACCCTAGGCCCGGTTGAGCTGATCACCCAGCTTAACGAAATGGTCGGCAACCATGGCATCGGTCGTCTTGACATGATGGAAAACCGTCTAGTCGGCATCAAATCTCGCGAAATCTACGAAGCTCCAGCTCTGCTCGTCCTCATTGCTGCCCACCGTGACCTCGAAAGCCTCACCCTGACCGCCGATGTCACCCACTACAAGCGAGGCATTGAGCAAACCTACAGCGAGTTGGTTTACAACGGTCTCTGGTATAGCCCCCTCAAAGCCGCCTTGGATGCCTTTATTAACCAAACCCAGGCGCGGGTCACCGGCACCGTGCGGGTCAAGCTCTTTAAGGGTAGCGCCACCATCGTCGGTCGCAAGTCGGCCAACACCCTCTACTCTGACGAACTTGCCACCTACGGTGCAGACGATCAGTTTGACCACAAAGCCGCCGAGGGCTTTATCTATGTCTGGGGCTTACCCACCCGCGTTTGGTCAGAAAGGACGCGGGCTTAGGGAGTGGGAGCCGAAGGGGGCAGAGGGGGCAGAAGAGCAATGAAGTCGATCTAAGATGGTGCTATCGCTTTCACCCGCCCTGTTTCCTTATCCCCTTACCCCGCCTTCACGATGACTCAAGAACTGCTGGACCTGAGACGCAGCCTTTTAGAAGGCCGATATGAAGATGCGTTGCTACTGGTTGATGAGCTAGAGGGCATGGGCAAGCAAGCCATCCTGCGAAATATCGAATCGTTTTTGGTGCGATTGCTGGTGCATTTAATCAAAAATCAGGTCGAGCAGCGCCTGACCCGTTCCTGGTTGGTGTCGATTTCGGATTCGATTCTGCAAATCAGCAAGCTCAATCTTAGGGACAATAAGACCAGCTACTATATTAAGTCAGACGAGTGGGCTCCCTACCTGGACGATGCTTTGCAGGAAGTCAT
>JBCBQD010000128.1:0-15638 GCA_039820425.1 Cyanobacteria bacterium J06635_1
GTGGGGGACTGGATTCTGACTCCTGGCTCCTGAATTCTGTCCCTGGGAAAATGTCCCGCTTTAAGTTGATAGCCGGATATCTTATGGTCAGTTAACTCACAGGACCCACTCACTTACAAATCACATCATGGGAATCCATCCACAACAGCCCTGGCATACGCTGAGCGTAGATGAGGTCGTGGCCCAGTTAGGTAGCCATGCCAGGCAAGGACTGTCTGCCCCGCAGGTGACGCAACGGCAGGCCGAATATGGCCCCAATGAGCTCAAAAAGGTGGGAGGCCGCAGCCGTTGGCGCATACTGTTTGATCAGTTCACCAATATTATGCTGCTGATGCTGATTGCGGTGGCGATTATCTCGGCGGTGCTTGACTTTCGGGCTAGTGCGGTGCCCAAGGATGCGATCGCAATCTTTGCCATTGTGATTTTGAATGCCGTGCTGGGCTACCTGCAAGAAAGCCGTGCCGAGAAGGCCTTGGAGGCCCTAAAAGCCCTGTCCTCACCCGATGTGACCGTAGTACGAGACGGCAAACCCCAGGAAATTCCGGCCCTGGCCCTGGTGCCGGGGGACGTGGTGTTGCTAGAAGCCGGGGATCAAATCGCCGCCGACGGGCGGTTGATCGAAGCGGCCCAGTTGCAAGTCCGGGAGTCGGCGCTGACCGGTGAAGCCACGGCGGTTTCTAAAAAGGCCCAGCAAACCCTGGCCCCCAAAACAGAGCTCGCCGATCGGGGTAATTTAACCTTTCAGGGGACTGAGGTGGTCAACGGGCGGGGCCAGATGATGGTCACTGCCACGGGCATGCAAACTGAGTTGGGGAATATTGCCGGGCTATTGCAATCGGTCAAAACAGAGGCCACCCCCCTGCAACAGCGCATGGGGCAGCTGGGCAACACCCTTGTATTTGGGTCCCTGGTGCTGGTGGCGCTGGTGGTCTTTGGTGGTGTGTTTGCCTTTGGGCGGCAGGCCTTTGAGGAACTGCTGACGGTATCACTGAGTATGGCAGTGGCGGTGGTCCCCGAGGGGCTACCCGCCGTGATTACCGTGACCCTGGCCCTGGGCACCCAGCGCATGGTGCAGCGCCATGCCCTGATCCGTCGACTGCCTGCGGTTGAGACCCTGGGCTCGGTAACCACCATCTGCTCTGACAAAACCGGCACCCTCACCCAAAACAAAATGGTGGTGCAGTCTATTCATACTGTGGATCAGTCCCTGGCGGTCAACGGCGACGGCGGCTATGCTCCCGATGGTCATTTTTGTCCCTTACCGACCTCAGCAAAAACCTCAGGCACTAAAACCTCGAAAGCGATCTTAAATAAAAGGCTCGACCCGATGCAACACCCCGCAGTCGGGTTGCTCTTACTCGACTGTCTGTTGTGCAACGATGCGGTGCTCCAAAAAGAGAATGGGGAATGGGCAATCCTGGGCGACCCCACCGAGGGAGCACTGGTCACCCTGGCGGGTAAAGCTGGCCTGTTGCAGGCTTCACACCCATGGGAGCGTCGGATTGATTTTCCCTTTTCATCAGAGCGCAAACGCATGAGCGTAGTGGTGGACTGGTCAGCGGCAGCTTGCGCTGAACAATCGCCCTGGCACCCGCCTTCTCTCCAGGGGGTTTTGGCAACTACCCCCTATGGGGTCTTTGCTAAGGGGTCACCAGAAATCTTGCTAGAGCAGTGCGATCGCATCCAAACCTCACCCCAAATTGCGCCCCTCGCCCCCACCGTAAGGACTCAGATTCAAAGCACTAACGAGCAACTTGCCAGCAAAGGTAAACGGGTGTTGGGCTTTGCCTATAAACCCCTAGAGACCATCCCCTCCGAGACCGAGGTAGACCAGGTCGAGGCTGACTTGATTTGGCTTGGCTTGGTGGGGATGATCGATGCCCCTCGCCCCGAGGTCAAAGACGCTGTCAAACGCTGTCAGGCAGCAGGCATTCGCCCCATGATGATTACCGGCGACCACCCCCTGACCGCCCAGGCCCTGGCAGAAGATTTGGGAATCGCACAATCACAACAGTATCCCCTCACGGGCCGTGAGCTAGAAGTCATGGAAAAAGCTGACCTGGAGACGGCGGTTCGCAACGTTAGTGTTTATGCACGGGTATCACCGGAGCACAAACTGCGCATCGTACAGGCATTACAAAGCCAAAACCAGATCGTGGCCATGACCGGTGACGGCGTCAATGATGCCCCTGCCCTCAAACAAGCCGAGATCGGCATCGCCATGGGCATCACCGGCACCGATGTCAGCAAAGAAGCCAGCGACATGGTACTGCTCGACGATAATTTTGCCTCCATTGTTGCCGCCACCGAAGAAGGGCGCGTGGTCTATAGCAACATTCGCCGGTTTGTAAAATACATCCTCGGCTCTAACATCGGCGAAGTCCTCACCATCGCCCTGTCGCCTATCCTGCTGCCGATTTTGGATGTGCCCCTGACGCCCCTACAGATTTTGTGGATGAATCTGGTCACCGACGGCTTTCCAGCCCTGGCCCTGGCCGTAGAGCCCGCCGAGCCCAATGTGATGGATCGCCCCCCTCACCATCCTAAAGAAAGCATCTTTGCCCGTGGACTGGGGTTGTATATGGTCCGCGTAGGCATTATCTTTACCCTCATCACCGTCACCCTGATGGTCTGGGCTTTTCACTATACCCACGCCGACGGCTACCCCAGCGACCCCAACACCTGGAAAACCATGGTCTTTACCATGCTGTGTCTGGCCCAGATGGGGCATGCGATCTCAGTGCGATCGCACAGCCGCCTGGCCATTGAGCTAAATCCTTTTTCAAATCCCTTTGTCCTGGCTGCCGTGGTGATAACCACCGCCTTGCAGCTGATGCTAATCTATGTCGAGCCATTACGGCAGTTTTTTGGTACAAATATATTATCAGGCCAAGAACTGGCTGTCTGTTTCGGCTTCAGTACGCTACTGTTTGTGTGGATCGAGTTAGAAAAAATGTTTGTGCGATGGGTGCTCAAAAAACAGAGGATTGATTAATTTTGGATAATGGGGAATGGGGTAACGGTGAGTGGGGAAGGTTGATAGGGGCATCACGGCAAGCGCCTAGTGCAGGATAACTAAAGCATGAAGGATAAAAAGCCAATGCGGGTTCAAGCGCGCAAAAGAAAGTCACCAGCTACGAGGCATCAGCCCAAACCTCAGCCGCGACGGTTTTCACCCTTTGGGCTAATGCGCAACTTAACTGCGTCGATGGCGGGGGGTGCCCTTTTGGTAGGGGCCTTTGCGGGATACGCCTTTTGGCGCTCGGGGCCGCGTTTTTTAGAGGGGCTAAAAATGATGGTCACCCCGTCACCCCCTCAAGAAACAGTCGATGCCCGGACTGTGGTCGTCCAGCAGATCGCCGATGCCAGCGAATTAACCACCGCTATTTTTTCGATGGAAGTCGTGGTCCCCACCGCCAGCGATCGCACCTTTGGCGGTTACACCATTGGCAAAACCAATTTGCTCTATATTGCCTATGGTGAAGTCCGCGCTGGGCTGGACCTCAGCGAAATCTCTATCACCGATGTGACCGTTTCAGATCCGCCCTCAACTGGGGCAGATTTAGAGGTCCCCAGGCAGGTAACGCTGACCCTGCCCGCGCCCCGAATTTTAGACAGTAATCTTGATTTAGACCAATCACGGGTATACGACTACAGTCGTGGCCTGCTCGGTCTGGGGCCCGATCGTGCCCCCCAGCTACAAAGCCTGGCTCAAACCACCGCTCTCAAGAAAATAGAACAGGCCGCCTGCGAACAAGGCATCCTTAGCCATGCCAATGAACGGGCCGAGCTGGTGGTCAGCCAGCTGGTTCAAAATCTGGACTACAGTCAAGTCACCGTCAAAACCCAGCTGCCCGTCACCTGTGGTACCAGCGACATGCTGGCAGGTCCCGAGGATCCAGAATCTAGCCAGACAAACTCAATAGAGTGATATGTTAATACCCCCCTAGCCCCCCTTGGTTAAGGGGGGAACCGGACCATAGCGTAAGCTTTTGAACATAACCGGAGTTCAAAGTCCCCCTTTTCAAGGGGGATTTAGGGGGATCTAGCTACTTGTGTGTACACCGTAGCCCTTGGAACATAAGAAAAAGCCCTGGAATATCTCCAGAGCTTAGCTGTTTGATTAAAAGCCAAATCAAGTGGTGTCCCCTTGACGCGATTCCTTAGAAAAGGTCTTTCTCATCCTTGAAGAGAATCGCACACAGTAGGTTTGGCAAGGACTATGGAAATCTTTTCTCCTCATATAGTCATGACTGCATAAGGAGAAAAGAGTTTCAACCGATGGCTACATCTCTGGACTTTCAACAGAGTCATCGGTTTCAGAAACATTTTCAGCCGTTGTTTCGTCGATAGCCGTTTCTTCCACAGCCGAAGAGACTGATTCCCCGTCAACGGGGGCCGACTCACCCACCTCTTCACCCTCTGACTCGATCAGAGCCGCGATGTCAGGGGGCAAAATCACCTGATCGATGACATGGATGATGCCATTGCTGGCTTCTACATCCGCTAGCAAGACATTTGCCTCGTTGACTTGAATCAAGCTATCCACGTTAGAAACGGTAATATCACTCCCCTCAGCGGTAGTGATTTCACCCGCCGACAGGTCTTCAGAGAGAACCGCATCGGGGACCACGTGATAAGACAACACCTGAATCAAGGTGTCTTTGTTCTCAGGCAACAGCAAGGACTCGAGCATGCCTTCGGGCAAAGCCTCAAACGCCTCATCAGTCGGGGCAAATACTGTGAAAGGCCCTTCACCAGAGAGTAATTCCGACAGCTCAGCCGCCTCTAGAGCCGCGGTCAGCAACTCAAAATATTCGCTGCTACCAGCCAGTTCAACAACTGTCATAGTTGTTGTGTCAACAGCGGTCGGCTCAGTCGTCTCGTCAGCAGCGGTGGGATCTTCTGCAGGTGCAGTCGGGTCAGCTGCTTCAATTTCATCGACGGGTGCAGTCGGGTCAGTTGCTTCAATCTCATCGATGGGTGCAGTCGGGTCAGTTGCCTCAATCTCGTCGACGGGGGCCATGGGCTCTTCCACAACCTCTGCCCCATCGATGGGCTCCATCGCCTCGGCGTCATCGACGGCAGGGGTTATCTCTTCAGCGGTTTCAAGCGTTTCAACAGGAGCAGGCTCCATCGCTTCAGGCTTTGTTTCTTCAGTCAGTTCTGCGGTCTCTTCAACCGTAGCGGTCTCCAGCGCACTGGCCGCTTCAGGCTTGATTTGAGCAAAAGAAACAGAAGCAGTGAGGGTGGTCGTAGCAGCCAATCCCAAAGAAAATAAAAGCGTCTTTGTTAATGTCTTAGCTTGCATGGCGCGCATACAAACCTCCTTAAATATCTGAGTGGTCAAAGAGTGGTCAAAAACTTGAATCATTAAGTAGTCATTGGCCACATTCAGCCTTGCAATCTGCCGTCAGGGAAAAACTATAAGTTTCCGAACTGAATGTGATTCAACAGTTGTTTCAGGAACGATTTTCTGTTTATTACTGTCTATCTGCAACACTCAAAGAGATAGTTGCGGGTCAACGTTTAACTGCTCGAGGACTACCTTAACCCAAATCAATCAAATTTTCATGAAACTTTGTAAAAAAAAGATGAGATTGATTGCTGATAGATTGCTTAAAGGCTTACCCCATCTGCCTATAACGCTTGATAGATGAAATCATTGTTGATTTGTCGGAGAATAATCAACAGTTACCCAATTTTCGCGCAGACATATGCTGGAACTATATACATTTGAAGCCTCTCACTACAGTGAGAAAATCCGTCTGGTGCTGGACTATAAACAATTGCCTTATAAAACCATTGAGGTAACCCCCGGCGTCGGTCAGGTCGATCTCTACCAGAGATCAGGACAGCGTCAGGTACCTGTCCTTAAAGACGGCAGTACCGTGGTCCCCGACTCAACTGCGATCGCAAAATACCTCGATCAGACCTATCCTGATCGACCGCTCATCCCCACAGAGGGCAAACAACGAGGCCTCTGCCTGATGATGGAAGCCTGGGCAGATGAATCAATTGGACTAAACGCCCGTAAAGCCATGATTGGCGCATTCAATCAACATCCTAACTTCAGAACAGCTCTGCTGCCTGCCTCTACCCCTGACTTGCTGAAAACCCTGGTGGGCGCTGTCCCGGGTGATGTTTTGAGTCTGCTCGGCGTCGGCGTCGGGTTTGGCCCCGACGCCGTTAAAGCATCCACAGATATTTTGCGACAGGATTTAGAGGCCCTGTGCCTGATCTTGAGCGAAACCCCCTATCTGGTCGGTGAGCAACCCACCCTGGCTGACTTCGCGGTGGCGGGGCTCTCCATGTATGTCAAGTTTCCAGAGCGGCAATACCTCGATTTACCCGAAGGTATCTGCGGCAAGGGCGTCCCTGGGCTCGCCGATGTCGAAGAATTTAAGTCATTTTGGGACTGGCGCGATCAACTCTATGCAGACTATAGAAAACGTCGAGGCGTTGACAGTGACCCCAGTCGTTCATCTGGCCCAGTTAAGATTGGCATTGATTAGTCAAACATTATGCAACTTTATAAAGCGTCCCCTGTTTGTAATCTGAAGCACAAAATCAGGCTAGAGGAGAGCGTCTTGACGGGTTTGAGATCTTCGTAGTTGGCAACGGTTAACCCAGGGAGGTGGGGTGTTACCTCAAGCCAGGACACGACCGCGTACACTATAAGGCTGTAGCAACCTTTGTGGGGCCATGGTCGTTATCGCTGAAAACCTGCAGTCTCTGCTGAGTGCCGAACAAGTCATTCGGGGCAATGATTTAGATAAGACTTGGCAACATCAACTCAGGGCTGCCGGGTTTGACTTATCTGCGGGCTGTGTCATCTTTCCCCAATCTGAAGCAGAGCTGGCAACTGTGGTTAAGGTTTGTGCCCAAAATCACTGGTGTATTTTGTCCTGTGGCAAGGGCTCAAAGTTAGGCTGGGGAAACCCTGCAAAGCACATAGATGTTGTTGTCAGTACGGCCAGACTCAATCAAGTCATCGACCACTGGGTAGAAGACTTTACCGTCCGAGTTGAGGCTGGGGTTGGGTTTGCTGCGTTGCAACAGCAGCTAGCACAGCATCAACAGTTTTTGGCCCTAGATCCCCTATATGCTGCGACCGCCACCTTGGGAGGGGTGGTGGCCACTGCTGACACAGGCTCCCTGCGACAGCGCTACGGCAGCGTCCGCGATATGCTAATCGGGGTACAGTTTGTTCGCCACGATGGCGAGATTGTTAAAGCAGGCGGTCGAGTGGTCAAAAACGTCGCTGGCTACGACCTGATGAAGCTTATGACCGGTGCCTACGGCACCCTCGGAATCCTCACCCAACTCACCCTGCGCCTCTTTCCACAACCCGAATATTCCCAAACCATTGCTGTCATGGGTAGTGCAGATGCCATCCGCAAAGTCGCCCTCGGGGCCAGACTCTCTGGTCTCACCCCCGTTGCCCTAGACATCCTGGCTGGTGTCCTTCCCCCTTCCCCCTTCCCCCTTCCCCCTTCCCCCTTTTCCCTGATCGCCCAATTCCAGGGCATCTCAGCCGGTGTCCAAGAGCAAATCGATCGCCTTCGCACCCTCTCAGAAACCGCCGGAGCCCAAATTCAAACCGTAGAAGATACGCTTTGGTCCGCGATTTCAACCGCCTTTATCACTAACCCCGACTCCAGCGTGCTCTGTAAGGTGGGCATGCTACCCACCCACGGCATTGACTTTTTACGGTTAGCCGAGACGATTCTGCCCGAGGGTTGGCTAGCCCGACTGCACAATGCTAGCGGAGTTGGGTTGCTACGATTTGAGGCCAACGAAAAAACCGCTGATTTAATTGGGAAACTGCGATCGCACTGTGAAGCCCATCAAGGCTATCTCACGATCTTAAAAGCGCCTGCTGAGATTAAACAGCAGATAGAAACTTGGGGATACTCGGGCAACGCCCTGAGCATCATGCAAAAGCTCAAAGCCAACTTTGACCCCCAGGGCCTCTTTAATCCCGGTCGATTTGTTGGAAAGATTTAGCCGTAGGTCTAATCAAATTTCACTCACCGCAGGCCTAATCAAGGTTTACTCACCGCAGACCTATGGATTTGACGGGTCAAGCCGCCATCACATTCGAGGAAGACACATCCAAATATTGACCGAGATCGCGTTGCAAACGGTCGCGGGCGCGGGCAATTCTCGACTTAACGGTGCCCAGCGAAACACCCGTGATGTCAGCAATTTCCTCGTAGGTCAACCCCTGTAGCTCACGCAGGGTGATCGTCGTGCGAAACACCTCAGGCAGCTCACAAATCGCAGTTCTGAGCTTATCGTAAAATTCGTGGGTCATCATCCTATCGTCCGGACTCGGACACCCGCAGGGCAAATCCCAGGTGATTTGCCCCTCTGCGATCGCAAGGGGCGCATCCAAAGACACGATTTGACTAAACCGCTTGCGTTTGCGCAGCTCGTCGTAAAACAAATTCGTGATGATGCGTCTCAGCCAGCCTTTAAACTTAACGGGGTCCTGCAAGCGATGAACATTCCGATAAACTCGGATCCAGACCTCTTGGGCTAGATCAGCTCGATCTGACCAATCTGACGCTAGCTGAAACAGCACATTATTCACATAGGGCTGATAGCAGTTGACCAGCTCAGAAAAAGCAGTTGGGTCCGGACGACTATTTCGCTGACAGCGAATAACAAGTTCTATGTTGGACAACTGCCCAGTTTTTGCAGATGGTCTCCCAGCAGGGGCTGTCACTGATAGGGGGGATTTCCAGGGAACGGTTAGGGATTGACTCATTTACTTAAAGCGGTTCTTTATAAAGTCAAGGGCAAACCAGAATAAACTGCCTTTTTGACTCAAGATGACTCAAAATCGCAAAAAGCAACTCTATTCTGATTAGTCCTCAATGTCCCTGACAGCCCCTGGCTTGATCAAGCGAATTAAGTAGTTTCACCTAAGCTTTATTCAAAAATAAGCGGAGTGTTAAGGGGCCCCGTTTTGATTGCGTTCAACCTCTGCGACTTTTATGTTCGCTGCTAATTTGTCTAGGGATCGCCATTGATCAACCGCCGCCAAGCTAAATGCCCGAGACCTTAGCTTTGCCTTCAAGAACGCCGTAAATCGCTTTGAGGGCGGTATCTTCCCCCTGATTAATTTCGCGATCAATTAGGGCAATGCTAATGGCCCGAGACAGTACAAACGCCGCTACCTCTGCCTCTAGATCATCGAGCAACGTATCCAGCATGGCAGGCACTTTGATCGCTGATTTGATTTCTAGCAGCATCGAATCCCCCAATCCTATTTTTTTGAGACGGGGTTGCAAATCATCCCAGACCATCACTGCCTCTGGATTCCCGACGTGGATAATGTGGGCCAATAACCGATGGACTTTAACCTGCTGCTGCCGAGGCATACTCGCATAGGTCAAAATATCTGCTTCGTCCTGGACGTCGGTCTGCTGATTAATATTGTCCAAAATTTGCCGCCATTCGGTTTCGCTACACTGGTCGGGACGACCCACTGCCAACGAAATTTGCACCTGTCCGTTGCGAGTCGTCAACTGGGTCACATTGGCCTGAATACCTAGATAGCCCAGCCACTGAGACACCATATTCACTAAACGAGCACTCGCCGACTGAGTCTGAGTCAGCAGTTGAATCTGGGTGCGTACTAAAGGACGGACAAGGCGATCAAGCATGGTTGAAGGGAGCAAATCAACGACTGATTAAATATTACAGAAGCATTGCTGGGATGGATAAAGCCCCTAAAACCAATGAATAAAAACTATCCGTTGTGGGTTAAAAGACATGCCCTTGCGATCGCGCTTGGTTAGTATGGAATGAATCTATAAACGAAATAAAGCGAAATCATATGAACATCCAGCAGTTAAACACCCACTACGGCATTGCCGGTCAGCTCAAGATTATTGAGGGCAAAGGTGGCTTTCCGGTCATCGCCATCGAAAACAGCAAAGCCACGGCCTTGATTTCTATCTATGCAGGCCAGGTCCTTTCCTTTCAACCGGTAGGCGAGTCTGCAGACCTGATGTTCGTAAGCGAAAATGCCTATTACAAAACCGGCAAAGCAACAAAAGGGGGTATTCCCATTTGTTGGCCCTGGTTTGGCCCCGACCCCGAAGGGCTAGGTCGTCCCAGCCACGGCTTTGTGCGCAACCGAATGTGGCAAATGCAGGGCACTGAGATCACCTCGGCTGGCGATACAAAGGTGACCCTGGCGGTGACGACCAGCGATGAGACCCGAGAGATCTGGCCCTATGATTTTGCCCTGACCCTCGAAATCACAGTGGGTGCGAAGCTAACAGTGGCGCTGATTACCCAAAATAAAGGCGATGAAGTCGTTTCAATCACCCAGGCGCTGCACACTTACTTCACCATTGGCGACATCAACCAGGTCAAAGTCCTGGGGTTAGAAGACACGACTTATCTGGATAAGGTAGACGACGGGGCGCAAAAGGACCAGGTCGGGGCAGTGACTGTCTCAGCAGAAGTCGATCGCATCTACACCCTGGTGCCCTCCGAGCTAGTCATTGACGATCCGACCCTGGGCCGTCATATCCGGATCACAACGGAGGGTAGCCAGACCACCATCGTGTGGAACCCTTGGGCAGAAATTTCCACCAAAATGGCTGATCTGGCCGATGATGACTATAAAAGTTTTATCTGCTTAGAGACTGCAAACGCGGCTGACGAGGTCATAAAGATATCCCCCGGGAGTGAGTATCGGTTGCAAGCTACTTACATGATTGAGCACAGTTGAAGGGTTTTTGGTCAACTTAGTTCACAAAAACTGACCCGTTTGGCTGAATGTCGATCACCCCCTGGGTATCGTCAAAATTAGTTTCCCGCAGGATAGAGATCGATAGCATGCCTGCTTCTTCGCTGCTGGCCGTGATATCAATCAAGCCATTGTCCTGGCGCAGCAAGGTAATGGTCGCTGCCAGTGGGATATTTTGCAACATGACGGGTTCATCATCAGCCATCAGGGTGCGCTGATCGGTGATCCCAAATACCTCGTAGGTCAGGTTAGCGCCAGTCTCGTTTTTAAGCTCAATGGTGATGCGACCATTCACCGGGGTGACACGAGCAATGGGGTCGCTGAGTTGTCCCGGCAGGGGGGGCTCAGTTGTAATCACAGGTTGATTTAGCTGTGCCCTTGCTGTGCTGCCCAGCAACCCAACCAGGAGCCCGCCCATTAAAACTGCTTTTAACCTAAATTTCATTTGAAAGTACTCCAAACGCCTTTTGAAGGAACCTACCTCTAAATTAGTGCGTATTCCTGAAAATTGACTACTTTCAAAACAGAACATAACCTTAGATCGCCGACCGTATTCACCCCTATGCGCTTACAACGGGGACTACGACCGCGGGACCGATGGCAAGCACCGGACAATATCCCTTAAATGGGCAAAATGTTTTTAGAGTTGTCTAACGAGAGGCAGACGTAGCAATTCGGGTGACGAAGAACCCTCCTGAACATTTAGCAGGTTGCAAAGTGATTTGTTATCACTGCGCCAATTATGCCTCCCATGAATATTTGAAAACCCACAACTTGCCCACGGACACTAGGGGTGTCCACTGGATTGGTTGGGATGCCCCTATCTCTTATCCTGATTGGGTACTCAAAAGTGAATTTCCCACGGTCCCCCGTGCGGGGGCGATTGAATAATGTGATAGCGCAACTGGCGGCTGCCAAAGCGGGCTTTGGGATAGCTCGCCTACCCTGTTTTATGGGAGATACAGAACCTGGACTAAAGCGAGTTCCTCCGGGTGAATGCGCGCCCTGTCACAATGTGTGGATTTTGACCCACAAAGATCTGGTGTCTACGGCACGCATTCAAACCTGTATGGATTTCATGGCAGAGGCGTTTCGACAAAAGCGAGATTTATTGGAGGGGTGGGATGGATAAGTCAACAATCTTAAGCAGACTGAATATCCAAAATCCCCATCATGCCAAGGTCTTCATGATCTAAAATATGACAGTGGTAAACCGTTTTGCCCGTGTAATCTCGGAAGTGCATGCGAATGCGGACACGTTCTCCAGGACTCACCGACACCACATCTTTCCATGCAGAATAGGGAGCCGGCTGGCCGTTGCGGCTGATCACCTGAAACTTGTTGACGTGAACATGAAACGGATGGGCCATCGTGCCAGTATTGATGATCTCCCAATCTTCAATGGTATTAAGCTCTACTTGAGTATCAATACGGCTATGGCCAAAGGCCTTGCCGTTGATGAGAAATATCATCCCCCTCCCCATGCCGTGATTTAGCGAGAACTGTCGTGTAGTTTGTGGTTCTGGTAAAGGCTCAACGGCAATCAACTGGGTGGGCAAAGGGGTGTCTGTGGTTGTACTGCTATAGGTGAGGGTTGCTACCGTTTCTGACCTGCCCTGATTTTGGGAACCGCCCATCATGCCCCCACCCATGCCGCCCATGCCGCCCATCATTCCCTGGGCCGGGTTAAAGGGTTGATTTATTAGTCGATACTGCCCTGATTCCTGGATGCCGCGCACGAGCACTTCTGCTCTTTCGCCGGGAGCCAGCACTAAGGTGTTCAGCTCGATAGGTTCAGAGATTGCACCGCCATCCGTAGCAATCAGGTAAAAGGGATGTTCTTGGAGAGACAATCGAAAAAAACGAGAGGAGGATGCATTCAACAACCTGAGTCGTAGAAGCCCTCCCTTAGATATTCGCAACTCCGGATTAAACTGACCATTGGCTGTTAGCAGGTCGCCAATCCGCCCGGTCATCTGAGCCATGTGACCCGGTTGAGAAATATTCCCATTGCGATCCAGGGCAAAGTCTTTGAGAACCAGAAATTCTTCCTGAGCGGCCTTAATTTCAGGAATTTCGTCAAGTTCTCCCCTGACGATAAACAGCCCTGCCAGCCCGCCAAACAGCTGCTCGGCCACTAATCCATGATAATGGGGGTGATACCAAAATGTTCCGGCTGGATGATTTTGAGGAATCTGAAATTCGTATGTTTGACTCTCACCAGGAGAAATTTCTAGAAAGACATTGTCGCCTGTGCCTGTGGGGGGAATATGCAGTCCGTGATAGTGGAGATTGGTGGGCTGGCTGAGTCGGTTAGTAAAGCGAATCTGTACGGTGTCCCCTGGCTTGGCCTCCAGCCTGGGACCTGGCACCTGAGCGTTGTAGGTGAGCAGGTTGGCGCTGCGGTTACCTAACTGGACTCGCTGAGCTTTAGCGTCTAGATCAACCCTGAGTAGACCGCCTTCACTGCGGTAGGTCTGAGTTTGTGCCAAAGCTGTGCCCGATGAGCCTGATTGAGATTGCCCTCTGGAGCATTGAGACAGCAAAGCTGCTATTGTCATCCCTGTACTCAGACCCAAAAATTCTCTTCTCTTTATCGTTCCCATAGATATTTAGACCTGCAAATTTCAGCTCCTGCCTTCATTTCAAGGATAGGAACTCCAGTGAGATGTAGAGTCAAGCTCGCCACACAGAATTTAACTCACCCAAACATATCCTGACGGTGAAATATGAAATAGGGATGAAACATCCCACCCCAAATGATGGGGGCTGGTTCAGACATTATGAGTTTACAAGAGGAGAATCTCCATTAACCTCATAAACAAGACTTTATGGAGTTAAATAAGCGCCAACACAACATTTTGGGGCTACAAAGAATAGACTCAGACGGTAATCGTGACTGCGACAAGTGAATAAAACCTAAGAAATATTGAGTGTTGGTAAGCATTTCACGCTGATTTCATAATTGTTCGCGAACCTTGTATTGGGTAGATTGACCTGAATGATAGAGCTTACCCTAGGGCATTTTAGGTCCATCTCGCGCAAGATAATTTCAGGGGAGGCGTATCCATGCATCACGCTCATGTTGAGCATCACCATCCCGCTCACCATTCCCAGCATGGCGGTCATGCTGGTCACGATAAACATGCTGGCCATACTCCCGAGATCTTTCAGCGACGATTTTTTGTTTGTCTGGCACTGACCCTGCCCGTCCTCTATTTCGCGCCCTCTTTTCAAGAGTGGTTTGGGTATCAAGCCATTCAATTTCCGGGTTCTGGATTAGTCAGTCCACTGTTGAGTATAGTGATCTACGCCTACGGAGGCTGGGTGTTCCTGCGAGGAGCCTGGATTGAGCTGCACAGCAAAATCGGCATGATGACGCTGATTGCCCTGGCGATTACGGTAGCTTTTGTCTACAGTCTGGCAGTTTCCCTAGGGTTAGAAGGGGACCCTTTTTATTGGGAACTGGCCACCCTGGTAGACATTATGCTGTTAGGCCATTGGATTGAGATGGCCTCGGTGCAGGGGGCGAGCCGGGCGCTTGAGCATCTGGCAAATCTGGTGCCGACGATGGCCCATCGGCTGGTAGCAGGCCAAATTGAGGATGTGCCAATAGACAACCTGCAAACTGGCGACACCATTTTAGTGAGACCAGGTGAGCAAATCCCGATTGACGGCGAGATTATTGACGGCGCTTCCAGTGTTAATGAAGCCTTCTTAACGGGGGAGTCTCGCCCTGTCAATAAACAGGTCGGAGACGAAGCGGTTGGTGGCGCGGTCAACGGTGAAGGGGCACTCACGCTCAGGGTGATCCGCACGGGTGAGCAAACCACGCTCAGCCAGATTATGCGCCTGGTGGAAGAAGCCCAGTCTTCCCGCAGTCAATATCAAGTCCTCGCCGATAGGCTGGCCTATTGGCTCACCCTGATTGCCATTGGCGTCGGGGCGTTGACCTTTGTAGTGTGGCTCTCCGTCGGTCCAGCCTTAACCTTTGCCATTAATCGAGCGGTGACGGTGCTCGTGATCACCTGTCCCCATGCCCTGGGTTTGGCCATTCCCCTGGTGATTGTCAACGGCACTTCCCTCTCAGCCAGACATGGCATTTTGGTCCGCAACCGCGAGGCATTTGAACGGGCTCGCCAGATTCGTGCCATCGCCTTTGATAAAACAGGTACTTTGACCGAGGGAGAATTTGGGGTTCGTCACATTTTTACTGACAACGTGAGTGAAAATGATGCACTGGCGATCGCAACTGCCCTAGAAACCTTCTCAGAGCATCCCCTGGCCGCAGCGATTGTGCAAGAGGCAGAATCCAGGCAGCTCACCCTGCCCAGCGGTAATGACTTCCAGGCGGTGGCCGGGAAGGGGGTAGACGGAATTGTCAATGGCCAGCGTTATCGGGTAGGCAGGCCCGAGTGGGCACAAGAGTTGGGCCTGTCGGTAGCGCCCACGTTGAAGATGGCGCTAATGACGATTGAACAGCAAGGGGAAAGTGCGATCGCACTGATGGACGAAACCCGACTGATTGCCCTGTTTGGCCTGGTCGATAAAGTCCGAGGCCAGGCCAAACAGGCGGTGGATCAGTTACAGAAAATGGGCCTACAGATCGTGATGATCACCGGGGATGCCGAGGCGGTTGCTAAAACGGTTGCCGATGAACTGGGGATTGATCGCTACTATGCCCGAGTTTTGCCCCAAGATAAGGCGTCTTTGATTCGTAAACTCAAGTCAGAACAGTCTGTTGCCTTTGTCGGCGACGGCATCAACGATGCCCCTGCTCTATTGGAAGCCAATTTGGCCCTCGCCATTGGGGCGGGCACCAACGTCGCGATCGAATCCGCTGATTTGGTACTCATCAAAAGCG
>JBCBQD010000129.1:0-15361 GCA_039820425.1 Cyanobacteria bacterium J06635_1
CAGTCCCCCACTGACTCCTGAATTCTGACTCCTGGATGCCTACACCACCTGGGTTTCCCGGCTTAAATTGAACGCCCTTAAAGTTACCAAGGATGGGGGAGGAGAGCAACGCCCCCTTTGCAAGGGGCCTTCCCCCCTTTTAGGATGAACCCGGTCCCATACCCTATGGCCCAGTTTCAACACCATGGACATTACGCTTTTTTTCAACGCTCAACTGCCCGGACGCGAGGGGCTCTATTGCGTAGAGATGCGCCAAGGATGCCCCCACATGATCTTGCCCATGCGCGAGGTCAGCATGGCAGTGCGGCCTGTGCAGGCCACGGATTTTAATGGCGATTGGCTTTCGTTAGGGGGGGTAGATCTGCAAATCAATGGGGCATTGGGGTTGGCCTTTACCGATTTGACCTCTGACCATGTCCAACGCCTGGATAAAATTTCTCAATATCTCTGGGACCAAGGGATAGATGCTTATTTGCCCACCCTGGTCACCTCTGACATGGCCAAACTGCATCAGAGCCTGGCTACCCTGGGAGACTTTATCGACCACAGCAACACCGAGGGTCGAGCCCGAATTTTGGGAGTCCATTTAGAAGGCCCTTGCCTGAATCCTGAAAAACGCGGTGCCCACCCCCCCGAACATCTCAAACCCCTGACCTTAGAAATGATCCAAAAGCTGGTGGGGGAGCATATTAACCTGATCCGGGTGATCACCTTAGCGCCAGAGTTAGACCCTACAGGAGAGGTCATCCCCTGGCTAAGAGAACACGGTATCCTGGTCAGTTTGGGGCATTCGACAGCGACCTCAGCCCAGGCCAAAACCGCCTTTGCCCAAGGCGCGACCATGGTCACCCATGCGTTTAATGCAATGCCCTCACTCCACCATCGCGAGGTGGGTTTACTGGGGGCCGCCCTGCTAGACCCCCAGGTCCGCTGCGGCTTGATCGCAGATGGGCAACACGTGTCGCCCCAGATGTTAGATTTGCTGTTGCGATCGCGACGGGGCGGCCTCGGCAACCCTCAACACCAGTGCCAAAATCTATTCTTAGTCAGCGATGCCCTCGCCCCCCTGGGGCTACCCGACGGCACCTATCCGTGGGATACCCGCGAAATCACCATCCAACAAGGCACCGCCCGCCTCCCCGATGGCACCCTGGCAGGCACCACCCATCCTCTTTTAGATGGAGTTAAAAACTTAGTCGAGTGGGGCATCGCTGATCTAGGCGAAGCCATCGCCATGGCCACCGACGTACCTCGTCAGCTGATAGGCCTGCCCGGTATACAGCTGCGCCAGCCCCTGAGCCTGCTGCGCTGGCACTGGGATGAAGCTACCCACAAACTCAGCTGGGAACGGTTAGATTGCTAAAACAAAAGAAAGGCCATTTTTAAGTGCTCTTAGGCTTGCGGACTGCCATGGGTCAAGACACTATCGACAGGATGAGCGTCCACGGATTCCGAGGCAAGGGTTTCTGTCTCCGATTCAGTGCCGCCATATATTTCAGCCAGTTGATCTTGCATATCTTGAAGCCAGCTGACATGTTCACTGCGAATAATTTCTTCGGTGCTACTCACCAGTAGGTCAAAGTTTTCTGGCTTTTGCTTTTGATAGGGGGAGAGCGCTGTCCACCATGTATGAACATCATAGAGCGCATCTGCCGCCTGGTTATAACCAATCAAAGTAGATTCAATCCGTCTATAATCTCGATAATTGCTCAAAGCGCCCGTCATCGCCACGGTAAACGCAACCCAACTAAACTGATCGACAGCTGCCAGAAACGTCCCCAGGCCACCAAAGATATAAATCCCAGCTTCTAAGAGCTGTAGCTGTTTGTCGAATAGCTGGGTTTTATGGCGATACCAGATAAATTGCTCCGCAAGACGGTAAGTGAGATATCGATCTGCATCTAAATCAGAGAACTTATCATCTTGAGTCACATTCGGCTCAGTCTGTCTTTGAACATCAAAAAGATATCCCCAAACCCCACCAACCAGTCGGCGAAATATCTTATAAACATAGGCCATCACTCGAAGAATCAAGCCAAACTGATAATTGATCTGGTTCTGATCTTCATAAGGTCTGAGGGCAGATTGATGAACGGTACTGCCCTTTAACCGCTCACTAATAAGCTTAATTTTTTGGGCTAAAACTTCATCTCGGTTAGCTTTGTATTCCTTAATGCGGGTGCGATAGCAGTAAATTTCCTTTTTTATAGCCTCTGCATTGCCCCGCAGCAGCAGCCAATTATTGCCCCGGTCAAACTTCACTGAAAATGCCAGGAGTGCGGTGATAGTAATCGGCAGGCAAATTAGCAGCAACTCAATGCTCGCTTGCCTCGGCTCTGTCGCAAGTCGCTCCCAGCTGAATGGTTTCGCTGCGTCTACGGTCGGATTTACTTGCAAAACCGATAGCAAAATCACTAAAACACTTAGGATAAGCATCAGATTTCGCAGGAAAAAAAACCGCGCTCGGCACTGAGAAGCATTCTTGCTATAGGTGTTATGACGCTGCCATGCAAACGCTAGTATTGTGCGACCAGATCCCAAATGACTATTCTCCAGATGATCCGATGCTGAGGCGGGCGTAGTCATAGGTCTGGATACTCAAAGGATTCAGGAAGCAGGCCTAAAATAGGCTTCTAAACGGTGGTTTAGACTCTCTAATGGGCTCGACAAGTCAAACACAGTCAGTTGCTGAGGATAGTATTCTTTAACCAGCGCTTGAATGGTCAAATCATTGGTAGGCTCAGTGCCATCAATAGTCTTGGCGATTTTGTCTGCAAGTCGACCACTGCCTGAGAGGACAATCGCCTCTCTGCCCGCCGCCAAGTTGAGCTGTAAATCCACAAGCGAGATCTTACCGCCGTTAATCAGCAATGTAATCGAGGGACAGGGACCAGCCAATATCGAGGCAAACTCCGCTAACCACTTTGATTCGCTGCCCCATTCATCCCCCGGAATCAAGACAAAATGGGTGTGATGGGGTTCTAACTGACACCCAGCCTCAGAATTGATACCAATGCCAGCGGTTGACAAGCGTTCAGGCAGTTGGGCCTTACCCCTAGGCACAACCCCGACTAGGTTAAAGCTGCCCCCTATGTGATGACGCGCCTGGCCCATCATATGAATCACTCCGGCATCTGTTCCCCCGTCAAAAACCGTAATACCCAAGGACTCGGACAGCGGCGCTAACACCTGAGTAAAAACCTGCAGTAACCTTGCCTGACTCTGGGGACTCATATTACTGGCCCCACCGATAATCACCGCGCTTGGGGTTGGCCCTTTTAACCCTAAGGCAGACAGCGCATCTTGATACCCCAAGCTGTTCGGCAAATCTAAAACATGGAAAGTTTGGCCGTTTGAGAACGTCGATTTAACTCGGGTATCGGCAGAGCTTTGATGCATGAGAATTTCCCTCTGGTGCGATAAAAATCACAAAGCAGGACGCAAGGAAACACAAAGGGCGATCGATGACATTGAAATGCCTAGAGTATCTGTATTATTTTGCGCTAAGTCAAGACAGGGCATGTCCATTAAGGTGATTTCGTTGGGTGGATTTGCGTTGTCATACAGTCAGGGCCCACACTGCATACCTTGTGGTAAACCTCCCAATTAATCCCTAGGGACCCATTAGCGTTATGGGTCACCTAACGGCCTTAGAGAAGGTATGACATCCAAAACGGTCTTTTGACTCCACTATACCAATCCGTCTAAGCTCCCTTGATAAAGCATGATAGTTCGTTGACCTGAGGAGATTCGATGCCTAAAAATTATGCCTTGGCAAAGAAATCGCAAGTTTACGCCGCAATCAAAATGGCCTGATGTATGTTTGAAAGGATCTTCCAATCCTATTCATGCTGTTCATATCCGTTCGACGTATCGAGTCTTTAAGGATATATCTGACGTCTTGAAATATATGCTCCGTCTTGCCTATCAGCTACCAAAACTAGATCGCCTACGACGGATAGCTGTCTCCAGACCCCGGGAGAACGATATTTTTATCGGTTATGCCGCTGCAGATAGCAACTTTGTCAGACGACTAGACAAGGCAATTCGTACTGAAGGCTTAGATCCCTGGATTGACTTTGATGATATTCCGAATTTTGATCGTGCGCCTAAAACCAGACATGAGTACGCTCAACAAATTGAAGATGGGATTTTCAAAGCAGATGTTTTTGTCTTAGTCCTCTCTCAAGCTGCCTTAGGGTGTGAAACAACCATGGCAGGCTTAAAGCGAGCCCTGCATTTGAACAAGCTGATTTTTGTCGTTTGCAAAGATCAGCTCAAAAACAAACCCAACTTTCCCGCTTGCCTGGATCGGTTAGTCCCTTTCGAGATCCAGTCTGCGCTTTGGGATAAGGCCTTTAAGCGAGTTGCCCGAAATATTATCCACCTGCAAACCTACGTACGATTGCTGGCCCGCTCAACAGAGTGGGATAACAAAGGACGTCCACCGCAATACTTGATTACAGCCGAAGATTTTAGAGAAGTCAAAAAGCAAATACGCTGGATTAATACCCATAAACTGGGTCGCCAGTTCCAATTTACAGAAGTGGAACTGGCATTTCTGGAGGCCGTTGAGTCAGCCCATGCTGCCTCAGGTGCTCTCGATAAAAAATCACAATCCTCCTCGGGTCAGGGATTCCCTGATATTTTCATTTGTTACGCCCATGATAATAAGCAATTTGTCTACAAATTGAGTCATAGGTTAGAACGAGAAGGCTGGCAACTCTGGCTCGATCAAGACAGTATCCCGGTTGCAACTGATTGGCGAGATGAGGCTGAGGAGGGGATTCGCCAGGCACATACCTTTTTCTTTGTGGTCTGTCCTGAGTCTGTCCAGTCAGCCCCTTGTATTTGGGAACTAGAAAGGGCTCGACACCATAACAAGCGGATTATTCCGATCATTAGTCAAAAAGGTTATAGCCAGGAAGCGCTTGAATCCATTGGCTTGTCTTCTATTCAATATGTTTCGTTCGTTCGAGAACAGCGCACTTTTGAGCAGGCTTTGAGTGAGTTATTAACAGCGCTAAAGCTCCATTTAGAAGATCTCAAAACCTACAGACGGCTGCTGGTCAAAGCCTATGAGTGGGCTGAGCAAGAACGCCAGGATCGTTTCTTGATGAACCGTCACGATTATCGAGAGATCCAGCACTGGCGTAAGCAGCGTCAACACCTGGACAGCCAAGACAATTGGGATATTGAGCCGCTGATATCTCGACAACAAGAGTATATTCGGGCCAGTCAGCGTTATCTGGCGCTACAAAGAAAACGGCAGGGGCTGTACGCCTCAGTTATTTTAGCAACGGTATTTGGATTAACCGGATTGCTCCTGAGTACCAGCTTAGGCGAGATCAAAGCCTTAGTGACCTCTTTAGATGATCGTAAGGGTTTAGACGCTTTAGTGGTGGGGCTACGAGCCGGTAAAAAGGTTAAGCGAAATGACTTTTTTTTGCAACATCTGCGGCCTAATTTGCGAGCTAAAGCCACAACAGCACTACATCGAACTGCTCTCAAACTTAGGGAAATTAATCGCTTAGAGGGGCATATTGGCAGCGTGTTTGATGTGGCCTTTAGCCCAGATGGTCAACAATTGGTGTCAGTCGGCGCAGATAAGTCCGTTCGTTTCTGGAATTTTAGGTCAAACCTCTCTAATGAAACAGCTTTTAGCCACACTGATGCTGTCGAGGCGATTGCCTATAGTTCTGATGGACATTGGGTTGCCACTGGCAGTCGTGATGGCGTTGTCAAGCTTTGGCAACCTAGCGGTCAGCTTCAAAAGACCCTACCCCGCTTACACAAAAAGCATATTTATCAGGTTGCATTTAGCCCAGGTAGTCAGTATTTAGCGACCGCCAGCGAGGATGGTGATGTTTTTTTGTGGACCCAGGCAGATGGGTTTCGTAACCCTACAGTCCTTAGCCATGGAGCAGATAAGCCTGTTTTTAGAATTGCATTTAGTTTTGATGGGCAGTACATCGCATCTGCTGACATCACTGGGCAAGTCAGAGTGTGGTCACTCGAGGGTGAACTTCTCAAAACCTTTGAACATGATCGCCCAATCTTCACAATGCAGTTTAGTCCTCGGAAAAACTTACTGGCGTTTGCTGGGGTCAGCGGGGTAATTCAACTTGAAAATTTAGAACAAGAGACTACTTATCTTCTAGATGACCATGATGGGCGAATTTGGCAAATTGCTTTTAGCTCAGACGGAGCTACCCTAGCATCTGCGAGTGATGACAGTACGGTCAAACTGTGGACGCTAAACCACCCGCAAGAACCAACCCTCGCTCATACCTTAAGCGGCCACGGGAAACGGGTCTATCGGGTTCGCTTTGGGCCTCAAGATAATATGTTGGCAACCGGAGGAGCTGACGGGACAATACGCCTGTGGTTAAGGGATAAAGGGACCTTGGTAGAAACGTTAGAAGGCCACAAAGATGACATCTGGAGTCTGGCTTTCTCACCTCGGTTGCAAGAGGCAGAAGCCAGTACTTCTTTAGAACCTACCTCTTCTGTAGCCACTAATTCCCTCGCGTCTTTTAGTCATATACTGGCTTCTGCTAGCATCGACGGCGATATTCGCCTGTGGAATATTGATAGCCCTGTGCAGCCGCTTCCCCATGAGAATCGAGTTTTTGATGTCGATTTTCGACCCGATGGGGCAGTGGTGGCCTCGAGTGGAGTCAACACTATCCGATTGTGGTGGCGTCGGGATGGCACACTGCGATCGCACATCAAATATGAAGAAGGCACCAGGGTCTTGACCTTAGACTACAGCAATCCTAATGGAAAGCTCCTGGCAGCTGGCGGTAATAATGGCCATATCCAAATTTGGAAACCGGGGATGAGTACTCACAGGCCAAATCAAAAGCTGGAGCAAGCCCATCCTGTTTCGAACATATCCTCCCTTGATCAAGGGGTGGCCAATGTACAATTTAGCCCCAATGGTCAATGGTTGGCGTCGGGCGGTTCTGACAGCACCCTAAAACTTTGGCGGGTGAGGGAGGACGATAAAATCTATCGTTACATTACCCTGCCCCATCCCGCTGGTGTGACGGGTCTAGACTTTAGCGCTGATCATCAATTTTTGGTAGCAAGTACCCGTGCCCGCTTGCAACCGTCCACGGCTGCCCCCGTTGATAGCGGCTCAATTGTCCTTTGGAAAATGCCTGACGAGTCTCAAAACCAGGCAGTCCCCAAACAAATCTTTGAATTCAGCCCCACTCATCATGCGGGCGATATTTTAACGGTCGCCATCAACCCAACTCAACCAAAGCGCATTGCCTCTGGTGGAGCAGATGGCAAAATTAACCTCTGGGATATGGAGGGAAAATGGATCAGAACGCTGGAAGGCCATACTGACGAGGTGACGCGAGTTAGCTTTAGTAAAGATGGACTATTCCTCGCATCTGCCAGTCGGGATGGCAGCATCCGTCTCTGGATGGTTCAAAACGGCGATTTGATTTCAGTGCTCGATCGTCACACAGGGGAGGTGTCAAGTACCGTATTCGACCCTGGCAGTAATCAGACCCTAGCTTCAGCAAGTTTTGACAATGACGTTTTACTATGGCAGCTTTGGGATTTGTCCGATGCAGAAGCAACAACACTTAATAAACGCCCTGCAATTCTGCATACGCTGATTCAGATGGGATGTTCCTCTGCCCAATCTTTCTTAGACGGCTACGACTATGAAGACAAGAACTTCAAACAACTAAGTCCTGATGATCAGGAATCTATCAATGAGATTAAGGAAGTCCAAAAATTTTGTAGTGATCATCTTGACTAGCCATCTCAGGCCATTTCCAGCAACCTTCAGCATGGATAAGTCTAAGATCTGCTAAGAGTCTTGACAATCAGAGGGAGTGTTTGGGTTGCAGATGCCATAGGAAGTTAATGATGCAAATTGTTGATCACTCACTTGAGACCTAGCTGATAGGGACAGCAGGTTGCTTGCAACAGTAGCAGATAAGATGACGGTACAAACCAGGTGACGTATTTTCATGAGGGGGCTCCGAATCCTAAGGGATTGATGGATATGGTGTGAAACTCAAGCGCAGTGCTGAAGTATTACGTACTAAAGACTACCAAGTTGCCCCAAAACTTCCGGAGTATTCTCAAGCCACTATGCCTGTTTTTAGGGTGTCATAGCGGTCATCCAGTCTATTTATAATCAACGTGCGATCGCACCGCTACCCACACCCCTCTTAATTTAAGAGTCAATGTCAAGAGGCAACGCAACGGTGCGATCTCACTTAGCTATGGATTTACTGCAATACTCCAGAGACGCGCTAGTCCCTCAAGATATTGATCACAGCACCTGTCGCTGCCCCCTGGGCAGCATTTTCGAGGAACGAATCATCGTTGGTGACAATACCGACAACGCCACTGGTGCCTGCCCCCACGGCCACATCGCGGACTAAGTCACGAGACTCGTCATCGCCGTGAACAACATTGATAGCAGCTCCGGCAGCCGCACCATTGACCGCATCATCCACGCCCACATCATCACCGAGAAAGATACCGGTGACCACACCAGTACCTGCCCCGATGCCAATGTCCTCAAGGAGATCATCGGCCGAAGCGGGTGCTGCCAGGATTGCCCCTAACGTACCAGCGGCTAGTCCTGTAAGCAAAAGAGTTGTGAGTAGTTTCTTCATCTTGAGAGCTCCTTTCCTTGTAAATGGGAGTTGCAATAGAGAATTACGCTAAGTTGCCCAAGAGTTGCCCATTCAAGGTCTCAGAGCTATCTAGAGACCTTTGATTATATTTTAACATTTTTCACTTTTTACCCTTTTTGCCCCTGGGTAAAATGCAGACTGATCGGGTTGCCTAGTCAAAGAGGTTGATCAGCGCCCCGGCAGCCGCCCCCTGGAGCGCATTCTCAAGAAACGAGTCATCGTTGGTGACAATGCCAACCACACCGCTGGTACCTGCGCCCACGGCCACATCCCGCACCAGATCGCGAGACTCGTCATCGCCATTGGCCGCGTTTACCGCTGCCCCGGCAGCGGCTCCATTAACGACGTCGTCCAGCCCCGCATCATCGCCGAGAATCGTCCCTGTGATAATGCCAGACCCTGCACCGATGCCAATGTCCTCAAGTAGCTGAGCTGATGCAGGCTGGGCGGTGCCCAGGGTAACGGTCGCTAAGCCTGCAACTAAGAGAGTGGTGAGTGATTTTTTCATGGTGATAGCTCCTTGGTAAATTAGGATTTACGCTTTGTTAAGTCCTAATATCGCAGGGCTATCTAAGAGGCCTCTGATGGCAATCTGAGTCCTCATTAAGGGCTCTCTGAGTAAAGCTGAGGAGCTCTAGTGATAGGTATCACAGGGGGATTAAGGGGGGCTTTGATATCCGCAAAGATATCTGAAAATTAAACGGGACAACCTAAACTTACTGCCCGATCAGCACAAAGGCGGCCCAGTCTCGGGGGTTGGGATATTGCTCTAGGGTAGTCAGCATGGCCTGGCGCAGGGCCTGGGCTTTGTCAGGGTTGGTTTGCAAATTTTGGTAAAAAGCGGACATCAGAAAGGCCGTTGAGCGATCGGGCACTGACCACAGCGACGCCACCAGACTATTTGCCCCAGCGCCTAAAAATGAACGGGATAGCCCTACTACACCGTCGCCGGTGATTTTGCCGCGCCCGGTGTTGCAGGCGCTGAGGACTACTAAATCTGCTTGTAAAGTCAGATCCAGGACTTCCTGGGCGGTCAGCAGCCCATCATCAGAGGCGCTGTCGGCAAGATTAAGTTCGGTAATGGCTGCATCGGCGGCCGGGGTCAGGGCGATCGCACTTTGCAGGCCCTGTTGATCATCAAAAAAGCCGTGGGTCGCCAGATGAATCGTCTGAGCCTGGCTAAGCTGGGCCCGCACGGCGGTTTCCGTAGCAGCGGCCCCAATCAAAGGCTGGGTGCTGAGGATGGGCGCGATCGCAACCGCCTCTGCCTCAGCACCGGGTAAGGCCGTCAGCTGTTGGGGATGCTCACCCAACCTGGGGGGTAACTTGGGCATTTGGGGGTTGCCAACAATCACAGCGGGTCTGAGATCTGAGGAGGTCGCGGGTGAACGCTGCTGAAGCAGGTCCAGGGTTTGCAGGGAGGGTGCGATCGCAATCGTGTGATCTTCGATCAAATAACGCCCCTCGGCATTTTTTAGCGCTGCAAACGGAACCAAAAACAGACTGCGATGGGGAACAAAAACCACTTTTGCCGCTGAGTCTGTGGGTAATTGTTCGGCAATTGGCTCAATCAGTAGGGTATGTAGCTGCCTCAATACCTCGTCACTGTTTGTGTTGACCGCCGCCGTAAACGTCGGTCCAGGGGATGGAAAATTAGCCTCAAATAACTCACCAAAACTGCGCACGCCGATGGCCGCCTGAGTGGTTTTCACTAAGTCCGTCAGCGGGGTTTCTAAGGCTGACAGATCTATCTGTCTAAAGGTAATCGCACCCTCGGGTTGGATCACCCAAATCAGCAGTTGCTCATCGGTAAAGTTGGCATGGCTGGCAGACGGTTGGCGCACAATCGAATATTGCACCAGCGTCGATTGCTGCGCCTGGGCCAGCTCGCGGAGTTGCCCCACTGAGGGCGGCGGCGTCAGGTCACGGGCTGTCAGCAGTTCTGCAAACGCTCGGGCGCGACCCCGTTCAGCCGTCTCCAGGGCGGCCTCGGGTTGCCCCTGGGCCACTAGGGTCTGCTGCATCAGTTCATACAGGTAAGCCTGGGTTTCAAAGAGAGACACTTTTTCCGGGTCAAACAGGCCAGGATTGAGCTGCTCAAAGAGCGCCAGGGCCCGGTCCAGCTCTGCTTGGGCATCGGCCAGCTGATTTTGTCGGTACCAGATTTGGGCACGACGCCCCAACACCTTGATCTGACCAATGGGTTCTTGCCGATAATCAGCCCAATCATAGGCATCTCCATAAAAGGCGAGGGCCTGTGAATAGTCTTCTCGGGCAGCGGAGAGTTGCCCCAGGTTTAGCAGACTGCGTGTCTGGGAGATGTCTGCCCCACGGGTATACCCCAGAGCTTCTTCAAAGATAGTTTCGGCTGAGCCCAGATCGCCTTGCTCTAGATAGGTTTCGCCCAGGTTGTTGAGAATGCGTTCTAACCCAATGGTGTCGCCAATCGCAATGGCGATATTGCGGGCTGCCCGGAAAGCTTCAATCGACTGGTCATAGGCTTTTTGCTGTCGATAGGTTTGACCTAAGCGGTTGAGGTTGCGGCTGACCGCTAGCTGGTCACCAATGGCCTGTGACAGGGCCAGGGCTTCGGCATAAATTTCCTGGGCTTGGGCATAGTCTCCCAGGTCGTAGTAAACATCTCCCACTCCAGCCGTTGCGGCGGTAAGATCGCTGCGACTGCCGCTGGTTCGCCGGGCTTGTTCTAGATAGCTCAGCGCAAAGGAGTACCGACCCAGCACCCGATAGGTTTGCCCCAGGCCAATCCGAATTTGACGGCTCTCGTCTAGATTCGTCAGCCCGCCAGCACTTTGGGCACGGGTCAGCAACCGCTGTGCTTGCAGCGCATCCCCCAATTCCAGCTGGACCAGTCCCTGCCATAGCCACAATTGACGTTGGTGCTCGGGAGCCAGGGAGAAGGTGCGCTCAGCCTGTCGTAAGGTGCGCTCGGCTCGACCATATTTGCCCAGGCGGTAATAGGCTGCCCCCAAAAGCAAGGCGGTGTCACGAATACCATCCTGATCGCCAGCCTCCTGGTAAAGTCGCAGGGCACTCTCCAGGGTAGGGGCAGCACTGCGATAGGCACTTAGCTCTATTAAGGATTCCCCTCTCTCCTGTAATTGCTGGGCTGGACTAGGTTGGGCGGCGCTGGGCGGCGCTGGACTGGGCTCAGTGGGCTGGGCAAAGGCAACAGAAGGTAGGCCCAATAGCAATATCAGACAACTCAGGAACCCTTGGCGATAGTTCATACAGGGGAGCGGACCTCTAGCGGTACTGATATTTATTTACAGGGACTGTGCGATCGCATCCGACCAGTTCACATAAACTCATCGGAGGCACATGATTATCAACCGCAGAGGCACTCAACCCTGACCCCAGACCTTTTCCAAGGACAAAAGCTGGGAACAGGGCTTTCCAGACAGTCGACCAAAACTCTGTTTAGTCCATCAGATTTAAACCTAACTGTCAGGAAAGCGAGGTTGCCACCATTGGTAAATTTCAGGCCAGGCCATTTCTAAAAGTTCATAGGCCTCCTCTTCTGAAATTTCTTCCAATGAGATAGACAAATCTGTCCAGAGACATCGCCTGTCTCGAAAAGGGCGCAACCCCATTAGCCAGGGAAGTATTGAACCAGGATGTAGATCCTGAATCAGGCGGTTTTTTGAAAATTGCTGTCTTGTAAAAGTACTCCCTCCTCTAGGGTTAATACACGCACTCAGGTGAGCTTGTTGCTCACTCTCAAAAAGTCCATGGAATCCAAGCTTGGTTTTATGGTGCTGAATCAAAGACAGACCAGAAAGAACAGCATATTTCTGAAAAAGAATGGGGATATGTGCATCGGTATCAACCAGATAGCGCATATCTACATTGAGTTGAAACTCATTTTGGCGATATCGATACCGTTTTCCATCCACAAAAGATCTTTTTGGAGGAGAAGCTAATTCAAGGGCCTGACTGTCTACGTAAGTCCAATCTGACAGGGGAGCTGCATCACTGAAGCGGTATGTGGTCGTAAAACCAGGATTTTTTCTTGGCGGCAAAAGCAAGGTGCTAATGAGGACGAAGAAAACACCGCCCAATGTAGAGATGAGTAACGAATGGTAAAACAGCTTGCCTAGACGCATTTAGCTAGGTCTCCTTAGCATCGCCAGACTTAGAGTTGTTTTGCTCAAGTAAGAAACAGTAAAACAACCCCAAAATGACGGTACCCATCATGCTGAACAGGTGACTCCCTTGCCCATGATGCCAATAGAAAAATCCAACTTCGTTGCTGGCATTGACCATTAAAGCCATCATCACAACTCGAAAACTATTGACGATAAACCCGATCAAAATCGCAGCAAATGGGACAGTGAAACGTTTCCATCCCTTAATAGGAATACAGAGGAGGAATAAAATAGCAACCCCGACCAGGTAAGTGATTAGAACGGTCCCATCGCAGCCAGAGTAAACTTCAATGCTGCCGTGGGGCAACCGAATCCAAACGCCTTCACGAGAGACGGGCCAACCTGTTAATGAAAGAATAATATTGCTGGCGTGGGCTGTCAGTAGCGAGATATCAACAATGGGATCCAGGATGACTCGAGGAATACCTAGGAAAAATAAAAGCGTAATTTCTTTCCAGAAACGGATTAGGCCGGAAAACCCAAAACCCAGCAGAACGAGCCCAATCGCACTCGCAAAAGGATAAACGTTTAGGAAGTTACCGCCGGTCAACAATCGACTTTTGAGCAGAATAACCGCCAGCAGTGTACAGCCCAGAAGGCTTGATAGGGGGCCCGCTTTTTCGTGCCATGACCTCAGACAGTGGCGTTTGTCTAGAACCAAGGACGTGATAAACCCCCCAAAGACAATACTGTTAAACCAGAGACTGGTATTGTCAGTTTTCCAGGTGAGCGTTAAATGAATGGCAGCCAGGCCAACAGTCACACTGAATAAACATACCAAAGCGGAGTTCCAACGCTTAGGCCGATTTGATTTGAGCTGATCTGATTTAAATTGATCTGGGTAGAGTGCTTTCATTCCTTATCTACGGCGCGTATCTACAGAAAACCCAAAATTCGAGAGGGACGGGTGAACAATCAAACCCTACTGCAGACAGCCTGTATAAAATTCACAAAACAGCTTATAGAACAAAACAGAAGTTTTCTGCCTTTAGTTAAGAAGTATAGTCCGCAGGGTTAGCCAAAACTTTATCAAAAGTTCTTCAACACAGATTTCACAGCAGGTGAAGTCCATGAATCTTCAAATACAAAAGATATACGGGGGTTTTCTGAATTGCCATAGTTTCCCCCTCTAAATCCTCACCAAAACTTAATTCATTTGCTAAAACTTGATTCGCTTGCTAGAATGCCACTGTTCATAATAGAACAATAGTAGTTGTTATTCACTGCAACATTCGCACACCATCAGCAGTGCTACTTCATAGCCTTAGTTTTTGAGTTTTAGGAACTTCTACCGAGGATTTTATATATGTTGGGTAAAGCATTGCTTTTAACAGGGGGCGTTTCTGCTACAGCGGCAGCAACTGTAGCCGTAACTAACCCAGATGTGATTAATTTCAATCCTGTGGCTACTGATGGTCAGACTTCGGGCATTGCGCTTGATGCCGATACTGGTAATGTCGGAACGCCCTTCGATCAGTCCGACGACGCTTTTAGTGCTGATCCACAGGGGGCGGTTGTTGCTCAGGTAGGCGATCCTGTTCGTGTCCCTGAACCGTTGACTGTTATGGGTGGTCTAGCAGTTCTAGGTTTTGGGGCTGCTATGAAGCGCAAGCTGTCCTCATCCTCATAAGGGTTTTCCTTAGGTTGCTATCCAACGATTGCTTTGCAGTTGTTGGATAGCTTAATCAAATACGCCAGGCTTTTCCGTTAGATTTGTCGGAACGTTGTTCCTTCGAGAACCGTCTTTCGGGAATCAGATTCGTGCGCTTGCCCTTGTAAATGCATCCCGTCTTTACCAAGTTTCGGGCAGATTAGCTTCTGAACCTAGGCAAGCACCGTTTTTCCCTCAAGGTAGTCTTGTAGCTGCTGTTTGTGATCGTGGGCCAGGGGTTCTTGCGGCAATCTATCGATCGAAAACGACCTAACTTCTAGCACCTCGGCCTTGTCGTAAACGTCGAAATCCCCATCAACGTGAGCTTCTAGCCGACATTCCGCACTTAACAAGTGTCCCATTGACAATAAAGCTAACCCTCAACTCAACAAGTAGTATTCCTGAGAAGCAGACCCGAGAAATCGCAGGATTTTTCGATGGGTGTCGTTGAGGTTAACCACCTGTTGCTGGGCGTTGATACTGACTAAATGAATAGCCATGAAGGATTGAAATACCCATCGCAGGGTGGGGGTTTGGGTGAGTTTTCCTAATTGATTCGGAATCGTCTCATTAGCGGCTTGTAAAGCGAGTCGGAGTTGACGTTGGCCGAGGTTATATACCAGTAAACACAGCCCCATGATCATGCTCAGGGCCATGATCCGCTCAGGAGATTTGAGAAAAACGCTAGAGGTAAAAAATAAGGGGTCTTTCAAGAAGCGAAACCCCCGCTCGGTGCCTTGTTGCGCCTTGTATTCAGTGAGCACCTCATCAGGGGTGAGTCCGATGGATTCGCCCTCTATATCAATAGGGTGCCGCTCTGGTTCTTTGGGCACAAACTCAGGGAAGTCCAGCACGTTGGTGGCCAAAAT
>JBCBQD010000130.1:0-15305 GCA_039820425.1 Cyanobacteria bacterium J06635_1
CTTTGGCAACGCGATCAAGGTCGCTGAAAAAGTCGATGGTTTGGAGTGTAGGCATTGTTCTTCTATAGATATTTCAGGAATAGGGTTTAGTTTTTTGCTCGGTGGGGTTTGCCGTACTGGTGAGTGCGCTGCGCTGGTGAGGAGTGAGTGCGCTGCGCTGGTGAGTGGGTAAAAAATGGGTGAATAGATCTGATGTCCAGCCTGAGTTTTAACGCCATCTCAACATCTCACCAAAGCCCTAGGCTTGACGCAGGACTAATTGCGATCGCCTTCTAAGAAAATTTTGTAGGCAACCCAGGCAATGCCCAAAATGAGAATGGCAGTCGCTAGCCAGGCGGTTAGGCGGACAGCTACCACGACAGCCAGAACAATCAGGCAAAACTTGCCGATTTCGATCAGGCGCTTGTACCAGGGGCGCTTCTTTTTGTCTGGGGTTTTGTTTGGGGTTGCTTCATGTTTAGCGGTCGGGTACACCGGGGTGGGGTCAAGCTCTGCTTCCAGTTCGCGCATTCTGATCTGAATCTCGCGTTCCTTGAGGGCTTCCTCGCGGCGGCGCAAGTCTTCTTCTTTGGATCGGTGATGGGGATTCATGGGTTTTGATAAAAGCCGTTTAGTGTCTGGCTGATTACACTACCAGGGCAGGCAGGATTAGAATTCCCCCAATTTTGTTGGCAGAAAACAGAGGAATTTGTCTACTAACATGCCTAATTTAGAGACGAATTGCCAACCGGAATGTGCCATTGAGGCGTCCGATTGGCAATTGGCACAGATTGGATTTGACGAGCCATCTCGAGCGGTCTGCTATTGCACAATCAGCCCTAAAACATGGAACAAAATGTGGGCCATGATGGCGGCTTCTAAGCCGTGTTTCCAATAAAGCCAGCCTGCGGCGACACCGACCAGGGCATTTAACCCAACGATGTAGGTGACTAAAAAGCTAGAGGCTTGGGGCACCAGGTTAAACAGCAGGGGTAAATGGCCAATGCCAAAAAGCAGCGCAGTGGTGAGGATAGCCCCCCAAAAAAAGATTGGTTTGGGGCGACTGGTGCCAGATTGGAGAAATTTCCAAGGTAGCCAAACCAGCAGGGTCATTAGCCCCCAGCGCATTAAAATTTCTTCGGTAATGCCTCCGTATAAAAATCGAGTAACGGGTGGCAGCAGGGTTTCGGCGTTTTCGTTAATAGCCAGGTAGGCTGCGGGGAGATGGGGCTCCGCCCAGCCTTGAACTAGCATCATGGCAATGAAGACAGTCAGGGTGGCAATACTCGCGACAAGTAGCTGTGATCGCGCCACTTTGCCGATGCCACGCTGCTCGTAAATGGCTTGGAGGAGCGGTACCTCCAGGCCAACCTGGGATGCCAGAGCTGCTCCTAACCCTGCCATGGCCGTTAATAACACGATGGGTTGTAACAAACTGAGCCCTTTTAAGGTACTGCCAGAGACGGGGAGCTCAACGCCAGTCGGTAGGGTTAATGGGACAAGGAGTAGGGAAAATACCCCAGCAAGACCTAGTATCCAAAGCGCCCAAAAGGTTCGGGGTTTACTCAGCAGTTTGCTGTGGTCAGAAATCGCCGCCATAAATAATAGGTGTCCTATCAGTTGATGGCTCCAGGGTAAGCAACAATCTAGAAAGGAGCGAAAAGTTGTTGGGTTTCCTTAAGCAATGGGTGTAAATTGACCCTTTAAAGATTAAAAAATAAAAACTTTTGACTGTGTAGTTTATACATCTATTGCAAATTATTCCCCCATCTCAGGTTGAGCCCTGATTGACTGAACGAAAGTTCTGAAATCTGTGATTTATATTTGGGCTCTTCTCTTGTCTTTATAGGCTTCCCTCAGCCTGTTTGATGGCGGCTAGTGATGCAATGCTCTCCAAATTGTGGGCCCCCGGATGTCCGCTGTCTCCATTTTGGATGGGATCGGATGACTGGCTTTCCATCTGGCTTCTGAGTTTGTTGAGTTGATCGGTCATGATTTTTGCCATGCTGCCGGGGGCGCGTCGTTGCACCCAGCTCATGCTCGATGACAGCAGCAGTTCTTTAAGATACGCAAAGGAAAAGCCGTCGGCGTCGGCTGCGATCGCATCTAGCTGGGCGGGGGAGAGCTGCATGTCTGGTTTGAGCTTTTGGTTCCACAGCGCCAGGTAAGCAGTCCGTTCTGGGATGCCGGGCAGCTCAAAATGATATTTGCGATCAAACCGGCTGGGGCGCTCCAGGATGGCCATATCCAGCCGCTCCGGATGATTGGTGGAAGCAATCATCAAAACCCCATCATTGAGGGCAAAACCATCCAGTTCGTTTAAGAAAAAGGAGCGATTTTCGTCATCAATCAGGGCGTCAAGGTCCTCGATTACGACGATGCAGGGGGCCGTTTCTCGCACCCGCTCAAAGGCCACTCGCATATTGTCAGTGTCTGTGCTTTGGCGAGTTTTGAAGCTTTTGATGTAAAGGCACGGATAGCCGCTAGTGTTGATCAGGGCTTTGACCATGTGGGTTTTGCCATTGCCCGGTGGTCCGATGAAGAGAATGCCGCGCTTCCAAGGGACGTTATATTCGGTGTACATGGCCTTGGCACTAAAAAAATGTTCGACATCGGCATAAATGTCTTCTTTGAGGGAACCCGCCAAAATCAGATTGTCTAGGGTAGCGCTTTGGATGGATTCAAATAAGTCACGGCTTTTATGCCATAGGCCGCCCTCAAAAACCATTACCTCATCCCGCACGTCAGAGTTCCAACGACAGACGGTGGCAAAGAACTCATCTGCCACTGCGTTTGAGTCGGCCAAGATCCAGTAATAGTGGCGCTCAAAATAGCCTTGGGGCCAGCTCAACGTCAGCACAATTAACCGATGTTCTTGCCAGATCACCTCAAAGCAGACGTTTTTTTGATCGCGACGGGGTTCCTGCTTTTTCGCATTCCACTGAGTCATCGTGTGGTTATAGACCGTCGTGGCGCGCTCCGTAGGCGCGTAGCCGGTGGAGCTGCTGACGCTGGTAAGGGTCCGGGTTTCGCAGTGACCTTCCTCCGCAAATTTTTGTAGATCAAAGTAGTGACTATCGCCCTCTACGATAATTTTATCGGGGTAGTATTCGGTTAATTGATAGCTGACATGATATGCGATCGCGCTGCTGGGCAATCTCAGGGCTTCCAGGATTAAGTGGGTCAAGTTCACAGGCCGCGGTGCAGACGAATGAATCATGTAGAGGTGAAAAGAGGTTGTTTAGCTTTGCTTATAGACCATTGTGACCCGTTTATCTCAATTTCGATACGCTGCAGTGCTGACTTATCAGTGAGTACGCACAGGGTCATGGCTGGGCCTCTCATTGGTCAGATGTGATGATTGGCACGCAGTGATTGACATACGATGATTTTGCACAAAAAAGGTTACTTTTTGTTATAACGCAGCTAGGTATGGGTGAGAGGCGGCATCGGCGCAGTGATGAGCCAAGACCTCCCTGCCTCGAACCTAATACCTAGAAGTGATAACCCAACTCTTCTATCCATGAGCGACTTCCCTAGCAATCCGTTTATCGGCAATCCCTTTATGAGGGGTGGTCGCGATCAGCAGTCGGCCTCTGCTCCCCCACTGGCTGACCCACCGCCGCCCGCCCAAAAGCTGCCCCAAAAGCCACCTCCAAAGGTATCATCTGCTAAGTCAGCAGCTCAAAAATTATCGACCGGAACAACGCCTGCCTCAAGCAATGCGGACGCTGCTAGAGTTGCCCCCGCCAAAAAAACTAAAAAAGCTCGCAAAAAATCGACCAAGAGCCAGACTAAGCCGCCTGCCTCTCCTCCAACTGCCTACTCCGGTCCTGGTCACAAGGTGCAAGTGATTGCAAAAATTCCCGTGTCGACGAATACGAATTTACCGGGGCGTGACTATCTTTGGTTTGCGGTGTATCCCATTATTCCTCGTGTAGGGGATTGTATTTTCCACGATGGTCGATATTTTCGCGTCGATGCGGTGTTCTTATATGAGAACACCACGCCGGGGTGGTGTGCAGACTTGGAGGTGTCCTACTATGCCAGGCGTCGCTGACGTTGATTGGCCAACAGGGCATGAGACCGGGTTAGTCAACGTGACTTAATATTTTCTTCCAATTTTCTGGAAATGGTCCATTAACAACATTTTCAAGGCATTTGGCTGCTGCTGTTGTTGAAGCCTTCATATAAACTTCAAGCTAAATCAAGGCTTGGGTGAGTCTCTTCAGAAGCGCTTCAATTCTGCTAGACCTCGTGGTAGAGATGTCACTATGCAATCAGCTTGCTGATTGTATCTGCTGGAAACAGGAGTATTTGAGATTAGCTTGGTTGTTCTTCTAGAGCATTATTTGTCAAGCTAGCTTGTTTGCTCCTCAAAGCAAGAACCGCTGATTGGAGAAGCAGAGAGGGGATGGGGGGACCTATCCTCTCTCTGTCTAGTCGAAGGTTAGTAACAGGAGGGTTTAAGTCTTGATGGGAGCGCCGTGGCTGCGACCTGGTTTCTGTCTCGACACTGTTTTACGCCGCCTCTCTCAAGCAATGCTCCACGGCAGTTTGGGTATCTTTGCGATTCGATATATGACTTGAGCGGGAACTCAGTCGTAGCTTAGCGGTCTTAGAGGGTGTGGGAATGTTCGCCATCCAGCTTCTTGATTAAAGGGGCAGGATTTGGTGAGTTTCTTCACGGTTTTGTGTGTACGTGCATTGTTATCTGCCAGTGGATATTGCGGCCAGTACTCAGCTTTTTTGAAATGCATTTATCTTCCCAGCAAGCGTCGACTTCTTGGCACCAGGCTGCTGAGCACAATAACGATATTGGCATTAGCCAGGCGGCAAACTTGTTGCCGATGGTCTCAATTGTGGTGCCTGCGTACAATGAATCGTTGATTTTGTGGGATAACCTTCAGATTCTTTGTGAGTATCTGAGGTCTTTAGAGGATCGGTATCGCTGGGAGATCGTGTTAGTCAACGATGGCAGTCGCGACGATACCGGTTTTTTGGCTGATGCGTTTGCAAACGCTCAACCCAATCTTGTGGTTGTCCATCATTTGGTCAACATGGGTTTGGGACAGGCACTTAAAACTGGCTTTGAGAATTGTCAAGGAGACTACATTGTTACCTTGGATCTGGACCTCAGCTATGCACCTGAGCATATAGAAGCGCTTCTGGAAAAAATACAAAAGAGTCGAGCTAAAGTTGTTGTGACATCTCCGTATATGCGAGGTGGGCGCGTCTCTAATGTGCCCTGGTTACGGTTGATGCTAAGTGTTTGGGCTAATCGGTTTCTCTCGTTTGCGGCCCATCGCGATGTGGCTACCCTGACCGGTATGGTGCGTGTCTACGATGCAAACTTTCTAAAGTCCTTGAGTTTTCGCTCTACTGGCATGGATGTTAATCCAGAGCTGCTCTACAAAGCCAAAGTCCTTAAGGTGCCGGTGGAGGAAGTGCCGGCTCATTTGCACTGGCTCACGAGGACGCAGCCCCAGACCCCCAAAGCACCCCGTCGGAAGTCAAGCATGAAGGTGCTGCGCCAAAGTTGGTCTGTTTTCTTTTACGGGTTTGTGTTTCGACCTGTGATGTTTTTTGTGATGCCAGGGCTGTTGCTGTTATTGGGCTCCGGGATTATCCAGCTGCATGTGCTGATGCATTGTGCTCAAGCTTACCGAGGCTTGATTCAGTCGGGGGCGACGATCGAGTTTACTCAGGCCATCTCTCAGGCGTTTGTGGACCATCCGCACGACTTTCTGCTGGCGGGCATTACGCTGATTTTGGCCATTCAGTTGTTGAGCCTGGGGGTATTGGCAATGCAGCTTAAGCATTATTTTGAGGAGAGTTTTTACCTGGGCACTCAAACATATCGAGCAGCGAGGGCTCGAGGCCCGTTGCCTTAGGCGTCAATGTTCTTAGAGGTTAGCTTCAGATTTTACCGATAGGAGGTCTCAAAGTTGTGGTTAATATGATTCCGAAGCCCGCGGCAACTCTGCAGTTGCCGTCCGATCAGAATTCGTCTGGTCGGACGCTGGGTGCCGAAGAAATCCGTCTGTTGACGGAGGCGATTGACAGCGGCACGCTAACCAGCACCAAGGGTAAGTTTGTTAAGGCTTTAGAGCAAGATTTTGCTGAGCTGATAGGGGTCAGTCATGCGTATGCCTGCGCCTCTGGTTCTGCGGCAGTTCATGTGGCGATCGCAGCCATTGATCCAGAGCCGGGGGATGAGATCATCACCACGTCTGTGACTGACATGGGGGCGCTAACCCCGATTCTTTATCAGGGTGCGATTCCGGTATTTGCCGATGTGGACCCGACCACTTGGAATGTGACTGCTGAGACGATTGAGAAGTGCATTAGCGATCGCACCAAGGCCATTATGGTCACCCACCTGTTTGGCAACCCTTGCAACATGACTGAGATCATGGCATTGGCGGAGGCTCGTGGGATTCCGGTGATTGAAGACACGGCTCAGTCATTTTTGGCGACCCACAACCAAGAATATGTGGGAACTATGGGCACGATTGGCTGCTTTAGCCTGCAGCAGGGCAAGCACATTACCACTGGTGAGGGCGGTATTGTGGTCACCAATGATGATGCGTTGGCTCGTCGCATGTGGCTCTACATCAATAAGGCCTGGGGGTATGGCGATCCGAAACCTGATCACTATTTTCTGGCGCTCAACTATCGGATGACTGAGTTGCAGGGGGCGGTGGCCTGTGCCCAATTGCCCAAGCTGCGCGGGGTGGTCAATAAGCGTCGTCGGTTAGCAAACAGGTTGACCCGCTTGATTCGTGAGGTACCAGGGATCTCGGCACCGCGTCAGGATACCCGTAACGCTCACGTTTTTTGGAAGTACTGTTTAGTGATTGACAGTGCGGTCATTGAGGGCGGGGCCGTCGGGATTGCTAAGTGGCTCAAGGAAAACAAAGGGATTTTCTCGGCTCCGCGCTATATCCAGAAGCCAGCCTTTCGCTGTGCCATTTTTCAAGATCAGCGCACCTTTGGTAACTCTCGATTTCCCTTCACCCTGGCGCGACCTGAGGCCATTGACTACGACGAGGCAAAGTATCCGGGGACGTTCCAGGGGTTGGAGCATGTGCTAGTGCTGCCCTGGAATGAAGGCTACACCAAAGAGCACGTGGCCTACATTGCCCAGGCGCTTGAAGAATCCGTTGCTGCACTGAGCTAAGGGCTTCCCATTCATATCGATTGCGTCCTTTTGACCGTTTTTAGAAACATGACAAATTCTGCCTTGAAATTCGGCTTGGTGGGGGCTGGTGCGATCGCACAAACCCACGTTCAGGCGTTTGACAATACCGAGCTGGCTGAGTTGGTTGGGGTGGCTGATATTCGCCTTGAGGCGGCTAAGGCCCTGGCTGAGAGCGCTAAGTGCGACAGCTTTTCGTCCTACGAGGCGATGGCTGAGCAGCTTGATCTTGATGCGGTGGTCATCTGCACGCCGCCCACTACGCACCCCGAGATTGCCCTCTATTTTCTCAATCGAGGCGTCAATGTGCTGTGTGAAAAGCCCTTTAGCGTTGATGTCGAGAATGCTCGCAAGATGACCGAAGCGGCCCAGCGAAATGGCGTACTGATTACCATGGCCTCTAAATTTCGCTATGTCGAAGATGTGGTCAAAGCTAAGAGCATTGTGCAGTCTGGCATCCTGGGCGACATTGTATTGTTTGAAAACGCCTTTACCGGGCGGGTAGACATGACTAACCGTTGGAATTCTAAGCCAGCGGTGAGTGGCGGTGGCGTGCTAATGGACAACGGCACCCATTCGGTTGACATCATGCGCTATTTCCTAGGCCCCCTGGCCGAAGTTCAAGTGGTTGAGGGCAAACGCATTCAAGGGTTGCCGGTCGAAGATACGGTGAAAATATTTGTGAAGAGCACCGAAGGGGTGATGGGAAACATTGACCTGTCTTGGAGCATCAACAAAGAGCTGGATTACTTCATTCGTATCTATGGCTCTAACGGCACTGTTTCCATTGGCTGGAAGGAGTCGAAATATCGCCAGCATTCCAGCCGTGACTGGGTTATATTTGGCAGCGGCTACAGCAAGGTCCAGTCTTTTACCAATCAGCTCAATAACTTTTCCAAGGCGATTCGCGGTGAGGAAGCGCTATTGATTACGGCGGCGGATGCGATCGCATCTGTTGAGGTGGTCAAAGCGGCCTATCAGTCTCTAGACAAGAGCAACTGGACTCGGGTTCAAAGTCTGGAGGGCAGCTTGGGCCTCAGCGGTCGCCCCAATGGCAAACAGGTCTTTGCCGGAGAGCCTGCATGAGCGTGAGGATTCATCCGACCGCGATGGTGGAGGACAATGTCACGCTGGGTGACGGGTCCTCCGTCTGGGATAACGCCCATATCCGCCACGATACGCGCCTCGGTGAGGAGTGTATTGTGGGCGGTAAGAGCTATATCGCCTACGGGGTCACCATTGGCAATCGGGTCAAGATTAACGCATCAGCCTACATTTGTAACGGCGTCACCCTGGAGGACGGCGTCATGATCAGTGCGGGCACCATTTTTACCAACGATCGGTTTCCCCGCGCTGCCACGACGGATCTCAAATCGCTCTATCCGTCAGACCCAGATGAACATACCCTGCTGACGCGGGTGCGTGAGGGGGCGACCATTGGGGCTGGGTGCGTCATCGGCAACGATCTCACCATTGGCCGATTTGCCATGGTGGGTATGGGGTCGGTAGTCACCAGGTCGGTGCCCGATTTTCATCTCGTCTACGGGACGCCTGCCCGCTCAATGGGCTGTGTCTGTCGCTGTGGCAATCCGCTGATGCGGTTTCCTGAGGGTGATTTTGAAGAAACGGTTGCTTGCTCTGTCTGTGGTCTCAAATATCACGTCAAAAATCGCGATGTGACTGAGCTAACGCCGCCAGTCTAGGGGGTAATTTTCTATCAGCCGAAGTTTTTATGATTAATTCTCAAGAACGTTGGGCGATTGTCGGTGGCGGCATGCTGGGAATGACCCTGGCCTATCGGTTGGCCCAGGCGGGTAAACAGGTCACCCTTTTTGAGGCGGCCCCTGAGCTGGGTGGGCTAGCCAGTGCCTGGCAGCTGGGGGATATTGTTTGGGATCGGCACTATCATGTGACGCTGCTCTCGGATTTGCGGTTTCGCTTGCTGTTAAGAGAGCTCGATCTTGAGCAGGATATGCACTGGGTCAAGACCAAAACCGGGGTTTATGCTGGGGGGAGACTGTACTCGGTTTCCAACGCGATTGAGTTCTTAAAATTTCCGCCCCTGCGATTGATTGACAAGCTGCGGCTTGCGGCTACCATCCTTTATGCCTCTCGGATTAAGGACTGGCGACGCCTGGAGAAGATTTCGGTGACCCAATGGTTGAAGCGCTGGTCAGGCAAACGTACATTTGCCACGTTTTGGAAACCGCTGTTGCGGGCCAAGCTGGGTGACAACTACAAGATTGCGTCGGCGGCGTTTATTTGGGCCACCATTGCGCGGCTCTATGCAGCACGCAATAGCGGTCTTAAAGAGGAACTGTTTGGATATTTGCCAGGGGGCTACAGTCGTATCTTAAAGCGTTTTGCTGAGCGCTTGACCGACGGCGGGGTTGAGATTTTGACTGGGAATCGGGTTCAGGAGATTTGCAAAACTGAGGACCAGCAGCTGCGGGTGAGGTATCAATTTGATGGGGAGACCGGCTCGCAATTGTTTGATCAGGTGGTGGTGACGGCGGCTGCCCCGATTGCGGCCCGGCTTTGCCAGGGGCTTAGCTCAGATGAGTATCAGCGTCTCCACGGCATTGCTTATCAGGGTATTGTCTGTGCCTCACTGGTGTTAAAGCAGCCGATTTCACCCTATTACGTCACCAATATTACCGATGGAGACGTGCCGTTTACCGGCATTATTGAAATGACGGCTTTAGTGGATCCGGCGGAGTTTGAGGGCCGCACGCTGGTTTACTTACCAAAGTATTTGCCTGCGGATGACCCGGCTCTAGACCTGAGTGACGAGGACATCAGGGGGCAGTTTGTGGGCGCACTACAGCGACTATATCCCCAGTTTCAGGCATCAGAGGTGCTTGACTTTAAGGTCTCTCGGGTGAAGTACGTGATGGCGCTCTCGACGATCAACTATTCGACCCAGCTACCCCCTATGCACACCTCTGTGCCAGGACTGCACATTGTGAACTCTGCCCATATTTTGAACGGCACACTGAATGTGAATGAAACCGTGCAGCTAGCAGAAGGGGCTGTAGACCAGCTTTTGGGAATGGGGCACACAAGCGCTCGTCTTACGTCCAATCAATTAATGGTGCCGATTTAGGGGTTGTCTAGTACCTATTGCCGATATTGCCTCACGGATTTAATTCGTGCCCAATTGTTCTCTCAGATATGTAGCCCTTGTTGCACTATGAAGTTGTCTGCGGTCTCTTCCTATCTGTTTCATCCGCCTAAACGTGAACCCCGGAAGTTCATGGCGCTGGCCCAATGGCAAATTATGTTGTTTGCGCTTTCAATGGGTGTGTTCTTCCGCTTCTATGGCTTAGATCATAAACTCTACTGGCTCGATGAAGTTGACTTCTCGATGCGGATAGCGGGCTACTCTCTTGCTGAGATTAAAGAGTTTTTGACGGGGCAATCTCTGGTGAGTGCTGGCTTTTTAGAGCGTTATCAATATCCCCAACCGGATCGCACGCTGGGAGATATGCTCAACAGCATATTTTTGGAAACCACTGACCAGGTGCCTATATTCTATGCTCTTGCCAGATACTGGACTCAGCTGATGGGCAACTCGATTGCTGTGGTTCGAAGTGCGTCAGCGATGATCAGCTTGTTTTCATTTGTGGGTATCTATTGGCTGGCGCAAGAGCTGTTTCAATCTAAGGCGGTCTCTCGAGTTGCGCTACTTTTGCTGGTGGTTTCTCCAGTGCATATTATATATGCCCAAGAGGCGCGTCCCTACAGTTTGTTGATAGTCAGCATCTTGTTTTCCACAGCAGTTTTGCTGAGGGCTTTGAAATCCCAGTCAAAGCTGTGGTGGGCTGCCTATAGTTTTAGCCTGATTTTTGGTGTCTATACCCATCTAATCTTTGGCTTAGTTGGGATCTCTCAGGGGCTATATGTGCTGATCTTGAACCGGTTCCGCATCCGCGGGGTAGTTCTGTCTTACCTGGCATCGGCTGTTGTTGCTTTGTTTGCTTTTTTACCTTGGTTGGCCATGCTGATAAGTCAACCATCTGGGCAGACTATCAATTACTTACTCAGCCGCCAGGGGAGCATGATCTACCGGATTGTTCGTGTTTCCGGGATTTTAAGCCGGGTGGTTTTGGATTTTGGCACGGGGCAAGTCTTGTCCTGGCAGGCTATCGTGCTCTCGGTTGTCCCTGTGGGCGTTGTCTTGCTGCTGTTTGCTTATGCGCTCTATGTCTTAGTTAAGAAGACCGCTCGCGCTGTTTGGTTATTGCCGGTTTTGCTTATTGTGGTGCCCGCTATCCTACTGGTCTTGCCAAACATTTTGATCGGTACTCAGACGGGGACGACTCGCTACATGCTGCCGATGATGCTTGGGATACAGTTGACCCTGGCCTACTTGTTGGCGACAAAGCTAACCACGGCTGGCCGTACCGCTCGATATGGCTGGCAGTTGCTTCTGGTGGTCATCCTATCCTGTGGCATTTTTTCGGGGGCTTTGAGAACTCAAACTGAGCTGTGGTGGGACCAGTTACCTCATCTCTTAGGGGATATTCCGGCTAGCTCCACTTATATTAATCAAGCTCAAAGCCCTCTAGTGGTGGTGGATGCAGACAGAAATGTGGATATTGTGATCACTCAGGTCTTGGCCCATCGGCTTTCCCCTGAGACTCAACTTTCTTTCTTGCTGCCGCCTTACCCGGTCACTCGTCAAGCGCAGTTTTCTGATGTCTTTTTGTTCCAACCGTCTGATGCCCTACGTTCCCAGGCCCAGCAGGCTTATGGAGTGGAGGCCGAGCAGCTGACAGACATGCTCTGGGAGCTGCCTTCTTCTTAAATCAGTTTATTTGTCTTTTCTACTGTTCTCTCCGTCCTCGTGATATCGCTGTTAGGCCAGTTGTCTATTTTCCCGTCTCCTGTTTTGGTTGAGCATTAGACATCATTGATATGACATCTTCTCAAGTCTCGAGTAAAACTATGAATCGCTCAGCACAGACCGGGGATAGGTCATTGCCGTGTCCGATTTGTTACCAGTCCAGTCAGCCTATATTCAACAAATACGATTACTGGATCTGCGCCTGTCAAAACTGCGGACATCGGTTTGTCGATTTATCGCCTACCGTAGCGCACACCCAACAGGTGTATGGAGACGATTATTTCACTGGTGGAGGATCTGGCTATCCAGACTATCTGGCTGAAGCAACTCTCTTACGACGCCACGGCAGACGCTATGCCAAGAGGCTCCTGCGCTACACTCAACCCGGACGAGTGCTGGATGTTGGGGCAGCGGCTGGGTTCATTTTGCAGGGGCTTATGGATACTGGTTGGCAGGGACAAGGGGTTGAGCCTAACGCTCGGATGGCTGCCCACGCGCAAGAGCATTTGGGGCTCAAAGTCCAAACGGGTGCTTTAGAAACGCTATCGCCTGAGAGCCAGTACGACCTGATTACTTTTATTCAGGTGTTGCCACATTTCTTTAACCTGCGGCAGGCGCTGACGGTTGCTGCCGATATGACAGCGCTTGAAGGCTACTGGCTGATCGAAACCTGGAATCGCAGCAGTTGGACGGCCCGATTATTGGGACAAGCCTGGCATGAATACAGTCCGCCTAGTGTTCTGCACTGGTTTTCGCCTGAGGATGTTTCGCAGTTGGGTCGACAGCTTGGGTTTCGGACTGTGGCCCAAGGGCGGCCTGCCAAGTGGATCAACGGGGCTCATGCAAAATCCCTGCTGCGCTACAAACTTCAAGAGTCTCCCCTGGGTAAGCCATTGCTGCCCCTGCTTAACCTGGTGCCCGATGGGTTGGCATTTCCCTACCCGGCAGAAGACCTATTCTGGATTTTGTTGCAAAAGGTGACTTAGGCCGGGTGGGCTTTGGGGGTTCTCGATCGTCAGTGGCAAAAATTAGGATATTTTTTATGGCTCAACGAAAGAAACCTTTAGCAAGTTTGTCTCTGGATCTTGACAACAAATGGTCCTATCTCAAAATTCATGGGGATGAGGGGTGGGATGCCTTTCCCTCTTATCTGGATACGGTGGTGCCGCGGTTTCTAACGTTCTTAGAAGAGCTGAATTTGAAGATTACCGTGTTTGTGGTGGGACAGGATGCGGCGCTGTCTAAAAATCATCAGGCACTGCGCGCGATCGCAACCGCTGGTCACGAGATTGGCAACCACTCTTTCTACCACGAGTCCTGGCTGCACTTGCACAGTGACGAATCTATTGAGCAGGAATTGGCCCAGGCGGAAGACGCGATTGAACAAGCCACCGGGCAGCGCCCCATTGGGTTTCGGGGACCTGGCTTTAGCCTGTCTGAGTCGGTGCTGCAAATTTTGTCCAGGCGCGGCTACCAGTACGACGCCTCGACCTTTCCGACCTTTTTAGGCCCCCTGGCCCGTGCTTACTACTTTATGACCGCCAAAGATCTCACCCCCGAGGAAAAAGAGCAGCGCAAAATGTTGTTTGGCGGTTTTAGCGATGGCTTTCAACCCCTTAAGCCCTATCACTGGCTAGCGACCGAACGCCCCCTGATCGAGATTCCGGTCACCACGATGCCGATTTTTAAGGTGCCGATTCACTTTAGCTATGTGCTGTATTTGGCGAGTTTTTCACCTGCGATCGCGCTGCTTTATTTTCGCATTGCCCTGCTGCTATGCAAGCTCACCCAGATCCAGCCCTCGCTGCTGCTGCACCCCCTCGACTTTTTAGACGAAACCGATGCCCCCGAGCTGGCGTTTTTCCCAGCGATGAAGCTGCCCAGCTACAAAAAGCAAATTGTGCTGCGCAAGGCGATTAAGGCCATGGGGCGTCAGTTTGAGATTGTGCCTATGGGAGTTCATGCCCAGGCGATACAACACCGTCGTCCCCAGGGCAAAACCATGAATCCCAAATTTCAAACCCCTATTGCTCGGCTGGCATAGCAAGGATAACGGTTACTGAGCGCGCCTGGCTTCGACCCACAACATCTCGATGTGCTCGACGCCTCCATCGTCAAACGGCGGGCTGACTGGCTCGAACCCGAAGCTTACGTAGAAGTTGATCAGGTAGCGCTGGGCGCTGATGCGGACGCGCTTCGCACCATAGGCCGAAGCACATTTCTCCAAACATTGCCGCACGATCTCGTGGCCAATACCCGTTCCTCGCAGTTGGGGCATGACGAGGACGCGACCGAATGTCGACTCAGCATAGTGCGCTCCCGGCGGTAGTACCCTCGCGTAAGCGACGAGCTGGCCATCCGATGCCCTGATAACGAGATGGAGCGCCAGCTGATCCAGGTCGTCGGCGTCTTGGTAGGGGCTGGCCTGCTCAACGACGAAGATGCGCTGACGGGTGGCCGACATCTCGTGTATTTCAGCACCCGAGAAGTCACTAAATTTTCTCCAGGTCCAGGTTAATGTCATATAGGTGACTGTGCAGTATAACGTTCCTGTTATGCGGTACGTCCCAGAGCGAGTAAAACCATTTCAAATAACTCATTTGCATTATTTGTACACCCAATAGCACCATGTTGGCGTGATTCAGCAACATGCTCTGGAGCTCTTGAACTGGCGTAAATAATAAATGGTGTTTCATCTCCAGCAATTCGAAGCTTATCAAGAAGTGTATAACCAGCCCGAGGATCAGGCGGTCGTCCCATGTCAGAAATAATCACATCAAAACGCCTACGAGATATCTGCTACAGTGCTTCGTCTGTTGATGTCGCCAACACAAAGCTAGCTCCCAAAGCTTTAAGTGCTTGACGCTCATAAATATTATTATTTGGGCGATCATCTACCCACAAAACACTGGACCTACTTGCTTGCCTTATAACCCTAGGAGTAACGGCTTCAGCAACGACATCTGCAGCAATCCTTGCCTCTTGTACAGCATCCTCACGAGTCGTATCTCCATCGGTTCGGGATGCTGCAGCTGCAGCTAAAGCAGCAGTAACTTCAGCTTGTTTCTTCTTCAGAGAAGCTTCAAATCCAGCTCCTTTAAGTGTCAACTCACCTAAGCTTGAGAAGAATTGACGTAAGTCTCGACTAAAACGGATCAAGATGAATACAATCACTCCTGGCCAAATTAATACATCGAGCAAGTAAAGATTCAGGCAGTCAGTCTCCTTCAGGGAGCAAAGAAGGAGCAGGGCAACCATGACGAGAGGCTTTTACGG
>JBCBQD010000131.1:0-15213 GCA_039820425.1 Cyanobacteria bacterium J06635_1
ATCAGTGCCAAAGCCCAGACACAAACACCGTCGATGACCACGCAGTGCCCGTCCGCCATTGGGGCATCATTCTCACCATGACCCAGTGGCAATCTCTGGCCGAGCGCCTTCAAAAACAACAGATCCCATTTGTGATTGAGCCCTATATCCGATTCAGAGGCGAACCCGGTGAGCAAGCCACGATGTTTTTCCTCGACCCGAGCGGCAACGCCCTGGAGTTCAAAGCCTTTGCCGACGACACCTCGATTTTCGCAACCCAGTAGAATAGACCTATCGCCATTACGAGCCCCTTTATGGTTGCAATTCAACCCAAACAATTTACCGTTGCCGACTTTCATCACTTGGGCGAGCTAGGTTTCTTCAAACCCGATGAAGCAGTTGAGTTAATTCGAGGTGAAATTATTCAGGTGGCCCCCAAACGAACGCTTCATTCGGTTTGCAACAGTCGCCTGGTTAAGACGCTGATTTTGAAAATCGCCGATCAGGCAACGGTACGAGGACAAGAACCCATCACCCTCTCAGACAACAGTGAACCGTCACCAGATGTTGCGATCGCACACAATCGCGCCGACGAATATTTGACATCCCATCCTGGCTCTGACGATCTACATCTGGTCATAGAGATTTCTGATTCGACCCTGAAATATGACCGGGAGATCAAACTGTCGGTCTACGCTGAAGAAAATATTGTCCACTATTGGATTTTCAATCTAGTCGAGGTTCAGCTAGAAACTTACAGTGAGCCCTATCAAGACAATCAAGGAAACTTTGGTTATCGTGTGAAGCGAGTCTACTTATCTGACGAATCAGTGAACTTGCCAGGATTGCCTAACATTGTCATTAAGTTAAGTGAAATTTTTCCGGCCACTTAAGCTGATTATTGGAGACTTACCCCCCTAATCGTGCAAATTTTTGTAGCACCCCTCATGTTTAACCCAACCGGTGCGGAAATATAGACACATAGACCCTATCCAGACTAAAGGCGTCCGTATTGCCTTGGGTGGAGCCTGTAGGTCTGGGTATTGTCAAACTTAAGAACTGTGGGTGATCTCGATGGATTATAAGACCGCGTTAGACTGTGCGATTTTATCTCAAGAAGTCTACCGAGACTTTAGCAACATTAAGTTTAGCGGCTGGCACAACATCCAACCAGCCCCGATGGAAGACAAAAGAACGGGTACTCAGTTAGCGATTTTAGAAAATCCGTCCACGAAACTAGCCGTGATTGTATTTCGGGGTAGTGACGACGAAAAAGATTGGTTTACCAACTTCAAGTTGGATCAAGAGAAAAAAGAGCTCATTTACCCTGATATTTATGCCCAGGCTAGCAGCCCGGTCAGAATGCACAGCGGTTTTATTGAGGCCTATCTATCGGTGCGTGACCAAATTCACAAATATATCCGAAACAGTAGCGCGACTCAATATCGTATGACCGGCCATAGCCTGGGCGGTGCGCTGGCAAAACTCTGCGCCATTGATCTGCAATATAACTTTGGTTCAACAATCACCGTCGAAGCCTACACCTTTGGTGCGCCCAAAGTCGGCAACAAGGCCTTTGTCGAATCTTACAATCGCCGCGTCCCCAATAGCTGGCGGGTCGTCAATGGATGGGATGTGGTATCAGGTCTGCCCCGCCGATGGCAGGGCTATCGTCATGTCGATGAGGCTTTCAAAATAGCGCGCAAGTTTACCTGGCGCATCATCACTGGCAGCTTCGAAGACCATCGCATTGATAACTACATCAAGGTACTCAAGAAAAAAGTAGGTTGAAAATAACCTCCCCCCGGCCAGAAACCGGGTTGCTTGGCTCGGTTGTCCAGTTTCGTTAACTGGTTTCCAAGCAACCCGGTTGCCCACGACAGTCTCGATCTAATCGCCTCAGTTTTGGGCAATATCTTCTAATCGCAGCTGCCCGTCGGTCGTCTTCAGATGATTCATCAGCCCCCAAAACAAATCAAAATTGGGGATATCAGCCACAGGCATGCTAAGCCACTGCTGAAGGCTACCGCGCTGTTTGATAATCAAACGACCCGACGGAGGCAGTGTTAAGGCGAACCTCTGCAAATCTGACCAGCGAATCACTTTTTGCTGATGGTGTAGCCCTTGGTGGCTGAGCCGAATTGTGCTGAACGCAATCGCTTGACCCCGGTTGTAGGTATCGGTGAGCTGGGGCAGCTTTCTCTGAAAGACCATGCGTTTAGTGTAGTCACCAACCTCTGTGTGGACTGACTTTAAAGCCTGACCAGTATCGGTTTGAAAGCGGTATTCGTTAACAGCCTTTGCCTTTGCCAAGAGATTTTCATTCTGGGTTGCCAGAAATACCAGCAGCGTCCCGGTACCTTCGACAGAGCTATCGATCTTACGCTGCCAAATCTCGTCAATCTCATCAAAGCGAATGGCCCGCATCCGCCCTTGGCAAACATCCACCAGGCCATTTTCAAAAATATGCTGGCGGTCTTGGGCCATTCGTCTGGCTTCGTAGATACCGTACACCACAGCCAAAGCAGGGAGAATTAGCACAGCAAAATAAGGCAATTTACTGCGATCAAATGAGGTTGGATCTAGCATCATCACTACGAGCATGAGGGTCCCCAACAACATTGCCGGGATACCCATGGCCAAACTCAGACTAATGCGGGGGTTTTGCAACAAAGGACGCTTGTAGGTTCCTAACAGCTTAGCGAGTTGGTAGTCTTCTGCAATCTGGTCGAGATTCATGGGGCAATGGCCTGTGAAAAGCAGTTGACTCAAGGGGGCTTGAATCATAGGAAGCTACAGCCAAGTTCGCAAAATTTCGGATATCCCCACAGATCGTTTGAGCGTTAGCCTCAACGGGTCGCTTCACTTAAAGCCCGGTAAGCGCATTTTCGGGTAGCTCTAAATCATCGAACTGCGATCGCAACAACCCCGCTTTCATAAAATGGTCTTTCCGTTCATGCAACCGCTGCTCTATCTGCTCAAACGAACCGTGCAGATAAACCCACTGGAGACCGGCTAATCTTCTGTTTCACTACAGAAATCCCCCTAAATGAGGATGGTAAAATTGCTGAAACCATTGAAAATCATTGAAATTTTAAGAGTTTTATTTTACGGCTTCAGGTAACCAGGTAGTCATCCTATTCATCAGGGGTAAATCTTTAAGAGGAGAACTATGCGTTGGCAAATGGGGCGGCGCAGCCGCAATATCCAAGATCGTCGTGGCGCTAGGGGTGGTGGCAGCTCTATCGCCGTAGGCGGTGGTGGCCTCGGAATGCTGGTGCTAGCACTCGTCGTCATGTTCCTAGGCGGCGACCCGACTATCGTGCTCGACCAGGTTGCCCCCACCAGCCAGGGGCCCTATACAAACCAACCCAGGCAGATCTCCCCCCAAGAAGACGAGCTCGCTGATTTTGTGTCCGTCGTCTTAGCCGACACCGAAGACACCTGGCACGCCCTGTTCCGTGAGATGGGCGGTACCTACCAAGAGCCTAATCTAGTATTATTTTCGGGGGCTACGCAGTCTGGCTGTGGATTTGCCCAGGCCGCCATGGGGCCGTTTTATTGTCCCGCCGACCAGACGGTCTACATTGACCTGAGCTTTTACCAGGATCTCAAAAATCGACACCAGGCCCCCGGCGATTTTGCCCAGGCCTATGTGATTGCCCATGAGGTGGGCCACCATGCCCAAAACCTACTCGGTATCTCTGATCAGGTCCAACAGCTCAAGCGTCGGGTTAGTCAAACAGACGCCAATCAGCTCTCTGTAAGGCTAGAGCTACAGGCTGATTGTTTTGCAGGGGTTTGGGCTAACCGGGCTGACAATGCTCGCAACATTTTGGAGCAGGGCGATATCGAAGAAGCCCTCAACGCCGCCAGTCAAATCGGTGACGATCGCCTGCAACAGCAGGGGAGAGGCTATGTTACCCCAGATTCCTTTACCCACGGTAGCTCGGTGCAGCGAGCACGGTGGTTTAAGCGGGGCTTACAAACCGGTGACCTTAACCAGTGCAACACCTTCGAGACCAACAATCTTTAGGGCCAGTCACTAAGGGACCCCTTCAGCAAAACTGACAAAACCGCTGAAACCTCCGAATAAATACGGAGGTTTTTACTCTGATTGGCCATCCCCACAGATATACGGATGGTGGAAATGCGGATCTACCTGCGAATCACATACGTAATAACACGCAATTAGCATATTGAACCAGACGTTCTACGTGCTCTACCTAAGGGTATCTATCCATTCGCCATCAAAATTCTTCAATGCTTTCCTGATATGGATTTCAGCACCTACCGAGAATTTAACAGCTAAGTATCCAAATGTATAGTTTAAGTAAAAAAGGGCACGTTAATCTAGGCTTTTATTGTCCTGGCTGTCAGTATAGATGTGTCAAAAATAATACTTCTGGCTATGAGCACTCCTTCTCGATTTACCCAGCGATGGTTGGCCTGTACAGCAGGCGCTGCAATCGCAACCCTCGGTCTCCTGAGCGGGTCTGCCGCAGAGGCCGCTTCCTACAAGATTGATTTCAACAACGACGCCGCTGGCAACAGCATCAAAGTCGGCGATGGCAACTCCAGTAACGGGGCTGGTGAGCTGATTGACGACGAGTGGGCTGACTGGGGCGTCAACGTCAGCGGTTGGAACAATCGCAACGGTGGGTCTGAGGCTAAGCTATTGCTGTTCAACACAGAGGACTACACCGGTGGTGATGATGACCTCAGAACAGGCTCCAGTTGGGGCACAACCCCTCAAGGCAATGCGCTGATTATTCAAGAAAGGAGCCGCAACTTTCACAACCCCGACGACGAAGCTCGAGGTGGCTATATCGACTTTGACTTTGACAATGAAGTGAACTTCGAAGGATTTTCACTCCTGGATATCGACGACAACGGTGGTGGTATCTCTGTACAAGGCTATGACGCCGATAATAACCAGGTCTTAGATATCAGTATTGATGACCTAATTGCTCTGCACAAAGCCGAGAATGGCGGCAACGCAGCCGCCGCCCAGGGCAAATCTGTGACCCTGGATGGCGTCACCCTCACCCAGGAAGGCAGCAAGTGGGGTAACAACTCCCTGTTTAGCTTCAAAGTCGAAGACACTCTGTTGACCCAGGTGCGTGTCAACTACCCTGGTAGTGGCGCGATTACAGGTCTAGAGTTTAGTGATGCTGAGCCGCCTAGGGTGCCTGAGCCGTCTGCGACCGCAGGCGTCATGCTGTTGGGTGCAGTCGGTTTGCGTCGTCTACGCAAGCGCAAGCTGGAGAGCCAGGGCAAGAACGTCTAGATTCAGCAGCGTTCCTCACCTAATTGAGAACCATCAAGGTTAGTTTTTGAGACATCACCGGTCCGTAGCTTGGTAAGCTGCGGACCGATTTTTTGGGTTAAGCCCGTCTCGTTAGTCTAGCTGCTAATACAGCACGACACTCCGAATTGATTCCCCAGCGTGCATCAGGTCAAAGGCATCGTTAATCTGATCAAGGGGCATTGTGTGAGTAATCAAATCATCGATATTGATTTTGCCTTCCATATACCAGTCCACAATTTTGGGTACATCAGTGCGGCCCCTAGCTCCACCAAATGCGCTGCCCCGCCACACCCGACCCGTCACCAATTGAAAAGGCCGCGTCGAGATTTCTTGCCCGGCAGCGGCAACCCCGATAATAACGCTCTCCCCCCAGCCCTTGTGGCAGCTCTCGAGGGCCTGACGCATCACATTCACATTGCCGATGCACTCAAAGGTATAATCGGCACCGCCGTCGGTCAGATCAACCAGGTAAGGCACCAGATCCCCTTCTACTTCACTGGGGTTCACAAAATGGGTCATGCCAAATTTCTCAGCCAGGGCTTTTTTCCTGGGGTTCAGATCAACCCCGATGATCTTATCGGCCCCCACCATGCGGCAGCCCTGAATGACGTTAAGGCCAATGCCCCCCAGACCAAACACAATCACATTGGCACCGGGCTCTACTTTGGCTGTGTAGATCACCGCCCCGATCCCCGTCGTCACGCCACAGCCGATATAGCAGACCTTATCAAATGGCGCGTCTTCACGGATCTTAGCCACCGAGATCTCGGGTAAAACGGTGTAATTAGAAAAAGTAGACGTGCCCATGTAGTGGTATAAGGGCTTGCCGTTTAACTTAAATCGGCTGGTGCCGTCAGGCATCACCCCCCGCCCTTGGGTGGCACGGACCGCCTGACATAAATTCGTCTTTTGACTCAAGCAAAACTTACAGTTGCGACACTCTGCTGTGTACAGCGGAATCACATGATCGCCGGGTTTGACACTGGTAACCCCAGGGCCAATTTCAACCACCACCCCTGCGCCTTCATGGCCCAATATGGAGGGAAACAACCCTTCTGAATCTTTCCCAGAGAGGGTATAGGCATCGGTGTGACAGATACCGGTGGCCTTGATTTCGACTAACACCTCGCCGGCTTGGGGGCCTTCGAGTTGGACGGTTTCAATGCTGAGGGGTTGACCAGCTTCGAAGGCAACGGCGGCTTTAACATCCATCAAAATAGGTTCCTCTTAATCCACCCATCCAATCTCGTCATCCGACAGCATACTATTCTGCTCACCACGCTGGATGGCGTATTCGGGAATCGCTTTACGCGACGTGCGCTGCTGTCTAACACTAAGGGTATGGCGATTAGTTGCCAAATCGGCACCCAAGACCGGGTGGGAGTGTTTTGGCTGAGCTGGTTCATCTTGCTTAGCTGGGGCGGGCTGACTCGACGCATCAGTCAGCTTGCGAATCATGTCCTTAGCGTCTTCAAGCTCTTTGGTGACTTTAGCAAGCTGCCTATCTTTGGTCGCCGCTGTGCGCTCAGCCGTCTCCAGGCTATCTTTCAGTTCATAAATTCGACCCTGGTGAGTTTCTAAATCTTCTTGTAGACCCGCAACTTGCTTTTGAGAAGCCTTAAGGGCCGCTTCTAACTCGGCAATTTTTTGGGCTGGGGTGGTAGCCGATTTTGTCGTGCTGGCCCCAGCGGTCGCAGAGCGGGTTGTCTTAGCCGTAGAGGCCGTTTTTGAACGACGGGCCGAGGTAGTTTTAGCCGTGCCAGCTTTAGCCGTGCCAGCTTTAGCCGTGCCAGCTTTAGCGGTGGTGGTTTTTGGGGTACGACTCGTGGATTTACTGGCCGCTTTTGCAGGGGTGCGTTTACGCGTCGAAGCGGCCTTGGACGTGGCACCACTCGAGCTGCCATCAGCCGTTTTTTCGACCTCTTCCTTCAACAGATCAGCGATCCTTTTCTTAGTCATGATTTTCTCCAATCCACCAGGATTTCAGCAGCAACTCGGTAGTAGTCGGCTTTGGCTTCTTGGGCATTTGGCCCCTTCCACTGGCTGATGGCAACGCCGTCAATGGCCGCCCGTTCATGGGCTTTATAGTTGCGGACAACGGCCTGGCAAGCAGGAATTTTAAGCTCAACAAGCATGGCTTGGGCCTCTTGGGCTTCTCGTAAACTGCGCGAGTCTACTTTAGTGAGCAGCACCCGATGGGGCACACCCGAGGGTTGTACGGCTGTTTTGACGGTGTTAACCAGGGCTGCCACATCCATCGGGGCCGGTGGGGTTGGCAATAGCAAATAGTCAGCAACGGGCATCACAGCAGCTAACGCCTCAGAATTTAAAGCCGGTGGCGTATCGACCACAATCAAATCATAGTCCTTGATGCCCCTTAACTTACCGAGGAGTTGGGGATTGTTTTCCTGTGAGAAGTCAAAATCGGGTGTAGTATCCTCCCGTTCGATCCACCAAGCCGCCGATCCTTGAGGATCTGCATCGATGAGTAAGACAGCACGATTTTCCGCGAAGATCGCTGCTAGATTAACAGCTGTGGTCGTTTTGCCCACCCCTCCTTTGCCGTTGAGAACCGCCAAAACTTTAGCCGCTGGTTGAGTGCGTGCCACGAGTCGTCCTTATCTAAAACAGATAGAAACAGATTCCGTTATCAGTTATCAGGGCTGCATGAAGAATAGTCAAGACTTCAATCGTTGGCCATAGGGAAATAGCCACAAATAGCCCTAATGAGTAATAACCCTACCCCTATGACTGCGCTAACCCAGAATTTTGCCAGGTACAATTAGGAGGGTTGGTTTAACGCCCACTGCATCGCTTTAACTTTTAACTTCTAACCTTTAACTTGATCCCCTCGCCATGGCTATGACATTAAAGCGCCCGCTCCTTATCGGTGGCCTCGGTCTCACCGCCGGTCTCTGGATGCTCGACACTCTCCGAGGTATGCCCATTGATGGTTCCATGGTGATGGGTGCGATCGCACTTGGCTCAGGCGTATGGTGGTTCAAACAATCGAATAAACCGAAAATTGACTTGACGATTCCTCAGATCACAGTCGTTGAACGAGAGGCGCTCGATCGGGCGCTAGAGCAGGTCGATAGACTAATTGAAACCCTACTATCAGAATTTGCTGACCAAGCTATGACCCTCCAGCAACCCGTCGAGGGTCTCCGACAAAAAAAGGCAGCTATTTTAGATAATTTAGAACGCGACCACCTCAAAATTAGTGTGATGGGCAATCCAGCAACGGGGAAAAGCGCCCTGGTCGAGCAACTAAAAGCCACGTGGTCACCCAATCAAACCCTGAGCTATGCTGAGCTAACCTTGGGGGCACTGGGCGCAGTCACTCAGTCAGATAGTGCACAGCCAGACAGCGAAAAAATCGATGTTGCGAGTGACCTGGTGCTCTTTGCGATCGCAGGAGACCTCACCGAGTCTGAGCGGCAACCCTTAGAGTCATTAGTCGCTAAAGGTCACCCGGTGCTGGTGGTGTTTAATAAGCAAGACCAATACACCCCGATGGATCGCGAAGTTGTCCTGGAGCGAGTGAGATCGCGAGTACAGCCCATGGGCATTGAGGTGGTGTCAGCCGCCGCCGTTCCCAATCCCGTAAAAGTCCGTCGCCATCTAGACTCAGGCGAGATCCAGGAGTCCTTTGAACAGCCCACCCCCGAGCTGACTGCCCTGACCCAGCAGCTAACCGCTCTCACCAGCGAGAGTACCTTGTTGATGGCCACCGGACTGCGTCAGGCTAATGCATTAAAACTTGGCGTGATTGCATTGTTAAACCAACAGCGTCGTCAAAAAGCCATGCCCGTCGTCGAGCAAATGCAGTGGATCGCCGCAGGTACTGCATTTGCCAATCCGCTGGCCACCCTCGATCTGCTCGCATCCGTCGCCATTAACGCCCAGCTGATCTTAGATTTGGGCAAAATCTACGACCAAAACTTCTCCCTGTCCCAAGCCAAAACAGCCGCGGGCACCCTGGCCGAGCTCACAGTTAAATTGGGCCTCGTCGAGCTAGCCACCCAAGCACTAGGCACTGTGCTCAAAGGCCATGCTGCGACCTATGTAGCCGGTGGAGCCCTCCAGGGCGTGAGTGCGGCCTATCTGACTCGGGTCGCTGGGCTGACCCTGATTGACTTCTTTGAAGCCCAAAGCTTCTTAGATCCGGCAGACCGACAGCTGAGCTTTGACACCCTGGGTGAGCGCCTCCAGGGGTTATTTCAGCAGGCCCGTCAGGGCGTGGCCCTACAAGCCTTTGCAACTCAGGCCCTCAAGCATTTACCGATCGGGAATCCGTCCGCCACACCGTCCCCTGCGAGTGCAATAGGGGCGCTACAGTAGGGGCAGACGTATCGTTGCCTGAGAATAATTTGTCAGACAAAAGCTCATCGGATCGTGTATCGGCCTATCCGCTGGTTAAGCAGGCCCGTCATAGTCTGCGGCAGGCCATCGATCGCTATATCCCCCAGATCAAGCTCACCCAGCTCGATTCGGCAGCCCTCCAGCGCCAGGCCGCTGTCAAAACAGGCATTGAGAAGCTTACCAGCTTGATGAATAAGCTCGATAGCACCCTGCTACGGGTAGCAGTCTTCGGTCTAGTCAGTCGGGGCAAATCAGCGGTGATCAATGCCCTCGTAGGCGAAAACATTTTAGAAACCGGCCCGCTCCATGGAGTCACCCAGTGGCCCCGCTCCGTTTTTTGGCAGCCCCAACTTGAGTCGATTAACCAGCCCGCCGACCCCCTCAAAATTGAGCTAATTGACACCCCTGGCCTAGATGAAATTGAAGGAGTCGAGCGCGGCAAAATTGCCCAGGAAGTGGCTCAACAGGCCGATTTGATTCTGTTCGTTGTGGCGGGCGACATTACTCGCACCGAGTACACCGCTCTCTGTGAACTGCATCAAACCCAAAAGCCCCTGCTTTTAGTCTTTAACAAAACCGACCTTTACCCAGATACCGATCGCCAGACCGTTTATGCTAACTTGCAAAGGCTCTGGGAACAGGTCGATGAACCTACGCAGCACCCCACCCGACCTATCGATGACATCGTCATGGTGGCAGCTGCCCCCGCCCCTATCCAGCTCAGGACAGAGTGGCCCGATGGCACCACCACCGACGATTGGGAAACCCCATCACCCGACATCACCCATCTCAAGCAAACCCTGCTCAATCTTGTGCACACAGAAGGCCCAACGTTGATTGCTCTAAATGCCCTGCACCAGGCCAGCTTTATCGAACATCAAATAGCTGGAGCGACCACTGCTCTAAACCAACCCCAGGCCGAACAACTGATTTGGCAGTTTGCCAAATATAAAGCAGCGGCAGTGGCGCTCAATCCGGTGGCCCTGCTAGATATTTTGGGTGGCATTGCCTCTGATTTGATCATGATTCGCAGCCTGGCAAAACTCTACGGATTTCCCATGACCGGTTACGAAGCCAGTCGCCTCTGGCAGGCCATCGCCCGCAGCTCTGGCACCCTGATTTTGAGCGAACTCGGCAGCGGGTTGCTGCTGGGTTTAGGCAAAAGCGGAGCCGCCATCTGGAGCCTATTCGAAAGTTCTTCAGGGGCTACGGCTTATGTCGGTGCAATGGCGGCACAAGCCGGGGCTGCCGGGTATGGCACCTATACCGTCGGCCAAGCGGCTCGGGTCTACTTAGAGCAAGGGTGTAACTGGGGTCCCCAGGGAGTCAACACCGTTATGCAAAATATCTTGGCCCAGGCTAATCAAGACTCTACTTTAGAGCGATTGCAAACCGAGATTAAGTCATCAATCTTAGACCAGAGAATACGCCCCTAGCCCTTAGACTGCTCAAGGAAACATCCCTGATGATGACAATATGAAGGTATTGCGAACAGTTTGAGATCTCAGTTCGTCTTTTTTGGACAAGGCTATACTAGCCCCAAGCACCTGCTCGATGTCAATTCTCCAGTCAAAATAACCCAGATGCTCGTTTGAGGAGTTGTCAAATGGACCTGTCCAAATTAGGGGCACGGCTGATTATTGCGCTTGCCTTGTTGGTGCCGTTTGGGTTGCGAGAGCTTAGCAGCAGCTTGGAACCCTATCCAGCCATTTTGCAACCATCGGGAGCAACTCGAATTTCAACCCAAGATACCCAGTTGAAGTTCTACGAAATGCAAATTGTAGCCATGCGAGCTGATGGCTCAGAGCAGCGCCTTGAGCCGAGGGAATTTATGGGTAAAATTCCCACCCAGTACTGGACCCATATCGCCCGCACCCACTTTGGTTTAGGGCCTGCTAAAACCCAAAATATGTCTCTAGGCATTTGGACGCTGACAGCGACGACGATTAAGTCAGCGTCCCCCCCAGAACGGGCGGAGGCCCTCAGCTGGATTCACACACGGTTGAGGGCGCTGGGCGTTGAGGATGCTCATACCCTGAGGGTTCGTCAAATCAAGATTTTGTTTGACTTGCAGACCAGTACCGAAACTAAGCGAGAAATCACCGAGCAAATCGATGTTGATATTACTCAGTAATGCCCTCAACTGGATTGAGACCCAAATTAGAATCGCGACTCGGGTTGAGGCACGTTCTCTGAGCTTTTTTCGCATCGTATTCGGTGTGTTTACAATGCTGTTTTTATGGCGGCGATATGTTTGGCTCGGGGCAGTGCCAGATGCTTTTTTTAATCCCCCTCTATTAAGCATCACATCCTTATTCTGGCGATTTCCTCCCGCTCCTTTTTTCCAGGGTATCGATCTTTTAGTGGGCATTTTCACGATCACGCTCACGATAGGCCTTATGACCCGAGCTTCTACCATCGGACTGCTGGTACTTTTGCTACTCGGCAATAATTTTCAATTTTCATTGGGCAAAATTGATCATACGATCCTATATCTTTGTGTTTTGTTGGTGATGTGCTTTCAACATTGGGGAGCGTTTTTCTCGGTTGATGCCCTGCAGCGACGCCCCCGCCCAAGTCGTCAGCCAGATGAGCCCGCAAATCTATCATTATTAGGGCTATTTATTGCCTTTGGCTTTTTTACAGCTGGTTTTGGTAAGGCACTGAGTTGGGTCGATTTTGACCTATCTACCAGTGGATTTTTAAGTTGGCTTTATCGGGGATACTACAACTTTGGGGCCGATCAGCTCCTGGCACCTTTGGCCATTCAGATCAATCTACCCATCCTTTGGGAGCTAGTCGACTACTCAGCGGTCATTTTTGAACTCGGTTTTTGTGTGGCAATATTACGGCGTCGCAGCTGGTACCTCTGGCTGACAATCGCCTGCTTATTTCATTTGATGAATTGCTTACTCCTCAATATCCCATTCAATGAGAATGCGATCGCATATCTAGCCTTTATCCCCTGGGCCCGATTATCCATCGTGAACCAGCTGTTTTCGAAAAAACCGCCGCGGGTTTTAGCTGGATTAGCCAGTTTTGGTATCTTTGCTCTGGTGCTGCGCATATCTTCCGAACAGGTGCGCGGCATTGCTTTTTACCTGTTAGAGTCTATCGGTCTTTTGAACGGGTTGCTGATCAGCTGCGGCATTTGGATCGTTGCCCTGTTGATATTTTTGTTGAATTTCAACAAGTGTGTTGAACTCCCTGAGCAATCCAATAAGGTTATGGAAAAAATCTTCCCCATCCCCCCCTAGGCATTGTTGCAGCCGCTCAAAATTGATTACACTAGGCATATCGCTTCAGAGCCAGCAGGCATCATGAGTTCCGGAATTTTTGCGATCGCGAATATTGGCAAGCTAAAGCTTTATGTGGGCGAAGTTCATCAGCTCAAGACTCGATGGCAGAGCATTATGATGCAGCTGATGCAGGGACAATATCCCGACCTAAGAGTCCAGCAGGCCTGGCAAGAAGCAGGCGATCAGCGAAAATTTACGTTTCACACCGCCAAAGAGGTTTCAGAAAACACTCAAATTCTGGGTCGCCAGCAGTTTTTCTCTGACTTTGACCAGCGAGATGAGTCTTGAGTGATTGGGTCTTGATTGTGCATCAATCTTGACTGAATGGAGCCAAGGCTACCTTAAAAATCGGTCAAGGGCAGACTTTAGGGCAGTGATCTCTGTCTCAATATCGCCTTCGGCAACCGCTCGGCTGATACAAGCTGACAAATGCTCATCTAAAATCAGCCGGGCTACCCGATCGAGAGCTCCTCGCACCGCAGCCACCTGTACAAGGACATCTGGGCAGGGACGCTCCTCTTGCACCATCGTCTTAATGCCACGGATATGGCCTTCAATGCGCGACAGACGATTCACAATGTGCTTAATCGATTCTTCACTATGTACATGCCCATGATGTCGTACAGGCCCATGATGTCCGTGCTCAAATAAGTCATGGCTATGCTCCCGGTCCACAAGTTTATCGACCTGTGCACTCGTAATGGGGTTAGAAGAAGACATAAATTACCGTGCGATCTACTGGGATAAGTGTGAAGTGTAATGAGATTGCTCTAAAGGCTGCTGATTGACCACTGACTAGTTAGCAGGAGAGGACTCATTAAGCAAAAACTGATCGACAAAGCCCCGATCCGGCTCGACAGGGACCTCGAACCCAGTTAATTGGGCAAGTCTGCCCAGTGACCGGGCCCCTTCATAAAATTCGCCATCGATTTCCCAGGTTGGATATCCCCTGATCGCCTTAGCCTGACAAAGCTCTGGCTGAGCATTGGTCCCGTTAGGATCGCACTCAATATAAGGCAACCGATCAGCGGCACCTCCAAAGAGTTCCTTTTGGGTCGCACAGTGGGGACACCAATAAGCGCCATACATTTTGGCACCATAAAGGGTCAGATGATCGGCCAATTCGACTTCATAGGTGTTGTCCGACAGCTCACTGCAGCCCACTGTCAGGGCCAACACTAACCCTGTTAAAGCAGGACGAGCCATTCGGGAGATGAGAGCTATTTGAGAAGGGTGATGCTTGCTTAACAACATGATATTTAGGGTAACGCTCAAAGCTCTAAACCGCATCGCTTCTGATATCAATACTCGAATCCAGGACTACCATCAATCCTGAGGATTAATGTCCCCGATTTTCTCTGAAACTGTCAAAATAGAGTCAAGCTTGAGAAAACCTTGATATGCCTCCCAAGCTTGACTCTCTCAGTCGCTCAACTCAATTTGTCCAGTATCAGAACGCATGAAGCAGATGATTAAAATAACGCCTATTCTGTCAGTAAGCTACCTACTTAGAAGCCTACTGACCGTACTGATGCTCTTTTTGTTGAGCAACAGCCTATGGATACTACCGACTCGGGCTCAGGCTTTAACCGGTTTATCCAGCGAGAGTTTTGTCGCCGCCGCAGTGCAGCGAGTCGGCCCCGCTGTCGTCCGCATCGACACCGAGCGCACCGTGGTCAGAGACGTCCCTGACCTGTTTTACGACGATCCCTTCTTTCGAGGCTTCTTTGGCCCTGATACATTTCAGCGGGTCCCCCAAGAAGAGCGCCTGCGCGGTCAAGGCTCAGGGTTCATTATTGACGGGAGTGGCTACATCCTCACCAATGCCCACGTTGTCGATGAAGCTGACCGGGTCACCGTCACCCTCAAAGATGGCCGCACCTTTGAAGGCACCGTCGAGGGTGTCGATGAAGTCACAGATATGGCAGTCGTGAAAGTTGATGCTGGCAGCGATGCCCTACCAACGGCGACCCTCGGAGATTCTGAGCAAGTCCAGGTGGGAGATTGGGCCATTGCTGTGGGCAATCCACTGGGGTTAGACAACACCGTTACCCTGGGGATTGTGAGCACCCTAAAGCGGTCAAGTGCCACAGTGGGCATCCCCGATAAGCGCGTAGACTTCATCCAAACCGACGCCGCCATTAATCCCGGCAACTCCGGCGGGCCATTGCTCAATGCCAAAGGTGAAGTGATCGGCATGAACACCGCCATTATCAGCGGTGCCCAGGGCCTTGGCGTCGACTGGAATTGCGAAGCCAA
>JBCBQD010000132.1:0-15091 GCA_039820425.1 Cyanobacteria bacterium J06635_1
GGAGGGGTTTGTATTGGCAGACGAGGGAGCCAACGACGGTTGCACCGGTTTCTTGAGCGCACTCTACCAGGGCGCTCAGCCAGCCTGGGGCAAACATGATGTCGTTATCGACAAAGACGACGTAGGGGGTGGTTACTCGCTGTAGACCCACATTTCTGGCTTGGTTGGGGGAGAGGTAGTGTTGCGATCGCACCAGCTCAAATCCCTTATCTTGGGCCTGGTTTACTAAATAGTCTTGGACCCTGGCAGGGGCGTTGTTGTCTACATAAATGAGTTTGAAGGGATATTGGGTGTTGTCATACAGACTCTCCAGAGAGTCCTGGGTAAATTGGAAGCGTTCTCGGGGAACGACGACGATGGTTACTTGGGGGGGGATCATGGTGATTCTCCTGATTTAGGGTAAATCTCGATCTATCCATTCAATTGAGCGTCCTGTTCGACTGCTAAACAGCCATTTATTTTCGATCTCGATTTGTTTGGCTTGCTGGGACAGCACATAGGTCACACGCCCCTGCTGGGTTTGTCGAACGCCGAGGCCTTGCCCCTCAAAATTGAGGCCAAAGTCTCGAAATAAGCCAGGTCGACCATCTCTGGCAAAACAAAATCGATCTTGGAAGGTTTCCCCCTCAACTTGGCCCTGTATCTGAAACAGCAACATGTGGTCAGTTGGGGCATTTAATAAATTAAGGGAGTGAATTTCAAGGTGGTCTTGGGATACACTGCGCGGTGCAACGACGGAACAAAAGAACAAGGACTTGGCACTGTGCTGGGTCAGGGTTACGACTGGTGCAGGATGCTTGATGCCATATTTTTTGGAAGCCCAGCCCGACTCAATATAAGCGACCATGCTAGGGCTCTTGTAGGTCAAGAGGGTTAGGTTGGGTGCAATCGCACTCACTTGTCGTCTCTGGGTGAACAAAGAGATCTCTCCGTGCATCTTAGGCGAGAGATGAAATCGCAGAGCGCACTGGTGGTTTGCACCATCCTCAATGTGGATGCGATCGAGAATGAATAAATACTGTCGCTGCATGTAGAGAAAAAATCTCTGATGAACAGGGGTATATTCAGCACTGACAGCCTTGGCATCAACCCAATCAGACCGACGCCCCAGCTTAAATGAGGGCTCTAAGATCTGCACCTGGGGGCCAAATTTAAACTTACCGGGCTTAGCTTTAGGAATATAGCGAGTTTGATCTTTGCCGTCAATCTCTACCGTATTGTGGTAAGCCGTGCTTTTGAAAGTTTTTCGCCAGTTAATGCCATCTTGACCTGGCACAGCATCATAGGTATAGCGACCTGGATCAATAATCAGCGGTTCGCCATTGGCAAAATAACAGAAATTAAATAGGTCAAAATGCCCGTGTTTACCGGCCCCAATCTGGGCGCAGTCATAAAATACATGTTGACGCTGTTGTGCGGTGACCGCATCATCCCCCCAACCATCAGAGAATACAAAATAGCCAGCATCCTCAAACTGTTTAGAGGGTTGCTGTGGGGGGGTACCCGCTTTACCAAGCGTTGCCCCCCATAGCCAGCGGGGATTGTCTAAGGCTGTGCTGCCCTGCTTGAGAAGATATCGAAAATCGCCATCATCAGCATCATTAATGAGGGGGATCTCCCCATTAGGCCACTGCATATATAGGTAAAAATCCAGAGCCTTTGAGAGCCGCGACAGGAGCTCAGGGGATAACGCTATGTTATTAGCCTGGGCTAGTTCAAAGAAAGATAGAAAAGATTTAAGGCTGAGCTGATGGTAGTGAGTCGATAGCTCAATGTGAACACCGTCTGGATAAAACTCGCTGAGCAGATTCTTGGTAAGCTTATCTCTGCCTATGCGTAAAAAATAGGGATGCAGTTGAAACTCTGGAAAGATAACTCCCACTAAGAAAATAGAAGAGAGCTGTAGTGTACGGTGATTGAGCGACTGAGAGAGGTTCTCGCAAATATAGAGGGTTTCGGTGGCGATGCGCGACAGAAATCGTCTCAGAAAATCAGGGGAGATTAATGGCTGGCAGGGCGTCTCTCTCAATAAGAGGTAAGAATACACCCAGCGCTCAATGCGCCTGGCCTCAACCTGGGCATCACTGGCGGTAATATACCCAGAAGACATCTGTCTAAGCCAAGCATCAATGAGAGATATCCATTGATGCAAATATTGCTCATCTCGAGACTGGCGATATGCCTGAAGCAGAGAAACCGCATAGCTAAATTTGTGATGGGAGACCTGCCACTCTTTATCGCGACTGGGATTGATACGCCAAGAGAAGTTTACAGGCAAGCGATGAGTTTCATTGCAAAGGGTGAATTCGTTATTCAATACCTGCTGGGCGATGATGAGATTGGTTGCACTGGGCTTAGGGAGTGAAGGCACAACGACAGTCTTGCTACCCAAGAAATAGTTCACAAACGTTTCGGGTGGCAAATGTTGAATGGCATCAGTCAAAATAGGCGGCTGTTCTACAGTCATAGTAGGCATCTCTGGTTTAGGCGGTGAGGGTCGGGGTGTCCGACAAAACGGCGGATTGTAGCTGGTAGAGGGCGGCGTAGTGCTGGCCTTGATGCATCAGCTCTGAGTGGGTGCCGCGTTCTAAAATTTGACCGCTGGCGATATAAAAGATTTGGTCAAAGTCTTTTGAGGCTCTCAGATCGTGGGTAATCAAAAAGGTGGTAGAGCGACGAGTCAAACGGGTCAGAGCTTCAGTGACAACGTGTTCACTCTGGTTATCGAGACCCACGGTGGGTTCATCTAAAATCACGATGGGGGCTTTACGCACGGCGGCTCGGGCAATGGCAATACGCTGCCGCTGTCCGCCAGATAGGGTCGCGCCGCGTTCGCTCATCTGGGTATCGTAGCCCTGGGGCAGCTCCATGATAAAGTCATGGGCATTGGCTAACCGGGCGGCCTGCTCAATCTCTTGATCCGTTGCGCCTACGGTCCCGTAGGCGATGTTGTCGCGGATGGTGGCTCCAAACAAAACGCTGTCTTGCAAAACGATGCTGACCTGTCCCCGGAGAGAGTCTAGCTTGTAGTCACGGATATCATGACCGTCCACGCGGATCTGACCCGACAGCGGATCGTACAGGCGCAGCAGCAGGCTTACCAGGGTGGACTTTCCGCCCCCGGAAGGTCCTACCAGGGCAACGCGCTGACCCGCTTTTACGTCAAAGCTGAGATTTTCTAAAATGACCTTATCAGGACCATAGGCAAAATGGACATTGCGAAAGCTGAGATTGCCTCTAAACGGTCTGGCTGAGATTGCACCTCGCTTATCTCGTACGTCAGGCACCACATCCAGTAAATCCACAATCCGCTCACCAGAGGCGGTGGCTTTAGAAATTTGTGCCATTTGCTTGGCCAGTTGGCGAGTCGGCTTGAAAGCCGTCTTGAGATAGGTAATAAATACTAGCAAGTCGCCGGGGGTGGCTCCCCCCGATTGCACCAGGACGACACCGCGCCAGAGGACCAGAGAGGTTGCGATCGCAACCAAGATCTCCACAGTTCGCTGCAGCCCTGCTGAGAGTTGCTGAGTACGGGCACTGTCCTCAAGACTTTGGCGGTTATCGCTGGCAAAGATGTCCTCTAGCCTACTTTCGAGGGAAAGGGCCTGCACCACTTTTATCGCCCCAATCGCCTCGGCAGCGGTCGCCGCCATTGCACTTTCTCGCTGGCGTTGCTGACGAGCGACTTTTTGAATGCGCTTGGTCAGCTTAAGACTCGACACTAAGAACAGCGGCAGCACCGCCAAAGAAATCAGAGCCAGCTCCCAATCGAGCCAAAACATTACCCCCACCATACTGAACAGTGTCAAAGTGTTGATAATCAATGGCAAGGTTGCGGTCACGGTGACATCTCGCAGACGATCGATGTCGCTGGTAATGCGGGTAACCAGATCACCGCTCTTAGCCTGGTAGTGAAACGACAGCGACAGCCGTTGCAGATGAGCATAGAGTTTGGCTCGGACCTCGGTAATGATACGACTTGCCGCGAGGGACAAGCCCACCATGCTAATGTAGGCTGACACCGCCCGCAGCGCGGCGGTTGCAATCACGGCGACCGCCAGGATCAGCAACAACATATTAGGGCTCACGCTTCGCAGTACCGGCCAATCTAGCTCCGCACCCTGGGCATCTGGTATCAGAATGTAGTCAAAGATCAGCTTCAGGGGCCAGGGAGCCAGCAGGCGGGCAAAGACCTCAGCAACCAGCCCTAGTCCAGCCAGGGTGAGCAGCGAGCTTTGCTTGCGAATCTGCGGCCAAAACTGCCGTAAAATCCGCTGCATCGCCGGCACTGCCTGTTTCAGATTTTTGGGACGATTGCGTTTAATCATGATGTTAAAGGCTCTTGGGTGGGACGATGAGTGTTAGGGGAAAGGGCGAAAGGCGAAGGGCGAAAGGCGCTAGCGTTAGCCATACCCGCAGGGTTATAGGGTAGAGGCTGAAAAAAGGAAATAACTCATTATCGATTTATAAATAACACTAAAGAAATTCCCCTTCCCCCTTTGCCCATTCTGCATTAGGCAACCTTAATCTTCTCATTTAAAACAGATTCCCTAACCCCCAGCACCTGTTCATATACTCTCTGCCAGTTTTGTCGCTCAACGGCGGGGGCCAATTGATTGAGTGCCTTTTGCCTGGCAGCCATTCCCAGCTGTTGGCACAGCCCTGGCTGGGTGATGAGGCGACGCAGTGCATTGGTTAAGGCCACGGTGTCACCGGGCTGTACCACAAGACCATTGATACCGTCTTCAAGAATCTCGCCAATAGCATCTACAGAGCTGCCCACGACCGCTTTGGCGGCTAGCATGGCTTCTAGCATGGCATTGGGGCACCCATCGTGGAGTGATGGGATGGCAAAGATATCCATATGGGGTAAGTAGGCCAGCGCCTTCTGGCGGCTAATTTTGCCCGTAATCACAACCCGATCTGCGAAGCCACTCTGCTCGAGAGCTTGTTCCCAGTAGTGGCGTTCTTTATCTGCAAAGTCACCGACTAACAACAGTGTCAGATCTGTCATCGCTCTTAATGACTGACAGGCATCAAACAGATATTCCAAGCCTTTTTTATCTCGAAAGCTGCCTACAGAGCCGATGACAGTACCTTGTAGCTGATCTACAAGGGCAGGCTGGGGCAAGTTATCAAACGATAGCGGTGCAATCGAATTCCAAAAAGCGACGGATTTGTCTTGAATGGAGGGAACCAGGGTCCTGGCTCGGTGCATTAAATCGGTGCTCACAAAGGTCGTCCAGGCTGAATTAGCCAGGGTCCAGGTGATTTGCCCAAACTGTTGGGGGCTAAAAGCATGCTTGTGTAAATCTGCACCACGGATGCTGTTGATGACAGGGATGTTGCTTTCCTGACCGAGTAGCGTGGTCAAAAACCCCATCTCGTTAATAAAGAAGGCATGGAGTAAATCAAACTGATATTCTCGGTGTAGGGTCTGGAGCTGACCATACAGATCGCAGAAATAATCTTGCTCTTTAGCTTGGGCTGAACGCACCGCTGGTTGCAAACGATGAACAATGATGCTGTCTTGCTTTGTGGTTTGATGGCCAGGGCGACGATATTCTCCGGCGGCAGCCATTGCACGTTCATTGCGAAACACCGCTCGGAAGACAGCGACATGGACTTCGTAACCAAGATCGGTCAGCATCATGGCGATGCGCTTGACCGATTCACCCACCCCGCCGACATCAGGGGGGAATTCCAGAGTGGTTATGCAGATTTTCTTCTTCATGGGGTCTCCTTGGGGGGGTGGGTAGTGGGTAATGGGTGATGGGTGGTGGGTGGTGGATGAAGGGTAAAAGCTGAGACTTATAAGGAATTGAGCCTCTCTACCCTCTACCCTCTACCTAACAACTACTGGCTCGGTCAGCATCTGTTGAATCTGCCTTGCGGTATTGTCTGCCCCTTGCAAGTTAAACCTATAGGAGACAGGTTTTTTGCTTAGGCAAGTGGTCATGGCCTGCACTAGACGCTCAGGGGCTAGATCTTCTGGCTCAAGCAGGTCTAGAACACCCATCTCGGCTAGTTTATGAGCACGGATGTGCTGTTCATTATTTTGATCTTTTGACAGGGAAGGTAAAACCAGCGATCGCACCCCCGTTTTCAACAAATTCATGGTGGTATTATAGCCTCCTAAACTTACCGACAGGTCTGCTTTCTCAAGGTAGTCAATCAGCCGAGACGTAAAGCGACGGAGCGTTACATTCGTTTGGTCGGCAGCGGCTTGTTGCAGTCGACCAAAGTCCTCTTCTGGCATAAAAGGGCCAGCAAAGGCATAAATCTGGTGGGGAAGCGTCTTAGCCAGCAGCGGACTTGCTTCGATAATGGCCCTGAGTGGCTCGTATCCATGTCTGCCTCCGCCAACACTTGCTACGATGCTGGGTGTTTTGTCACTTAGCCCAGCAATGTCATCAGCGATTAATGCTGACTGCTCAGGAGGGGACTGGGCCACGTAGCCCGTGTAGACAATGCCACACTGGAGGTTATCAATCTGAGGAAAACAATCCTCTAACCTGAGTAAGGTCGCATCACCGTGGAAAAATATGGTGTCGTAGAATTGATTGATCATTTGGCAAACATTATCTACTCGCCTTAGCCAAGCGTCGTGCCTCATCGGCTGAGTCATAACCAAATCTCTGAGGCTGCAAACCACCTGGGTTGGATGCGATGAAGCCTGAACCTGCTCAAGCAAAGGTATCAGCTCAAACTTCATCTTGAGCTTGCTAAACGGGAAGCATTCGGTCATTAGACAGTCTGGCTCAAACTGTTCGAAAGTCTCAAGCAGTTTTTGCTTGCGTTCCAACTTGACCTCGTCAAGAGATTTAGACCTGTCGACAGGCTTAAGTTTTGTGCCGTCTTGCCAGAGAGCTGGCAAATAGATAATCTCGGCATCGGTTGGCAGCTCAAACTGGGGCACAGGCTGCCCCCCATTCACAAAACACACGCTAAAATCTTTGACCAAACTGCGGATGATTTCTGCACTCCGAACAAGATGTCCCATCCCTGCCAGATGCTGGCAGTAAATCATAATCTTTTTCATGATTTCTTTCTCTCGTAGCTTCTCTCTCTCATTAACTCAACGTTGGGGAATAGGTGGGTACGCTGCGCTGGGGAGATGGTGAATGGGTGAGTGCGCTGCGCTGGTGAGTACGCTGCGCTGGTGAGGAGGTGAGTACGCTGCACTGGGGAATAGGTGAATGGGAAGGGGTGAATACGATTGCCTCACCATCTCACCACCTCACCATCTCACCACCTCGCCATTGCAGGCCCGACCGATTAGGCCACAACACTCGCCTGTCGTTCCAGAGTGGTCACAGCCCTTCTCTGGCTCAAAGTCTTAACACACTGCGCGGTTTGGGTCACTCCATCGAGATTAAAATCAAGTGTGGTAGGAGATTGCTTCAGATGACTGATTAAGGCAGTGGCAAAGCGGCCTGGATCTAAATCTTCGGGATGTAGTCGTCGCACTCGTCCGAGTTGAGCGAGTCGCTCAACTCGCATCGTCTGCTCTTGATCATCATTGCCTGTAAAGGGCAGCATCATGGCTCGCACGCCCGTGGTTAAGATATTCATGGTGGTGTTATAACCGGCCATGCTCACTGAGAGCTCTGCTTTTTGCATGTAGGTCAACAGGTTAGGCGTATAGCGATTGATGGAGATATTCTGGCGATCTTGGGCTGCGTGCTTAAGATCCCAAAAGGTCCCCTCGGGCATAAACGGCCCGGTAAACATTTGAATCCGATGGGGAATTTTACCCTCTAAGATTTCGGCAGCTTTAACGACACAGTCTAGTAACTCATGCCCAAAGCGACCACCGCCGACGCTCACTAAAATCATGGGAGCTTGTTTGCCCAGGGCAATCTGGTCCGCAATCGTCAGCCGAGTATTTTCGGGCTGTTGCACCACATAGCCAGTGTAGTGAACCTCACAGTCTAAATCATTGCCCCTGGAAAAACTCTCCTCTAGGGGATGTAAATTGGGATCGCCATGAATGAGCAGTTGATCAAAATATTGGTTCATCAAGCGGCAGATCTTGGCCTCGTGGCGGGCCTGATCTCGTTTCGTCACCACAATGTCACGCAGGCTGCACACCACCTTAGTCTTTTGGGCTCTGGCGCTTTCGATCAGCGGGATGAGTTCAAAGGAAAACCGTCGCCGACCAAACGGGAACAGTTCGATCATCAACACATCGGGTTGAAAAGAATCAAGCACTTTTAAGAGCTGCTGCTGCCGCCGGGCTTGCACCTCCACTAAGCTGAGGGTGCTATCGACGGGCTGTAGCTCTCGAAACTCGGTATCGGTTTTAATCGCAGGCAGATTAATGACCTGCACCGACGGTGGAGCCTGAAAGCCTTGTACGACTTCCCCCCCGTTGATAAAACACACTTCAAAATCATGGGTTAACCCTCGCACAATCTCCATGCTGCGGATGAGGTGCCCCATACCCAGGATATGCTGACAGTAAAACAGGAGTCTTTTCATAACGGTTGCCTCTGAAAGTGTTTAATGATGAGAATTTGATGATGAGAATTGAATGATGAGAAAACATTGATGGAGGTGTAAGCCCTCGGCATAGGGTCACAGGTCTCTTCTGGATTCATAAATTCACCCATCACGCCAATAAATAGAAAGGAGATACGGTCTGCTCAGCCGGAGCTATCAGCGCCGCCAAATGATTCGCCATTTGGGGCAACCCATTAAAATCCAACCCGGCTGGGATAGCAGCCCTGGTTATGAGCTGAGCCCTGACAGCCTGTATCAGCGATCGCGGCGTCACATATTCGGGATGAATCATACGCACCAACCCTCGCTTGGCAAACCGCTCAGCCCGAATCAGCTGCTCTTGGGATGGCTTAACTCGAGGGACCACCACTGTCCGTTTGCCCACGGTGAGAATCTCGGTCAGGGTGTTATAGCCCCCCATTGAAACGACTGCATCCGCTGCGGATAAGTGACTGAGCAAATCGTCTGTGAACGTTTGCAGGGTGACCCGAGGGCACCGGGCGGCCAATTGTTGTAGCATCATCTGCTGCTCAGCAGGCATTTCTGGACCACACAACACTAAGCTATGGAAGGTTTCATCCGTCTGTCTAAGCCCTTGCAGATAGGTGTTAACCAGATCATAGCCATCCTCACCGCCGCCAGGCGTAACCAGGACTAATTTGTCATCTCGCTTAAGCCCAAGCTGTTGTCTCAGGTCAACTTTTGGGTGATCAGGCTGCTTGCGAATGTAGCCGCAGTAGTCAACTTTATGGGCGATTGGCAAAGGAAACCGATATTCCTGCACCAAGTCAAAGACGGTCTGCATCCCAACCACTAACACCTGATCATAATGGGCTTGAATATCCTGGTAATATCCCAGTTTGTGCCATTCAAAGGTGGTCTTCTCGGGGGTGTCTAGAATGTCGCGCAGGAGCAGGACTCGTTTGGTGTGGGGGAGATGTTGTTGCAAATAGTCTAGGGTAGAGGTTAGCTCTCCTTTTAAGCCAGTGGGCTTTTTATCAACCAGGAGTAAATCGGGTTTGTAGTGGGTGGCGGCTGAGTAAATCAACTGAGATCGCAACGCCACTGTTTCCTCAATTGAGGTGCCCAAATACTTGGCAGATAACTCTCCTGAGACCCCCCGATTTAGGCAGGGCAGTTTGATATAGTCAAGCCCTTTAGGTAGGCGAAACCCTTGCAGCATCGGTGAGCCTGACACTAGCAAGATTGACAGTCGGGGCCAGCAGCTGAGCAGATAGTCACAGATTGAGATCATTCTGCGCAGGTTACCGAGACCGAATGCATCGTGGGAATAAACCATCAGTCTCATCATGTTCATAATGCATAGATATCTCCATAGGGTGTGTGGCAATCGTCCTTGGCTTGCTTATCCTTAACATCATCATTGGCAATGAGATAGAGGTGAAACTTTGGTGAGAAGGCTTTCATGAGAAATTTTTCATAAAACTTTCACAAAAGATCTCACATCGTGATCAAAGCATTGATGGCATCAGTGACGAGACATCGTTGCAGTAATAGAGCTTTTAAGGATTGCCAACAATGCTTGAGGTTGAGGTGGCTTGGCTAAAAACTCAGTTGCCCCAACCATTCGAGCTTTCATCCGATCAACCTGGGTGTTTTGCCCTGTCAAGATAACAATCGGTGTTTTCTCAAACACAGGGGTATCCCGCAAAAATTTGCAGATACTATAACCGTCGGCATTAGGTAGATTTAGATCCAGAAAAATAAAATCGGGCTTATTCTCAATCAGCGCAGCAAAGCCTCGCATAGGTTCTTGAATGCTCATCACCTGGTAACCGGCTGGCTCTAGAATTTTTTTGAGACGGTGAGCCAACACAGGACTATCATCAATACAAGCAATGAGTGCCTTTGCTGGCGGAGCAACCTCTGGCTCCAAAGCAGATGGAGATATCGTCACTCCCTGCTGTTTTGTGGTAGCCATATTTGTGGGGATAGCGCTTTTAGAGACTCGATCAATGACCTCATTGGCAACAGGTAAATCTGGCATCAAACTAAACCGCAAACAGTTACTCTTTACCAGAGGCAACAGGGCCTGGGCTAACCACGTCAAAGATCTCCCCATCCAAAGGGAGATATCCCAGAGATTAAATTGCCCCGTAAGATACTTTTGATGAACCGAAAGGGTCATCGGATCAACCGATTGAGTCAACACTGGAGCAAGATTAGGACTTAGCTTTCTAAAACCAGCAGACTGCCATTCCTGCTGCATGCTGGTTGCTTTGTGATACAGCGTCTGTACGTCTCTGACAGAGAGGGCCGCAGATTGAAATTGAGAAGACACCTGTGAAGCCAAGGGTGTGATCACGGGCTCCCATTCTCTTCTCAAAACCTCTTGGCAGCACAGGTCAAAAAAGCATTCCTGAGTTGCACTGCGAATGACCATCTTGGCTTGAATCGGGCTGAGCTGCCGCTGAGCAAACCCTTGCTCTAATTGTGTTAATTCCCAGAAATCTGGTATCGACAGACCTTCTCCATGCAATTTCCACGGCAAATCAGGGCAATGTTGGAGCATAGCCCGATCCCATCGTCTAACCCGATGAAAGTCATTGATCGGGTATAGTAGTTGACCACTCGATATGTGAAGTGTCCAGGCGTCTGTTTGATTTTGAAGCGTCAGCTTACCGTCATTTAACTCGCATAAATCATCTATGGTGTCAGTTAGCTTTTTAGATAACATTGGCCCAAAATAGTCAGGTTGCAGGGGAACCGATGCACCCTTAGCATCAACTCATAGCTGATTGCATCTGGCTCCCTTCTCCCTGGGGGCTACCGTGTATACACAAGTCGAAGAGTTGAGCTATCTCTCGAAGGTCTACTCTGACAATCGTTTGTAAGAGTGATATGAACCTTTTGTGAGAAGGGTTTCATGAGAAATTTCTCATGGAATAGGCTGGGGATTAAGATACGCTGGGAAATAAATCGATAAACTCAATATCTTTCTTCAATACCTTTAGAGGTAACCCCGTGAGCAGCCCACCCACCTCTCCAGCCAAGATTCCATCTAATCAGCCTGCCTGGAAGCACTTTCTTAGAGAGACTCGAACGCGTATCTTGCTCATGTATACGCTGTTAATGGTGCTGCTGACGAGCATCACCATCCCTATTTTTAGATATTTATTATTTACCCAGATCAACACACGGGTTCGAGCCGATCTCAATGAAGAACGAGAAACTTTTTTAGCGGCTTATGAAAATTGGGAGCGTGTGCCCGACCAAAGTATTGGGGATCTAGAAGACTTTATCGATGAGCAACTCAAGAATAAAAGACCTGAGGATGATAATTTTCATATTGTGCTGATCGATAATGAGCTCTATCGGTCTAACCCCGCTTATCTCTTAGAGTCATTTCAACAGGGTTCGGCGCTGTTTGAGCAATGGCAAAAAATCACCACGTTTACTCGCGGCGAAGAGGTGGTTGACGACCCTAGCATCGGCAGCATCCTTTACAAAGCCGACCCGCTCTTTTTAGAGGGTGAGCAGCGGGGGGTTTTTATTGCGCTCCATGTCACAATGGGTGAACTCCAAGAATCGCTAGTGGGTGTCCATCTATTTATAGGTACAATTACGGCTGTGGTGGCGCTGTCTCTACTACTGTCCTGGTTGGGGGCCGGACGACTGATGGCCCCCATTAAAGACCTCTCAGAGACCGCTCGCTCTATCAGCGAGTCTGACCTGACTCGACGCATATCCCCTGTGCCGGGCAATGGAGAGCTCTCTGATTTGGCGGACACCTTCAATGCAATGATGAACCGAATCCAAGAAGCCTTTGATAGCCAGCGTGAGTTTGTTAACAATGCGGGTCACGAGTTGCGCACCCCCATCACCATCATCCGAGGGCATCTCGAACTGATCGACGGCGACCCCAAAGAACGTCAGGAAACCCTGGAACTGGTCATAGACGAGCTAGACCGGATGGGGCGTTTGGTGAACGACATGATCATCCTCGCCAAGTCGGAACGAAAAGACTTTTTGCAGCTAGAGACCATTGATATCAGTGCCTTTACCGAAGAACTTTTTATCAAAGCCAAAACCCTGGCTCAGCGCAACTGGCAATTAAACATCAAAGGGCACGGCAAGATGGTGGGCGATCGCCAGCAACTAACCGGAGCATTACTCAACCTGCTGAGAAACGCCACACAATATACCCAAGCCTCAGACACTATTGAGCTGGGCTGTCGTCTTAAAGGGAGCCACCAGGTACAATTTTGGGTTAACGACACCGGCGAAGGCATCAGCCCAGCCGATCAACAACGCATTTTTGCCCGCTTTGCCCGAGGCCAACAGCGTCGCTCTGAGGGATCTGGCCTCGGGCTCTCTATCGTCGATGCCATTGCCGAGGCCCACGGGGGGAGGGTGGAGTTAGTCAGTCAGGTGGGGAAGGGATCTAGCTTCCGGTTAAATCTGCCGATAGAGATCCGAAGATAGGGGCTCTACCCCCCTTAAGCTGCCTCTACACAACCGTCAGCAAAGCCATGCACCATCGTCAACAAATCCCTAAACCGAAAAGGTTTAGGAATATAACCATTTGCTCCAGCCGCTAACACGTCTTGTCGCCGGTCGCTGAACGCCGTCATCACAACGACGGGGTGATTATCCCCTCGCGCACGAAGCTCTCTGAGCACAGCCCAACCGTCCTTGAGCGGCAATCCTAAATCTAGCAGGATGACATCGTAAGTATTTGTCTGTGTCAATCGCAGCGCTTGCTCACCATCTGTCACGACCGTGGGGATAAACCCATGTCTTCTAAACCCTTTAGCGACAAAGGCAGCCAGCTTTTCCTCATCTTCAACAATCAAAACTCGGCACATGGGTCATGCGTTTAATCGATATGAAAAATTGTTTTTAATTAATTAGCGAATTTATCAACTAATTAATAAAACTATACCCTCCATATCTCATAACTTGCATGAGAAAACTCTCATGTACGCAAGCGATACCCCATGCCTCGGACGGTTTCGATCAGATCGCTGCCCAGCTTTTTACGCAAATAGCCGACATACACATCGACGATGTTAGACCCTGGATTATAGTCATATCCCCAAACCCGATCCAGCAGTTGTTCTCGGCTGAGCACCTGCCCCGGATGCCGAAAGAAGGTCTCGGCCAGGGTAAACTCCCGGGCAGGCAAATCAATCACCTCATTACTCACCCGCACCCGTCGAGTGCGCAAGTCAAGCTCAACATCGGCCACCCGTAACACCTGCTCACTCGCAACCGTCGTACCCTGATTATGTCGAAGCTGCACCCTTACCCTGGCCAGCAACTCTTCAAACCGAAAGGGTTTGGTCACATAGTCATCAGCGCCCCCCTCAAGACCGGCCACCTTATCGTTGATGTCATCCCTCGCGGTGAGGATGATGATTGGTAAGGCTGCGCCCTGACCGCGCAGCTCCTCAACCACCTGCAAGCCATCTTTGTCGGGCAGCCCCAGGTCGAGAATGAGCAGGTCAAAGTCATCTCCAATTGCCTGGAGAACAGCCTCATTGGCGGTGGGTGCGATCGCAGTCGTAAAACCCTGCGCCTTTAAGCCCTTTTCTATAAACGAAGCAATCCGAGGCTCATCTTCTGTAATAAGGATTCGATACATCAAACCCCGCTTTATCGAGCGATATCAATATGATCTATGGATATATCAACTATAAATCAGGGTTATCAATACTGTGACAGTTTCTCAACCGAAAGACACACAAAAAACGCACCAGAGTGATGATTTTGTCCGTATGCTTGAGCTAAGCCGACAAATGCCCGACTTTAACGTAGAGGGTACAGCCTTCACGGCTAAACGGTGTGTGGACACTGCCAGCGGGATTCCGTAACCAGGTGCCCTGGGGATAGGTGCCTTGCTCATCTTCAAAGGTGCCCTCGATGACAGAAATTTCTTCGCCACCCAGGTGGGTATGTTGCTGAAAATAGGTGTCTGGCTTCCACCGGACGAGGGCCACGGTTTCAGCCTGGTAGTTGTGTAAAGGCATAACGCTTAACCCCTTCACTAAACCGGGTGCCCAGGGGGTCTGGTGGGTATTGATCACTACCCGAGCCTGGTCACCCGCGTCAAACTGTCGCAGCTTTACCAAAATCGTACAGCCGTTTTTGCTGTGGGGGGTATGGGTTGAGCCCACCGGGTTACGTGCGTACACCCCTGGGCCATAGTCGCCGTACTCGTCAGAGAAAACGCCGTCTAAGACTAAAAATTCTTCGCCGCCGCCGTGGGTATGGGCGGAAAATTGACTACCCGGCGCATATTGCACAATCGAGGTAGCTCGGGCAACTTCCTCGCCATCACGCTCGAGCATGCGGCGTTGCACACCGGGTAGGGGCGAGTCGATCCACGGTAGGGTTTGGCTTTCGACAACCGCCCGTTGGGTCAAATCAGCATGGATTTTCATGGTGTTTTCCTTGTTCTAACAAGCATCGTCATGCATCAACCAATCGTGCTGGAAGTCTCCTTTTCATGTATGCCCATAGGCAGTTAAGACTCCAATATATGGCAGCAATTCCAAATTCCAATATACAGACAACAAGGGATAGGCAAAGATGACTGAAGGGGAGTGATTTCAGCCATCTT
>JBCBQD010000133.1:0-14968 GCA_039820425.1 Cyanobacteria bacterium J06635_1
GCTGCGTCAAAACATCGAAGCCGCTGTCTATCAGGTGGGGGACCAGTTGCCAACTGAGGCTGAGTTGAGTAAGCGTTTTGATGTTAATCGCCATACCCTGCGCCGGGCCATTGATATTCTCCGTCAAGAAGGTTTGGTCCGGGTTGATCGAGGCCGAGGTATGTTTGTGGCCGCTGCGCCAATCACGCTCACCATTGGCAAACGTGTGCGTTACAACGAGGCTTTAAAGGCTCAAGGGCTGACGCTTGTTAGAGAGCCGCTGCGCATTTCTGAACTGCCCGCTGATGCCCCGATTGCCAAACGGCTTCAGGTTCCGATTGGGGAAGCGGTGGTCTTATTTGAGAAATTGAGTTTGGCGGAAGGTTACCCCCTCAGCATCGCCAGCAGCTACTTTCCCCATCGTCTAATGCCTGACATTGCCACCCATTGCGAAACCTATCAGTCGATTTCGAAAATGCTGCGTGACCAGTATGGGTTTGATCATATTCGCCAAAGTACTCGGATCTCAGCCCGTGTCGTTCAACCCCGTGATGCGCAATATCTGGGGGTCCCACTGCAGTCGCCTATCTTGCTAGCTGAGTCAGTGAATGTGAATCAGTTTGGGGAGGTGATTGAGTATGGGGTGAGTCGATTTCGGTGCGATCGCATGGAGCTAGTTTTCGAATGAGTACTCGCCGCTTACAGATCTAACTGACTCTGATATTGTATCGATGGGGTCAGTTTCTGCCCCAGGTTAAATTCTTGATTTTCTAGCGATTCTCTCAGGAAAGACTCAGCTATACGCCCTAGGCTCAGAGACGAAACCATTGTTCGAGGAATGCATCCATGGCTGTTGACTATGACTTAGTGGTAATCGGAGGCGGTTCTGCGGGGCTAGTGGCAGCCAGTGCAGGGGCCCAAATTCACGCGCGGGTGGCCCTGGTTGAGAAAGCCAAGGACAGGCTGGGGGGCGATTGCCTCTACTACGGCTGTGTCCCCAGTAAGTCAATGATTCATTCCGCTCAGATTGCTTACAACGTTAAAACCGCGTCGCGTTTTGGCATCCATACCTCTGAGCCCAAGATCGATTTTGCCAAGGCGATGGGCCACGTTGAGGATGTGGTCGGTACGATTGCCATCCATGACTCGACCGAACGGTTTGAGTCTCTGGGGGTAGAGGTCATCTACGGCGCAGGCCAGTTTACCGATCGCACTACATTTGAGGTGAATGGTCGTCAGTTGAAGGCCCGTGCATTTTTAATCGCGACCGGCTCTCACCCGGCGGTGCCCCCTATTGACGGCATTAAGGAAGCGGGCTACCTCAACAATATCGACGTCTTCAGTGGGCTCAAACATCGACCGGCTTCTCTGGCGGTGATCGGGGCTGGGCCAATTGGTTGCGAGTTGGGTCAATCCTTTTCTCGACTGGGGTCTGAGGTGACGATTATTTCTAGCCGCGACCATATCATGCCCAAAGAAGACCCTGAAGCAGCCCAGGTGGTCGAAAAGCAGCTCCAGGAAGAAGGGATTCGCATTCTCAACAACAGCCGTGCCCAGAAAGTGCGCGTGATTGATGGCAAAAAACATGTCTACGTCGGTAACGAAGTGGTGGTCGTTGACGAGATCTTAGTGTCGGCGGGGCGGACCCCCAATGTGGGCTCTCTCAATTTAGAAGCCGCTGGGGTCGAAGTCGGCAAAAGTGGTGTCAAAGTCAATGAAAAACTCCAAACGGCTAATCCTCGCATCTACGCGGCGGGCGATGTGATTGGGGGCTACCAGTTTACCCACGTAGCCGGTTATGAGGGGGCTGTCGCCATGCAAAATGCGCTGATCTTTCCGCTCAAAAAGGCAGATTATCGAGTGATTCCCTGGGCGACGTTTACTGAGCCTGAGTTGGGCCGAGTGGGGCTCACTGAGGAGCAGGCCCGCGATCGCTATGGTGACGATGTGGCCATTCTCAAGCATGAGTTTAAGGAGTTAGACCGGGCGCTAGCAGAGGCCGCAGGCTATGGATTCGCCAAATTTATCACCCGCAGCAATGGCGAAATCCTAGGGGCCCATATTGTCGGCCCCCATGCCGGTGAGCTGATCCACGAAGTCGTGCTGGCGATGAGCCAAAACCTCAAAGTTGGGGCCCTCACCGGTATGATTCACGTTTATCCCACCCTGTCCGAAATTAATAGCAAGGCAGCCCTGCAGCTGACGAAACAGAAGTATGCGAAAAACGACTTTTTGCAAAATACGCTTCGTAAATTCTTTAACTGGCGGCGGGGGATTGCATCATGATGGATACCATAACATTATGACTGTATGCCTTATTTGCCCAAACCTTCCCCTGATAATGCTTTCCTAGCTGACCATATTACGCTGATTAGAGAGAGCTACCGTCTACTTTTGGGGAAAGAACTGCTCTTTCCCCAGTTATCGGCGTTAGCGGGGGTAGGGCTATTTTTGAAGCGCCCTTCATCGTAGTTGGAACCTGCTGAATAGCTGTCACGAATATCGAGGGCAAGCTGCTATGTACTGCCAATGATCGATGCTCTAAAGGCCCTGTTCGAGACTGACAATTTGCCTCCCTATGGGGGCTAAAATCTCCGCATATTTACTGAGAAATTTTGGGGCCAACCATTTGGACAAAGTCGGGCTCAATCGGTAGACTCACTGACTTATCAGGGACCCTTGCTGAGTCTTCTTCACCGTATCTAAACCAGAAATAGAGCCGTTTCGCGTAGCTGTCTCGGTATGATTACGGTTTTTGACTCACTAGAAAGTGCTTTACAAGGGTATAGGGGATTTATAAGCCTAATTACATTCGTTTACATGCACATTGTAAGCCTGTTTTTCTACTCACCTGTTTGTTCTGATTCTCCGAGACAGGGTTGCTTCGGTTCCTGAATTCAGCCGGGAATTTCTCAAGGTTCGTCACTCGCTCACTGTTTTTCAAACTATGCACTCATCAAAGCTCTATAAATTGTCTTTAGTGGCTGCCATGGCCCTCTGTTTGGGTTTGCCAACCCCTGGTTTGGCGATGGCCAAGTCTGAGGATAATCAAACCTTGCGTCAGGGGTTACCTGGGCGTCGCATCAGCGGTGGCTCCAGGGTGCCCACCGAAGCCTGTGTCACTGACCAGCAGCCGCTGATGGCCCTGGTCCCTGATGAAAATCTGGGGTTGACCAGTGAAGCCTCCCCGACCTTTTGGTTTTCGCTGCCGACGGTTAGTGCCTCAAGGGTGCTGGAGTTTGGCCTCTTTGATGAAGATGAAACGCTGGTTTATCAAACGACGCTGCCGGCCACCGGTAAGGCTGGGGTCATGGGCATCGACCTGGGCGAGCTAGAGGGTGCCCCCACCCTCAATGTCGATAAAAATTACCGCTGGTCCTTGTCAATTGTTTGTAATGCACAAAACCCCTCAGAGAATATTTGGGTGGATGGTTGGGTCCGTCGGATCGAATTGCCCTCCTCCGTCACGTCTCAATTGCCCCATACCCCTGCGCTCGACCAGTCTGAAGTTTATTTAGAGGCTGGGCTCTGGCATGAAGGCCTAACTCAGTTGGCACAGTTGGTGAGCTCTCAACCCGAAGACACCACCGTTGAAACCCATTGGCATACCCTGCTGGAATCGATCAATCTGGCGCAAGCAGCAACGGTCCCTGTGCTTGAATCCTCAGACTTGTCCGCCGGACGTTAGTGCAGTTTTCTAACGACTAATCCATATCTTCGTATCCAGCCGAATCTTTGTGAGGACGCTGATTGAGTGTTGTGTCTATGAATTTTGTGAGCCTACCTCCTGCCAGATTGAGTCTATTCGCACTGGTGGTTTGGAGCCTGCTGGGTACTGACATTAGCCAGGCTCAAATTACCCCAGCCTCAGATGGCACGGGTACGCGGGTCACCTCCCAAGACAGCCGCTTTGACATTGAGGGCGGCACCCGTGCGGGCGATAACTTATTTCATAGCTTTGATCAGTTTGATTTAGAGGCGGGGCAGGTTGCCGATTTTGGGGCAGGTACAGACATTCAAAATATCTTAGGTCGCATTGTTGGCGGTGAGGCTTCTAGTATCGACGGCCTCATTCAAGTCACGGGGGGTAACGCCAATCTTTATTTGATTAACTCGGCGGGTATTTTGTTTGGCCCAAACGCAGCCCTGAATGTCCCTGCTGCTTTTACAGCGACCACCGCCGACAGCATTGGCTTTGAGGTGGGTTTGTTGCCGTCCCTGGGGGCTGCCGACTACCACCTTTTAACGGGGACGCCTACTTACTTCGACTTTACCCAGCAAGGCTCTGGCAGTTTAGACGCAATCCTCGTCAATCAAGGCACCCTTGCCGTGGGCCAAGGTCAATCGTTAGCGCTGTTGGGGCACCGCGTTTTAAATACCGGTCAGCTGATCGCCCCCGAGGGCAATATTACCGTTGCAGCCTCAGCTGGCCAGTTGCAGATTCGTCAGCCGGGTAGCCTTTTATCGTTAGCAGGCCCAGAAAGTAACCTGACGCCGACCGAGCTCCCCGGTTGGCTAACTGGCGAGGCTGCCGATCACGCCTTAGCAATTAGCGTGAGTCCAGAGGGGCAGATCCGGTTGACGGGGGCTGAGTTGCCCGTCGGTGCGGTTCAAGTCTCTGGTAGTTTAGATGCCTCAGGACAAACCGGCGGTCAGGTCCAGGTGCTGGGGCAGACTGTCGTGCTTGCTGGGGCCACCGTTAACGCATCGGGGCTCACCAGTGGCGGCACAGTGCTAATCGGTGGCGATTATCAAGGGGCTGGCCCTACTCCGACGGCGGTATTTACAGCAGTTGATCGCGAGTCACAGCTGAGCGCTGATGCTCAGCTGTTAGGAGATGCGGGTCAGGTGGTTGTTTGGGCTGATGTGCTGACCCAGTTTCTTGGCGAGATTAGTGCCCAAGGCGGTGCCCAGGGTGGCAACGGTGGCAATGTCGAAATCTCAGGCAAAGAGAGTCTTATTTTTGAGGGTCGGGTTGACTTGAGTGCTGCCCAAGGACAATTTGGCACGCTCCTGTTTGACCCGTTGACTATCGAGATTCGCGCTGGGGATGGGGCTGGCACTAACGATGCTGCACTGCCGACAGTTTTGTCGAATGAACCAGGTGGCCCAGACGGGCTCTTTGCCATCTACGAAACAACCCTCGAAGGTTTGGCCGGGGATGCCAATGTGGTTTTGCAAGCGACCCATGATATCGTCATCCAGGATTTGGCAGATAACGAACTGACGTTTCAGCCGGGAACTGGCTCCATCACATTTTTGGCGGATGCAGACAGCAACAATGGCGGTCGGTTTTTTATGGCCGATTCGGATGATGTGCTGCGGGCATCTGGCCGTGATATTAGCATTTCTGGGGCGAGTATCGTTGCGGGCATGATTGATACGAGCGCTGAGGCAACTAACAATAGCGCCAATGGCGGTAGCATTACCCTAACGGCAACCGGTGGTGATATTCAGACTCAAAACCTGTTTACATTTTCCCAGGCTTCTAATGACAATGCTGGCAACGGCGGTGCCCTTACGTTAAGTGCAAGCGGCAACATCGCCATTGGTAATGTTCAAACCTTATCAGAGGCATTGGATGATTGGGCTGGCGATGGGGGGGATGTTGACATCCAATCAGCCAATGGTTCTATTGCAGCAGGGTATGTCTGGTCAAGATCTCGGGCAGAGGATAAGAATGCTGGAAATGCAGGTGATATCGTACTAAATGCCCCTAATGGCAGCATTGTAGCTGACTTTTTTGACGCGACAGCTAATGCATCAGGTAATAACAATTCCGGGGGCGGCGGTGATGTTTTTCTCAGTAGTCTGGGAGATATTCAGGTCGCATCTATTCATACCGATAGCGATAAAGATGCCGGTGTGATTAATGTGAGTACCCAACAAAATTTTCGAGCGGTTGGCTACCTCGCCAATTTAGAGGGTAATTTAGCCAGCCTATCCGCCGTAGGCGGTAGTACCGGTGTCATTGATATTGAGTATTCTCAGATCGGCGACGGTACTTTCACCGTTGGGAATAGCGCTGTCAATGGCACTAACGAGGCAATCACCACCGGGGCAAACACCCTTAACCCAGTAACAGTTGTCCCTGGGGATGTGGATAATGGCACGCTACGCATTACCAATAACCCCACTATTCCAGATACTCCAGATACTCCAGATATTCCAGACACACCTGATCTTCCTCCTGATTTGCCAGAGAGCCCTGATGCCAGTGAGTCGGGGCCTGTACAGGAAGATCAGCTGTCTCAACCTGCCAACAGTCGTGAATCTCCTCTGCTTTCTCTAGACCTGTCTCGCATACAGGTGCCTGTAACCAGCGCCAGCAGCGATGATGATGCGGCTGCAGGCGAGGTCTTTTTGCAGGGGGGCAGCCAGTCCGAAGATAGCGCTTTTTGGAGTGCACTTGAGTCTTCAATGTCGGCGGAGTTTTCTGATTATTTACAGCTATCGACACCAGTACAAGAGACCTCTCTGGAGGACGTTGCCAATGTGCTCACCGAGGTGAAATCGATCTCAGGCGTTAATCCAGCGCTTGTCTATGCCTACTTTGAAAACGAGCAACTTGAGCTGATGATGATCACGGCTGAAGGGCTCCCTATCCGACATCGTGTAGAGGGAGCAACTCGTGAAAAAGTTGAGCAGGTGGCGCAGACATTTTTGCACAGTGTGACTAACCCTGTGTTGCGCCCGACCCAATATTTGCCGCCTGCTCAGCAGCTACATCAGTGGCTGATTGCCCCGTTGACAGACTCTTTGCGAGAAGAAGATATTCAGAACCTCTCGTTTATTTTGGATCCAGGATTGCGATCGCTACCGCTAGCAGCCCTTCACGATGGCGAAAAATTTCTGGTTGAGTCCTACAGTCTTGGCCTTATGCCAACCTTTGGCCTGACTGACCTGCGGCAGCTTCCCGATCAGCAGCTGGATAATATTTCTGTTTTAGGCATGGGCATTTCAGACTTTCAAGATCAGGTAGATTTATTCGCTGTCCCAGCTGAGCTGGAGAATATTACTCAGGAGACTGGGCAACATTTCTTGAATGAGGAAGTGACCTTAAAAAATCTGCAAACTCAGCTACAAGATACGCCGTTTGAGGTGCTTCATATAGCAACCCACGCGCTCTTTAAACCAGGCGCTCGCGAAAATTCTTATCTACAGCTGTGGGATCAGCAATTGCAGCTAAATCAGCTCAGGGAGCTAAATCTGGCTAGCTCAAACGTGGCTTTGATTGTGTTGAGTGCTTGCACCACTGCGCTGGGGGACAAAAATGCTGAATTTGGATTTGCTGGGTTTGCTGTCAACGCCGGGGCACAGTCAGCCCTGGCCAGTCTTTGGTCAGTGAGCGATGAGGCCACCTTAGGGTTTATGACTACGTTTTACGAGCAGCTAGAGCAATCTTCGACTCGCTCAGAGGCCCTGCGTCAAACTCAAATCCGAATGTTGCGGGGGGAGCTTGAGATTGTTTCGGGGGCGGTTTATGGGCCAGGTGGCGAAGAAATTGCGGTGTTGCCTGAGCTCGCGGAAAGTGGTAATTGGGATTTTGCTCATCCATCTTATTGGGCAGCTTTCATGATGATTGGCAATCCTTGGTAAATCTGCGCAGGCAAAATTTGGGCATCATAAATCTATCAAGAAATCTATCAAGCAAGACGCACTACCTAGGGCTGTTTTGGAGCCAATGGTGCTAGGCCCCAGCCAGCCGGGTTACCGGAATTTAAGCAGACTTTCCTCATCAGGTGTAATACATCTTTAAGAAATGGTTTTTCGGACAGGGCAAGCTCGAACGATTAGTCGTCTTATTCGCAAAGTGACGAGTTCCAGTCTGTGGGTGAAAAGCAGTCGTCTTAATCGGCAACATCCTTATATCCTGGCGAGCTTTTTAGGCACTGTCTTGGTTTTGATATTACGCCTGTCGGGCGGGTTGCAATCGCTAGAGTTGGCATCCTTTGACATGTTTGTCAGGCTGCAATCCGATCGTGGACCCGACCCAGCATTGCTGGTAGTGGGCATCACCGAAGCAGATATTCAAGAATTAGGCGAATGGCCGCTGAGCGATCAAACCCTGGCGGATTTGCTTGTCAGGCTGCAATCTTATCAGCCGCAATCGATTGGGTTAGATTTGCACCGGGATGTGCCTGTAAAAACAGGAGCTCGCGCTCTTGCAGAGCAGCTGCAGGCTGACAATTTATTTACGATTACTCGATTAGGCTTTACCGAAGAAGACTTTATTCCGCCGCCGTCGATGGTTTCGCCGGAGCGGGTCGGTTACAACGATTTTGTGATCGATTCCGATAATATCTTACGCCGCAACTGGATGTTTGCGGCGACGCCTCAAGAGCGGTACTACTCATTTGCATTGAGACTGAGTCTATATGCCCTTGCCCAACAGGGCATCGAGTTTGAGCCTAGCCTGAATTCGCTCAAGATAGGTCGCACCAATTTGCCATCTCTACAGCCGACCTCAGGGGGGTATCAAAATGCGGATACGACTGGTTATCAGGTGATGTTGCAGTATCGTTCTGCTGAGCAGGTCGCCCGACGGCTAAGCGTTCGTCAGGTGCTAAACGATGATTTTGACCCAGACTGGATAAAGGACAAAATTGTGCTGATTGGCACAGTCGCTCCGAGCATTAAGGATGTGCTCTATACACCTTACAGCACCGCCATGCGCAATGATTTGCAAATGCCAGGGGTGCTCATCCATGCGCAGATGGTGAGTCAAATTCTCAACGCGGTGCTATATCAAAGACCCTTGATGTGGTTTTGGACGCAATGGCAAGAATATTTGTGGATTGCGTTTTGGGCTGTGATTGGCAGTGGGCTGGCTTGGTGGCTCAAACGGCCAATTTGGCTCTGGGGGGCAATTATCGGGAGTCTGGGGCTGATCGTTGGGATTAGCTGGCTGGTGTTTTTGCTGGCAGGATGGATTCCTCTGGTGCCGCCTGTGATTGCGGTAATCGCAACGGTTGCCAACATCATGGTCTATCGCTTCTTTTTTGGGTCTTTTTTCGATCCGCTCACGGGGCTACCCAATCGAACTTTTTTCTTGAAGAAACTGCAAACACAGCTCAGCGACAAGCCGGGGAAGTCCCATACGCTGTCGTTGTTGTTCCTTGATGTTAATGACTTTAAAGCTATCAACGAGACCTTTGGGCATAAGTTTGGCGATAAGTTGTTGATCAGTGTGGCTAAGCGACTCAAGGGCTGTTTGCCGACTGACCTGGTGGCTCGGGTAGGGGATGATGAGTTTGCCATTATGTTGCAACAGGTGGAGCAGGCTCAACAGGCGATCGAAGTAGCCGATCAACTACAAGATATTTTAACGAAGCCAATTTATCTGGATGATCAGCCCCTGGTGATCACCATCAGTATGGGGATTGCGTTCCACCAGCGGGGGTTTAAATATCAAGCCCAGAGCCTATTGCAGGACGCCCATCGAGCTATGTATCGGGCCAAAGCGCTCGGCAAAGATCGCTATGAGGTGTTTGTGAAAGGAATGCGATCGCAGGCCATTTCGCGCCTACAGCTAGAGATGGATTTACGCCAGGCGATCGAAGAACGGCAGTTTATGCTGTATTACCAACCGATCGTGGCGCTAAAGACGGGCAAAATCGCCGGTTTTGAAGCCTTAATTCGCTGGCGGCACCCTGAGCGAGGGTTTGTTTCACCCGGAGAGTTTATTCCAGTGGCCGAAGAAACGGGGCTGATTATTCCGATCGGACGCTGGATTTTGCAAGAAGCCTGTCGGCAAATTCAGGTTTGGCATCAGCGGTTTGACCAGGACCCGCCACTGTTTGTGAGTGTCAATTTGTCTAGTCGACAGTTTGCCCAGGCAGATCTGGTAGACCAGGTCGAAGCGATTATTGTGGATATTGGGCTTGAGCGCCGCTGCCTAAAACTAGAGCTAACCGAAAGCGCGGCCATGGAAGATGTGGACACTGCAATTGAGCAGCTGCTGCGTCTCAAGGTCATGGATGTGCAGATTAGCCTGGATGATTTTGGCACAGGGTATTCGTCATTGAGCTATCTGCATCGATTTCCTACGGATACCCTCAAGGTCGATCAGTCGTTTGTGGGGCGGATGGAGCAAACCAGCGAAGATAGCGACATTGTCAGCACGATTATTGCTCTGGGCCACAAGCTGAAGATGAACATTGTCGCAGAAGGGATTGAAACCGCAGAGCATCTGGCCCAGCTTCGGTCCCTTGACTGTGATTATGGGCAAGGGTACCTTTTCTCGAAGCCGCTCTCTGGCGAGGAAATTGAGACTATGTTGGAGCGGTCCCCGGAGTGGTGAGAAGAGAAGATAAATCAACGGCATCAAACCCTTGAAAGAATGTCAGCAGTTTTTGCCGAATCTTATCAATCCCGCCTTGTACATTAGATTCAATATTCAGGGGCAAGACCGGATCGTGGAGCGACAGGCGCAGTAAAAACCAGCCGTCCTCCTCAGGAGATTTGCAGGCAATACGAATGCCTTCGTAATTAGGGGAGACCTCTGCCCAGTTTGCTTGTGTTGCTGCATACGCCTGAAGTTTCTCAATCACAATGTTGCCGTAGGCTTTGAAGTCATCAGCGCTAATTTTGAGGCGAAACTCCTGGCTTTCTTTCGGTTCTTTGAGGGGGGCAATCAAATCGGTGAGAGCGTTGCCCGCTAGCTTAGATTTGGCTAGCTCGATCAGCAGTTTGCTCACCAGATAGGCTCCGTCATCCAGAAAGTAATTTTCTTGCATCGCGCCGTGGCCAGAGGTTTCGATCGCCAGCCAGGAGTCTTGACCGGCTTCGTTGAGGCGAATGGACTCGTTGATGACATTTTTATAGCCCCGTCGAAAGCGATGGTGAACGCCCTTGAGGTCGCTTTCAATAAACTGGGTAAGCCCGTCGGAGGTAATCGAGTCAGTGACGATGGTGGAGCCGGGGTGTGCTTGCAGGACGATGGCTGAGATCAGCGCGATCAGACGATTTCGGTTGAGTTCGTTGCCCTCGTGATCGACCGCTGCGCCCCGATCGACATCGGTGTCGAAGATGATGCCAAAGTCCGCGTTATTCGCGATCACGGCCTGACAAATGGAGGCCATTGCCTCTACATTTTCGGGGTTGGGTATGTGATTGGGAAAATTGCCGTCGGGGTCAAGGAACTGGCTGCCGGTGGTGTCTGCGCCAAGGGGGGCCAATACCTTATCGGCATAGAAACCGCCAGCGCCGTTGCCAGCATCGACAATAATCTTTAACCCCTTCAGCGGTTGCTCAAAATGGTCGGGGTGGTTAACCGCTTTGCGAATATTTTGAACAAACTGATTTGCATAGACTGAGATAAAGTCTCTATGCTCAAGGGTGCCAGGGGATGGACTTCCCTGAAACTTGCCCTGGGCGGCCAAGGCCAGAATGGCTGAGATATCGGGTTTCCCCAGACCGCCCTGGGCGGTGAAAAATTTTAGCCCGTTGCGGTTAAAGGGGAGGTGACTGGCGGTGAGCATAATGGCACCGTCGCACTCGTAGCCTGGGGTGACGGTGCTCATAAACATGGCTGGGGTAGATGCGATCGCAAAGTCATATACCTTTGCACCCAACACCATGATGCCGTCTGCGACGGCCTGCATCAGTCTGGGGCCAGACAGTCGACTATCGCGCCCCAGACTGATGGTAAGGCTGTCAAAGGGCTTGCCCAGGGTTTGGGCGAGCCAGGTGGCAAAGGCTTTGCCCAGGGTAGTGGCCACCTCTGGGGTCAGGTTGACGGCCTCACCCGGCACGCCGTCGAGGGCGACTCCACGAATATCTGAGCCGTTTTGTAGCTTTGGCCAGTCGGTTGCAATCATGCTCTAGTTCCCTGGATGGGTCTGGATTGGGTGGCGCAGGTGATGAGCCCTGGTTTTCCAAAAGGCCAACTTAAAGTGACCCTTAGAAATGCTAGCTTCCTCACTCGGGCGACGGCTAAGATTCCTGAAAAATTTAGGATTTTATGACTAGCTGTGCGCCCCATTTTGATGCCTGGCGGTTGGAAACCACGGCGACATATGCGAAATCGGCCTGCGCCGATTGGGAAAGTCACATATTTGGTCTCAACTATGCGCCAGAAACAATGATGCCGCCCAGGATGATGAGAACGGCTCCAAGCAACAGCTGTAGGGGGTTGGTGGTTTTCCATTCGGCGAAAATGACCAGGGCCAGACCAACGGTGACCAGGGTATTCATGTTGTAGATAGGCACCAGCTTGGCCAGGGGGGCCTGGTATTTGAGGATGCCGAGGACAAAGCAGCCAGTACCTAAAGCCCAAAAGAAACCCTGCATAGAGGAGGATGCGATCGCGCTCAATGACGGGCTGGCCCCCGGTAAAAAGCCGTTAAACACAACCCCCATGGCGCTGATGGCAATGCCAATGCAGAACAGGTGCCCTCCGACCGGCATCCCAGCATTGGCGCTGGTTTTGGCGAATACGCTGGAGATGCCGTAAAACAGGGCGGGTAACAGCCCCCCGACAGTCAGACCTAACAATTGTGGAGACACAAACTCGATGTCCTTTGCGAGCAAACACCTGCCATCTTAAGTTGCTCAGTCATCGATCAGCTTCACTATCCACAGGTAAACTGCAATAGCAAGGCGTTGCGTCATCTTTACAACCTTCATTTTCCGAAGGCGTGACCTGCATAATGTTCAACGACGGGAAAAGGTTCGTAAAAAGGGTGGAGCAACCGCTTCCATTCCTGATATTCGTCAGATTTGCGAAAACCTTCTGTGTGGTCCTCCAACGTGTCCCATTCCACCAGGAGCAGGTATCTATTCTCTTTTTCGAGGCATTTCTTCAACTCGTGGGATCGATATCCCTGTCTGGAGGCGATGATCTTTGAGGCTTTAGCAAAGGCAGCTTCGTAGGCTTTTTCTTGCCCTGAGATTACATCTAGAATGGCGACTTCCAAAATCACTGTCCTGCTCTCCTAAGGGATTGACAACCCACTAAACGACAGTTTACTCAGTTTACTGCCCCGTCTCTCCCATCTTCCATCGTCAATCACATTGTCAATCAATTGGCCATCATAGATACTGTTTCGGGATGATCTTTCTATCAATGACCTCATCTAGGGAGGCATTCAGGATTTTGGACTCGTGCTCGAGATAGGTTCTAATGGGTGTCGGTAATTCATATTTTTGGGGTTTGAAACGGTTGTGGACTTTGCCGTACAATTTGACGAGCTTGAGGAGCTGCTGGTCAAACTTGGAGTAGACATTGCTGTGTGGGATGCGTTTTTGATGCTCCAATCTGCGTAGAAAGTCCTGGATGTTGGTTGCATCAAAGACAAACCTTGCTTGCTCAGCTTGCTCCATCAAATCCTGTACGTGGCGGCTATTAAAACCATGATTCGCGTTAAATGCCCATTTGCGGCGGGCAATTTCTAGCACCATGCACATGGCTTCTGCACAGTAGGAAACGTTAGTTTGGGGCAGCGATGACTGTGATGTTTTGTCGAGATCAGAGGATTTTGGAAGCGCTAAGATATCTTGTCCGATATTCGAGATATCTTTGAAGTGATTTTCGAAGAAAAACACTCGAAATTTTTCTCCATAGCATTCTCTAAAGTGCTGGATGGCTTCCTTATAGTTCCATTGTTGTACGTCTATTTGCATACTTGCTTTCCAGCGCTCTGATGCAGGAAATTTATGTTTTGAAAAGGGGATGAATACATCCTCTGGCGAGAGCAGATAGTTTTGACGCACCTGCTGCTGATAGAGGCTTCTCAAAAGCTCTGGCTGATGTCTGAGTACTAATACAACCGTTGCATCTGGGAAAATGGACTTAAGGAAATCACCTCTGCCCTTGAAGTCAAATTTCAAAAGTCTTTGGGATAATATCTCAAGGGAAATAAGAATGTTCTGTTGAGGTATTTTCTGGCTTTGGTGTTTGACAACCTCCTTAAGAATCTGTGTGTCGTCACTTTTGAGTGAGTCAAAGTCAAGTAGCTTGATCGCTTGGCCCAATGGCCTAAGGAGTGAAGATGGGTTGTAACATAGGGACGAACGCTTAAGTCGAGAAAAATAATATTTTTGGAGTGCTGTAGTACCGGTTTTTGGCAGACCGATATGAAGAATATAGTTTTTCATATACGCTGGAGCTAAGCGTCGCTTCTAAAATAGCTGTTTCTATCAATTGCCCTCGAATGAATGGACAGTTTTTGAAAATAAGTGGACAGTTTGATGTATGGCATTCAGGATTTTTTAGGCGATTTTTGCTGTGTCTTACCTAAGAAATCGCCTCTGTCTATCAACACCATTGTCCCTCTCTGCACGGAACCACGGGCCTTTCTCGAAACAATTCATTATTTTTTTGAATGACATTCTTACCTGCGATAGATGCACTTTATAAAGTGAATGGTTCATGACATTGCTCGAATGAGTGCTGCGATCGCATCGCCAAAGTTGTAAGGGGGTGCCCTCGAGCATCAGTTCTAAAATCAGCTAGCGTAAAGGCAATTTTTTGAGTTAAATCCCCCTAATTGGGGTTTGCTAGTGTTTCTTTCTTCTGGCTCGGAGGCGACTAAGCGTTTCCTGAGTCATGCCCCGGTAAGAAGCTAGATGCCCAAACGCAATCTGCTCCGCAATCCCTGAATATTCTTGAAGAAAGCTGTTGTATCGTTCAGCGGTCGACTGGGAAAGAACGAATGATGCCTGCTGCTACAAAGTAAAGGTCGTTGGCGATTTCCCCTTGGCCCAGCAAAATATACCCTTTGGGCAGTGTCTCTGAGCGGACTGCTCGATAAAGCTCTCTTTGTTGCTGAGGATTCAGGGGGACCAGTTGATTGAGCTGTTGCAAAAGCTTCTCGTACATGGCCTGTGAAGGAGAACTACTCATCCCGGCTCATGATCAGGGTCATGTCCTCTGATGACGAAGCTTGGGGCCAAAGGACAATCCTAACTTCTTTAATGGGGGATACTCGCCTTAGTAGCCTGTGGGCAATAATGCGAAACATGGTGTCTAAGGCCATACCCCGAG
>JBCBQD010000134.1:0-14954 GCA_039820425.1 Cyanobacteria bacterium J06635_1
ATTGCGCCGCCATCCCCAGCGCTAAACTGTCTAGCAAAGATATCTGTATTGCCACCATTGTTACTTTCCCAGACGACGACAAAATCGCCGTTGTCGGCCATGTCTACGGCGATATTTTCTTGGTCACCATCAATAGCATCTTGATTGACCAGGATTTCTTCCCCAATGGGGTTCCCGTTGCTGTCAAACTTCTGGGCAACAATATCTGACCGACTGAGGAACTGGGCCTGGTCTTGACTTTCCCAGACAACCACAAAATCACCATTCTGGGCCATCGCGATTTCAGGATTATGCTGGGCATTTTTAACCGTTGTGTTAACGCGAAACTCAGATACCACAACCTCTCCATCGGCATTGTAGAGACTGCCAAAGACACCCTGCTTGCTGGCGTCTTCGTCATCCGGGTTGTTGGGGTCAGGGTGATCGGTTTCGTCGTCCCACACGACAGCGAACCGTTGGCCCGACATGGCAACCGCCGGGTTAGATTGGTCTTCTTCGGTGGTAAGATTTACTTGAAACTCAGGGGCCAGGGCGTTGCCAAAATCATCAAAGCGTCGAGCAAAAATGCCTGATCCACTGCCATCCTGTCCAATACTTTCATAAACGATCACATGGTTGCCAATGTCATCCATGCCAATATCGAGATCTCTTTGGTCGCCGTCGGTAACTGTATTTACAGGTTTTTCGTCAGAAAATGGAATAATACTCATGATACGTTTTCCTTGTGTTGTGAGTGCCTGATTGTTTTAGTGAGGCTGGGCCTGATGTACGTGATTGGTTACCCGATGGGGGATTATTAGCAATACTGTTGTTGGTCTAACCACACACGAACTTCGGTTTCGCTGCCAAAGCGAATGGTTTTCTCAAGGTAGGGATCGTATGCCTCCCAATAGAGCTGGCCGTTGCAGAGGATCTGGGCAATGCTGGGTTCACCGGAGGGGGCCAGTATTTGTAACAGCCATTGCCCCAGGGTTGAGCAACCGGTAGAAAGTCTGGGCAACAGTCGTGATTTTGCCAATTTTGACGGAGAATAATAGGACTGGATTAGGGGGTTAGAAAGCATCGGAAAATCCTCCTTGTGAGCTGTTTATCTATGGTTCCAGCGTAGAAAGCATGCTGCATAATGTCGTTACAGGAAATGTCTGCTTTAAAACCTGACATTTGCGGACATTTCCTAGGATGCGAGTATGGCAAGGATGCCATAGACTATATCTATTCGATTTCTGTCTTAGATATGGATATGGAACGCGCGATCGCAGCTGCCAATCAAGCCATGGTGCGTCACCTGGGGCGGCATCTCAGCGACGTCGAAACCGAGATTCTCAAGGGGTCCTGGCAGGGATGGACCTACGACCAGATTGCTGAGGCGTCGGGCTACTCAGACAGCTACCTGCGGCGCGATGTGGGTAATAAATTTTGGAAAGCCCTGAGTCAGGCCCTGGGCGAAACGGTGAGTAAAAACAACTTTCGAGAAGCCCTGCGCCGCCATGCCGATGCGTCTCAAGGAGCTGCTCCCATTTTAGAGACTGACCTTGCTGGCGATTCCAGCGAATCTTTGGATAGGGTGACTTCAGCTAGAATTTCCCTGGTGAGTCCTGAAATTGATCATTATATTAAGCGACCCCCTCTAGAATCTATCTGCTATGAGACTCTACTTCAGCCGGGGGCGCTGGTGCGGGTCAAAGCACCGTCGCTGATGGGCAAAACCCAACTAATGGATCATGTCCTCTCCCAGTTGGCTACCCAGGGACTACGAACGGTGAATCTAAGCCTAGAGTTGGCCGACCGCAAAGTTCATTTCTCAGACCTGAATCGGTTTCTAAGATGGCTATGTATCAATATTGGTCGGGGGTTAGGCTTGCCCAATCAGTTAGATGACTATTGGGACGAAGCAGGCATGGGCAGCAAGGTCAGCTGCTCAACCTATGTCGAAGAGTATTTGCTGGAGGACGGCGAGGTGGTTCTTTGCCTGGACGATGTGGATCTGTTGTTCCCATACCCTGAGATTTACGAAGACTTTTTTGGCCTGCTGCGCTCCTGGTACGAAATGGCCCGCACCCGCAGTCGCCCCCTGTGGAAACAACTGCGACTGGCGATTGTACATTCTACCGATGTTTATATCCCGCTGAATATTAACCAGTCGCCTTTTAATGTGGGGGTCCCCATCGAGCTAGGAGAATTTACCCCTGAGCAGATGCAGCGCTTTGCCCAGCAGCATGGGCTGTCATCCTCTTTACAGCTGACGCCACTGACGGAGATGGTGGGGGGGCATCCCTATTTGTTAGAGCAAGCCTTTGACTTTCTCAAGACCCATGCGGATACTTCTTTAGAGCAATTATTGGCTGAGGCTTCGACTGAGACTGGGATCTACGCCAACCACCTGCGAGAACGCTGGCTGACAGTGCGAGAGAATCTTGAGTTAACTGAAACTTTGAGTAAAGTGATTACGGCTCAGCAAGCAATCCCCCTAGACTCGCTGCAGGCCCATCAGCTCCACAGTATGGGCTTAATTAAGCTAACAGGCAATATCGCCCAGCCCCGCTGTCAGCTTTACCGACAATATTTTCAAACTCAATTGGGAGCACGGTAATGGGGGATGTCTATGCCTACCAGCCAGGGGGAAGTTTGCCCCCAGACGCGCCCAGCTATGTGATGCGACAGGCCGATTACGATCTGTTTGAGGCGTTGCAGGTGGGGACCTATTGCTACGTTCTAAATGCTCGCCAGATGGGGAAGTCGTCTCTAAGAGTTCACACCGTTGAGCAACTGTTTGAGGTGGGAGTACGCTGCGCCGAGGTAGAGCTGTTAGGCATTGGTAGCCAACAGATTACGGCAAACCAGTGGTATGGTGGCATCATTCAAGTACTTATTGCTAGCCTGGGTCTGCGGGTCGACCGTCGTCGCTGGCTGGCAGATCACGAAGATCTCTCTCCGGTGCAGCGGTTAGGCACTTTTATCGAAGAGATTGTGCTCCCCCAAACCGACCAACCGCTGGTGATCTTCTTTGATGAAATTGACAGTGTCCTGGGGTTAAACTTTCCCACCGATGAGTTTTTTGGCTTGGTTCGCAACTGGTACGAAAAGCGAGCCGTCAATCCTGCCTACCAACGACTAACGGTGGTGATGCTGGGGGTGGCCACGCCGTCAGATCTCATGCAAGGGAAGCATTCTACACCGTTCAATATTGGTCAGGCGATTGAACTACAAGGCTTTAGCTTTGAAGAGGCCCGTCCGCTAGCAGCAGGGTTGGCAGAGATTTTTCCTGACTCTGAAACGGTGTTGCGAGAGATTTTGGCATGGACGGGGGGGCAGCCGTTTTTGACGCAGAAGTTGTGTTGGATGGTGTGTCAGGAGATAGGAGGTAGGAGTCAGGAGATAGAATATAGGGGGAAGGGGGAAGGGGAGTGGAGTCAGGAGATAGGAGATAGGAGTCAGGAGTCAGGAGCAGGGGAGCAGAGGAGCAGGGGAGCAGGGGAGCAAAGAAACTTCTCCCACGCCCCTTACCTCCCTCTCCCCCTCTCTACCTCATTTTCCCCACCTTCCTCACCCTCCCATACTCTCACTACCCTGATCCAAGCCCGCATCATCGACAATTGGGAAACCCAGGATGAGCCCGAACACCTGCGAACAATTCGTAATCGCGTGTTGCGAAATGCTCGCTATCCGGAGCGCCTGTTAAAACTGTACCGGCAGATTCTCAAGCGAGGGGCTCTCCGGGTTGATACCTCTCCCGAGCAGATGGAGCTGCGGCTCACCGGGCTGGTGACTCAGCACCAGGGCAAGCTGAAGGTATTTAATCAGATTTACCGGACGGTTTTTGATGATGCGTGGGTGGCTGCTCAGTTAAAGGGGGTATCTGCTAAGGGCGCAACCCCCTTACCGTTATGGCGGGCGATGTTTGCAGGGGTGGGGGCGACGGCGCTGGTATTGCTGGTGCGATCGCAAGCCCTCCTGCAGCCGTTAGAGCTATTGGCCTTTGACCAGCTGATGCGATCGCAACCCGCCGAACCCGCCGACGATCGGTTTTTGATCATTACCGTCAGTGAAGCAGATATTCAATATCAAGATCGCCTGGGGATGGTGAGACAGGGATCTTTATCAGATGAGGCCCTGCTGCAAGTCTGGCAAAAGCTTACCCCCCACGAACCCAGGGTGGTCGGGCTCGACTTTTATCACGATTTTCCCTTTTCACCAGCGCTGACAGCTCAGCTCACCCAGGACGAACGGTTTATTGCCGTCTGTGAGATTGGTCAGACCCTTGACATCGAGACGCCAAGCATTCCAGCACCCCCCAATCTATCTGGCAACCGGGTAGGGTTTACTGACTTTGCCAGCGATCCTGACTACCGGATACGACGTCAAACCTTGGGTATGGATCGCACTGAAGCCTGCGACACTGACCAGGCTTTTAACCTCAAAGTAGCCCTGCAATATCTTGCCGCGGAGGGGATTACGTTAGAATTTCTCTCGTTAGATTGGGTAAAGTTAGGCGAGCGTACGATCCGCAAAATCCCAGCCACAGCAGGGGGTTATCGCCTTGATCCAGCCGAACAGGCGGGATATCAGATCTTGGTCAACTATCGCAGCCAAAGTCCGCGACAGATTGCCCTGAGAGATGTTTTAGAGGGTAATTTTGATGCTGATTTGGATGGCTGGGTGCGCGATCGCATTGTCTTAATTGGCCTGGCTGACCCCAAAGATGCCCACTTTACCCCGGTGCAGCCCGAGCGTATGTTGGGGGTTACGGTCCATGCCCAGATGGCAAGTCAGCTGATCAGCGCGACCTTAGACGGACGCCCTTTGCTGTGGTGGCTACCCGAATGGGGCGAGGGGGTGTGGATTGTAGGTTGGGCTGTGGTTGGGAGTGTTGTTGTATGGGGATGGCAACAGTTTAACAACAATCGAATCGTCTGTGTCGCGCTCGTGGGGGGCACCATGATTATTTTGATCGGCACCTGCTACGGGGTGTTCTTGATGGGGGGATGGCTGCCCCTGGTGCCGCCATTGTTAGCCCTAGCAATTGCATCCGGTGGGATATCGATTCTGATTGCCCGACAAACCTTGCCGCCTAACGCTTGAACCTCGCCTAAACTGAGCCATTAACCTATTGCCGAGGTGGCTTCCCCCTTGCCCCCTCTGCCCCCTCTGCCCCCTTCGCTCGTCTCAATCCACAGCATCAACAAGCTAGCCACACGCCTTTCCCCAAAAATTCTCGATTGTTAGGTTTACTTCACATCAGAAGCCATCCAGATGTCATACATCCGCTGAACCATGAATCGACAACTCTATATTCTAGGGCTAATTGCACTACAATCCGGATTTGTTAGTCCGCTAGCGATGTCTGCTTCGGCCAACGCAACTCCTTTAGCAGACATCTCCTTGGCCCAGGCGACTGTTTCCCCCTTAGCCTTTAATAACAACAACGCCCCCAGTGGATTTGATGGTCAAGGGCGTCCTCGTCGTCGCACCTCGGGAGGCGCACGAGGTAACTGTGGCGATCGCCTGGTGGCTTTACTGCCGGGGAATGATACGATTTCCGACGCGGTTTCTCTAACAGACTGCAGCCTGGCTTCAACGTCAGACCTTGGGACAACCCTCGATTCCGCCCCAACCCTGTGGTTTCACATCCCCGTTCAAGAACGAACCCAAAATCAGATCAACGGTGAGCTGGTCCTGCTTGACGAAAACCATCAGGTGCTGGCATTAGAGACCATCACGCTCCCTAGCGAATCTGGCATTATAGGTATCCAGCTCAGCCATCCCCTTGAGGTGGGTCGCTCTTATCACTGGGTCTTTTCGATCTTGCAGCATCCCAACAGCCCTTCCCAAAACCCTACCGTCGAGGGTAGCCTTAGAAGACTGACCCCTGGCGGTGAACTGAGAGCCGCTCTAGAGACAGCTCGAAACCCTCAAGCACGAGCCCGTGTCTTGGCTCAACAGGGCATCTGGCACGACGCCCTGAATGAGCTGGCCAGTTTGCGCCGCACAGAACCCAATAATGCGGCAGTTATCCAGGACTGGATTAGCTACCTCGGCTCGGTCGGGCTAGATGCGATCGCAACAGAGCCCCTAATCGACTGATTTATCAGGTTGGTGCACCGGCAGCTCAATCACAAATTTGGTCCCCTTGCCTGGGATTGAGTCGCAGTAAATGCGGCCATGGTGGCGCTCGGTGACAATTTGATAGCTAATCGATAGACCCAATCCGGTGCCCTGACCGACGGGTTTGGTGGTGAAAAATGGGTTAAAGATTTGCGCCCGTACACCTTCCTCCATCCCAGGCCCGTTATCAATAAACTGAATCACGACCCAGTCATCCTCCCTAGCCTCTGTATAAATCTGAATCTGGCTAGGATTGGCAGCTTTCTCCTCAGGTGAGCGAGTCTGATCATGATTGTTCAAAGCATCAATGGCATTCCCAAAAATGTTCATAAACACCTGATTGAGCTGCCCTGCATAGCAATCAACCAGTGGCAGGGTGCCATACTCCTTCACCAGTTTAATCTTCGATTCACCCGCCTTAGATTTCAGTCGATTTTGAAGAATAGTTAATGTACTGTCAATGCCTTCGTGGAGATCGACCGACTTAAACTCAGCCTCATCGAGTCGCGAGAAATTTCTCAAAGACAGCACAATCTCGCGAATCCGCTCGGTGCCGATTGTCATTGATTTAACAACCTTTGATAAATCCTCTTGCAGGAAATCTAAATCGACTGCCTCAATCTCTTCTTGCACCTCTAGAGGAGGATTTGGAACATGTGATTGATAAAGCTCAATCACCCCCAGCAAATCTTCAGTATATCGACTCACATGGTTGAGATTGCCATGGATAAAATTGACCGGATTGTTAATCTCATGGGCAACCCCAGCCACCATTTGCCCCAATGCCGACATTTTTTCACTCTGCACCATCTGAGTCTGGGTTTGGCGAAGTTTTTCTAGCGTCGCTTGAACTTCTACGGTGCGCTCTTCTACCCGCTGCTCTAATTCACTATTGAGACTCTCTAGATCATGATTGGCTTGCTCCAGATCTGCAAATGACTCCTTAAGCTGTGTAGCCATCTGGTTAAAGGAGGTTCCTAAGCTTTCGATTTCATCAATTCCCTTAACCTCTACTTGCTCGTCCAAATGTCCTGCCGATAAGGCTTGACTGGCTAATGTCAGGTCTGAAACCGGCTTTAAAATCCGCCGTGCTGTGTAAAGCCCAAACATAGTCGCAAACCCTAACATCCCCACGCAAAGCAAAATTGTATTTCGGGTATTTGCGTAAATCTGCGCCATAAAGTCCGACTCAGGCACAGCCACGACCACCAGCCAATCAAGCCCTAGCTCATCCTGCCAGGGTGTTACCTCAACGTAGTGTTGCTCACCCTCAATCTTCACTATCAAATCTTGTCGTCCTTGAATCGTCTGAAAACTTCCAAAGCGATTCTGCAAATATCTGGCCGTCGAACGAATTAATGGACTCTCACTATCAATTGCACTTAACCGCTGAGCCTCACCTGCAACCATCCGGTATGGGTTCTGCTCCGTAGAATTAGCAATTAATTGGCCATCTCGCTCAATCACAAAGATTTCTGCAGAGGGACTAATTTCGATTGATCTGAGAAAATCGCTAATCTTTGATAAGGTAAACTCGGCTAAGATTACCCCCTGCAACTGTTTCTGACTATCATAGATTGGGTAGCCAATTGGCATGGAGATAATATCCGGATCGTCTGGCCAGACATAGACTGAGGCCGCTGTTGGCTGCCCTTGTTTAACGGTTTCAACATACCAGGGATCTAATAGTGGGTTCCAGTCTTCGGGGGTATAAACCTTAACCACATCTGTGCGTTGCCCCTGACCGTCAGTGGCATAGGTAAAGTTATTCCCGTTGGTATTTGGCGAAATTTCATCAATGGTTATGCCTTGTTCTTTGAGAAAACCACCCGCGCCAGCATATTCACCCGTCGCCAGGGCATAACCCGCATAACTAACATTGTCAAAAGCTTGGATCTGTTTCCAAAAATAAAGCCCTAAGGTTTCAAAACTCTTGACATCTAACTGTTCGATGCCAATAAGGTTAGCTGAGAGTTTCAGCAACTGGCGAGGCTCGCTGAGATAATCATCTAAATCTTGAGTAACCCGATCGTTCGTTTCATCCATCAGCTGATCGACTAGGGCATTGACTGACCGCTGCTCATGTTTGAAAGAAAGGTATCCAATCAGGCCAACCGCAGCAACTTGTACGACAAGCGGTACAAACAGCAGAAACTTTAAGGGCAAACGTCTGGGTGAACGAACAGAGGAAACACGCATAGCAAACAGTACGGGGAAACGCTATCTAGATAGCCCAAAAGTCGCATCCGCCTTTTGGCTAAATATCTTCGCCCTAGTCTGCCCATGAAATCAAAATCTATCCCACTCAAACTATAGCCAATTTGAAGCTATGAACTTTTCCACTAAATGTAGACCTTGAGGCAAGATATGCCAGGATTTAACTATCAGATGAAATAATCGGATGGGGGAATAGTTCCATCGCCAGATCTACCTGTAAGGGCCCTTCAATGCAATCGAGCAATTTAGAAAAGTAATCAGCCACTCGCTTATCTTGGGCAAAGGCATCGGTTTGTTGACCATAGCGGTCTAGATCGAGATAGCGATAAATATTCAGAAACCGGCCATAGCAGCCGGCCTCGGTAACCAGCATAGAAACGGGCTCAATGCCTGCATCTTTCAGAATAGGTATCAAAATTTCTTGGTGAGCTTTGGCAAACTCCGCCTGTTTACCTAAGCGAAGTTGACCACTCACCAGTTCATAAATTGGAGAAGCTGAACCTAACATTTTGACTCCTTTTAGTTGAGAGATTTACAAAAGACTAAATCGAGAAATCTACTGAAATATGGAATAGTAAATATGCTTAGATTTAATCTTAGTTAAAACCGATTTTCTATTGGGGACTAAACTAAATTTACCTGTACTCACTACGGGTAATTGCTTACGTAGAAAGAACCAGATAAAATCTGTATCCCTCTAACATTTTCATCGAAGATGGCAAGGTTACATAATAGTTTTTAAGCCTGCACAGCAGCAATTTCTTGAGCGGCTCGTTCCCCTGACTGCAACGCACCCTGCATCCAACCGTTCCAGGCAGAGGTATGCTCCCCAGCAAAATGGATGCGACCTTCGGGGCGGGCCAGGTGGGGCAGTAGCTGACTCATTTGCCCGGGTTGAAACCAAACATATCCGCCCTGGGACCACGCTTGATCGTCCCAACTGATGGAGGTGCTGGTCACGACTTGAGAATGCATGCCTGGATAAACGGCTTCCAGGTGGGGCATGACAAACTCAGTCCGTCGGTTGGCTGAGATCGCAGCCGCTTGCCTGGCGTCGTCACCGGTCATTAAGGTCTCCAAAATGCCACCCGTACCTGATTGAGAAAAGGTCGCATCCCCCACCAGTCCGATCGGTAGGTCGGTAGCTGTATAGCCAGGCTTCCCCTGCGCTTGCCAAAACCTGTGGCGGGTTTGCAGCAACACCCGAGTCACCGAGGTGTAAGCCAATTGCTCAATCGCCTGTTGTTTCTCCGCTGACAATCCAGGCAATATTTGAATGTGTTTCATCACGGATAGCGGAACCGTGCAAATGACATAATCCCCCGAGAGGTTTTGGGCAGAGCCCTGCTCTGAGAAGTCAACGCTGACGCCTTGATCAGTCTGGACGATCTGCGCAACAGCGGCCTGATAGACAATCTGATCCGACAAAGCCGCTGCCAAAGCCTGGGGCAGTCGGTCGTTACCACCTTCGATTTGATAGTAATTAGGGGCCGTATTGAGGACTAAATCACGCAGCAGTTGTAGGACAGAATAGGCGTCAATGCCGTCCCCCCAGACATCTAAATAACCCAGTCGGAGCAGTGCAATCGCATCGGGTGACGCCCCCTGTTGATGCAGGTATTCGGTGACAGTGAGCTGATCATAGCTAGCCAGGTTCGGATCAATTGGCCCCATTAGATTGGTACTCCCAACCGCCTGCAGCGCCGGGCCAAAATAGGTTAAGAACAGCTCATTAAAGTCTAAATTAGCTTCTTGGGGGGTCAACTGATAAGGCAGCTTGGCTAGATCAGACAATTGTAAATGTTGCCCTCGCCCGTAGTAATTGCCAAAGACATTGCGAACCGTATTGGGTACCAGGGGCAAATCGAACAAATTTACGTACTTCAGGGTGAGATCGTGATTCTCAGCAATCCAAAAGGCACCGGCTTCGGCATAGAGCCCGTCCGTAAAAGGCTCTCGCAAGGTGTAAACGCGTCCGCCCGCTCGGGGGCGCGCTTCTAGTACCGTAACGTCGTGTCCTGCCTGGGTCAGTTCATGGGCTGCCGCCAGCCCCGCCAGCCCCGCCCCGATGACGATAATTTTCTTGACTGTGGTGGTTTTGTGGAGAGCGGGGCTGGATAAAGCCGCTGTTGATAGAGCTGCTGCACTTAGCAACCCATATTTCAAGAGCTGCCGTCGATTTAGAGAACGCCTGATTAATGACATTTGATGCCCTCCTTAACGGCTCTTGCGGATGGCAGGGATCGCCTTGCGACTCTCAAGGGGTTTGAGGGGCGGTTCGAGGAAGCCACTACTGATGAAGTAGTCAAAATAGGTGGCTAGCAAAGCTGTCACCGCTGGATAGGGAACCGATAGGTCCGCCAGACCCTGTTGCAGATTTTGGGTATCAAACCCTAGCCCATGGGTCTGGAAATATATTTCGGGAATCGTCATCTCGTATTCGGGCAGTTGATCGGTCAAAAAAGCCAGGAACGGTGCTAATGCATTAGCAGACCCAGGCTTGACCTGCGCTTTGATCAACGCTAACCAGTCTGAATAAGGGATTCGCTGGAGACGATAGCCATAGGCTGTGATCCAATCGACGAGCTGATTCCACATGATCGATTGGGGGTTGGCAAAGTTAAAAGCCTGGCCGGTTGTTTGGTGCTGAGAAAGATGCACAATGGCCTGGCTGATATAGTCTACCGGCACAAAGTCGACGGGCATGGCCCAGTCTGGGGCAACGCCAAGTTGCAGGCAACCCTTGATCAAACTGCGCAGAAAATCACTACGGTTACAGACCCCAGTCTGACTATGGCCCTCGATCCAGGCAGGGCGATAAATCGTCGTGGGAATCCCCCGCGATTGGGCAATGGCTAAGAGTTTTTCGGCTACCCATTTGCTTTGGGTATAGCCATATAGCCCCTCGGGTCGTTCAGCTGCATCTTGCTCTCGAATTACCTGACCATCGTCGTAGGCAACGGGTGAAAACACGCCCAAGGTTGAGAGAAAATGGACGGGCTTAAGCTTAACTCGGCTAGCCAATCGGAGGATAGCTTCGGTCGCAGAGACATTGGCTGCCTTCATGACTGCATAGGGGTGCATGAAATTGACCATCGCCCCATTGTGATAAATCACATCAACGGTCTCAGCCAGGGCTTTAAATTGTTCTGGAGAAAGGGCTAGTTGGGGCTGTGAGAGATCACCCAGGATGGGGATAATGCGGTGTGCCTGGTCGGGTTGCCAGAGTGAATACTGCTGCAGTGCAGTTTGGATACGTTGCTTAGCACGGGGCTCGTCTTCAGCCCGAACCAGACAGTAAACTGCTGCCTGGGTTTGTTGCAAAATCTCATGGAGCAAAAAGCCCCCTAAGAAACCAGTCGCCCCCGTCAGTAGCACAGCCTTGGGATTAGCGACAGGAGCCAATGTCTCAGTGTCAGGGTAGATATCCTCTGCTAGGGTGGCCTCTGCCCAAAGGTCAAGTTTGGGTTGGTCGGTGGGGGTGTCAGATTTGCGATCGCAAATTAGCTGAGCTTGCCCCGCCACCGTGGGCGACATGAAAATATTGATCAAAGACAGCTTCACGTCAAACTGTTCTTGTAATCGGAACATCAACTCCGCTGCCAGCAACGAATGCCCGCCTAAGTCAAAGAAGTTGTCATCAACCCCCACTTGTTCGAGAGATAATACAGCTGCCCAGAGTTCAGCAATCTCAGCTTCTAAGGGAGTGCGGGGGCTCACAAACGTCGCCTCAGACTGGGTGCGATCGCGCTGGGGCTCAGGCAAAGCCTTTCGGTCTACCTTGCCGTTGGGGGTTAGGGGGAAATCTGGCATAACCACAAAGTTTGAGGGCACCATGTAGTCTGGGAGCTGAGCCTGTAAAAACCGTCGTAGCTCAGGCACAAGTTTAGCGGCGGGTTGGGTGCGCGCGGGTTGGTTAGCGTAGGCTGTCCAGGTAGCCCGCTCCAGGATATTGATTGCAGTCATGATGGGTCAAAAGAGATAAATAAACAGCAAATAAATTAATCGGTCGGTCGGCTAAGTCAGCCTAGACCTGTTTACGCATCTGTTCGCAATGGATGAAAAACCACATCGTAAGTGTCTGCCTGGCGATCATCTGACCAGGTGATCAACACCTCATAGCCTAGGGCTCTACCCAACTGCCACAGCGCTTCTGGGTCAATGCCTTGGGATGGATTCTGCACCTGTAAAGCTGTTCTTAAATCGGCCACCGTTTGAATGTCAGGGCGAGACTGTTTGAGCAGAGCCATCGCTGACAGGATAGAAGAGACCCGAGCATTTTTCACCTGTTGGACTTTGAGGTATCGCGGTTGGGTTTCTGTTAGGTATTGATTTAAATCAGCCAGCGTCATCCCCGGTTGCCAGAACATAGAGGAAGACGGAGACAGGGATGTAGATATGGGCTTAGGTGCAGATGCCGCTTTAGTTGCTGATCCAATGTGCAAGACAACATCGTAACGAAACTGAGTTAACTCGTTGTGATATTGACCCCGCTTAAGTTGGATCTCTACCTGATCAATCTGAGGAAAGTGCTGTTGCATGGCTGTAAACAATCCCGGATCAATTACCAGCTCACTCTCCTGGGCAAGGCGCTCTTGAATGCGGGCCTGTAACTTCGCCACCGGTTCGTCAGCATCTGCCTGGAACAGCTGAATTGCGGTGTGAAACGCCTTCAGCAGCGGCAAGCTACGGAGGTCTCCGATAAAGATGCGGCTGCCCGCCTGGAGCCCCTCAATCAGCTTTGTCAACACGTCTACAAAATAGTCAACACTGGGGAAATACTGTACCACCGAATTGATGACTACGGTATCGACGCCTGCGAGATCACTGACTGAAACACTATCTGCTGCCCCGGCTGATAGCTCTACCGACCAATCGGGATGGGTTTCCCGTAACTGATCTTGAATTAACTCAATCGCTTCAGCGGAGAGATCAATGCCTCGATACTGCTGACAATGAGGAGCCAGACGGTAGAGTAACAAACCGGTACCACAGCCAATCTCAAACAGCTGGCGGGGCTGCAAGGCTAAAATCCGCTCGACAGTATGGCCCACCCACTCATGCATTTCAGCAACCGGGGTCGGCAGGCCGGTGTAGCTGTTGATCCACCCCGTAATATTAAAGGTTGGATCAACCTCGGCAGCTGATTGGCGATAGGTTTCATCCCAAATGGTTTGCCACTGCTGTGTTTTTGCCTGGGGCGGTGGCTCTAGGGTTTCTTCGTCAGCGACAACATAGGCGACTAGCTGTTTATCACCGGTAGAGGCCGTCTTCGCCACCACCACCGCTTCTCGAATCACCGAATGTTGGCGAAGGGTACCCTCAATATCGCCTAGCTCGATCCGAAAACCGCGAATTTTGATCTGGTGGTCGATCCGCCCCAGGCACTCCAGCATGCCATCTGGCAGATATCGGGCCAAGTCACCGGTGCCGTAAAGACGAGAGTCTGGATCGGTGTCAAAGGGGTTAGGAATAAACCGTTCCTGGGTTAACTCGGGGCGGTTAAGATAACCCTTGGCCAGGCCATCTCCCCCAATATAGAGCTCACCCACGATACCAACTGGGACAGGCTCTAAGGTGATTTCACCATTGTGACAGGCAGGGCTCAGTAGATAGAGTTGCGTATTGGCAACCGGACGCCCAATCGGAACAGGGTTACGCCCTGATTCAACCTGATACATGACCGAATAAATAGTGGTTTCGGTGGGGCCATAGAGATTCCAGAGAGATTGACACCGCTGGAGTAGCTGATCGGCCAGATCTCGAGAAAGAACCTCACCTGCACAGAGCATCTTTAGCCCAGGCAAGCCTTGCCAGCCACTCGCCACCAAGATTCGCCAGGCAGAAGGGGTTGCTTGCGCAATAGTAATTTGAGCGTCACTGAGTACGTGAGCCAGTTGGTTCGGGTCTTTAGCAGTATCACGGCTAGCCAGCACAATTTTTGCCCCAACTATCAGCGGCAAGATCAGCTCTGATACGGCAATGTCAAAACAAACGGTGGTTAACGCCAGCATCGTATCTTGGTCAGTGATGCCAGGGGTTTGCCGCATGTACCACAGCAGATTAACCAGAGATCGATGTTGAATCTGCACCCCCTTAGGTTTGCCGGTTGAGCCCGAGGTGTAAAGGATGTAAACCAGATCTTCCGGCGAGTTAATGGGTTTGAGATTAGTTGTACTCTGCTGAGCTATCGCTGGCCAGTCAGTATCAACACACACGACCTTGGCCGTTGCCGCCGGGATTTTGGTGGTGAGGGTCGCCTCGGTTAATAAAACGGCAAGCTCGCTGTCACTCACCATATAGGTCAGCCGCTCTGGGGGATAAATCGGATCCAGAGGAACATAGGCCCCCCCAGCTTTGAGTACCGCTAACAGGGCAACCAGCAAATCCAAAGAGCGTTCCATAAAGATGCCAACGCGAACCCCTGGTCTCACGCCCAAGGTTCGAAGATAGTGGGCACACTGGTTAACTCGTTGGTTGAGCGCATCATAACTCAGCGACTCATCCTCAAACTGGAGTGCGATCGCACTCGGAGTTCGCTGGACCTGCTCCTCAATCAGCTGCGGTAAGCACTTGTGGCGAGGATACTCGGTTTTCGTGTTGTTCCAATCAGCCAGCTGTTGCAACTCTGCTGC
>JBCBQD010000135.1:0-14929 GCA_039820425.1 Cyanobacteria bacterium J06635_1
GATAGCCTTATACAGCTCACCTGGACCAAATAATCTGACAACCATTCGGCTCCATTTTTACCCCAGCGGAGAGTTTTCTCCTTGTCGCATCAACCGCGAGTCCGCCCGGTTAGATCACGATTTCTGGTCAGAGATGCTGCATTTATTAGCTCCTTCAGAGACAACTGTGTTGATTGACAGTTTGGGTGGTGACAGGAGCTATTACAGGACCTCTGTTTCTCTTCAATCTACGTTGGCAGGAGAGGCATTAGCAGTCCACTATGCTGAGCAGCTGCGTCAGGCAGGGCTGAGCGAACTCACCAGCATCCAGTCAGACGACTCGTTTGTTAGCCTGTGGCAACTTGAAACCGCTACAGGTAGCTGGCGGGCGGCGCTTAGTCTGATTGCTCAGCTCCAAAGCGAACAATGGGTTGGCGAACTTACCCTCTTTTCAGAAGATCCGCAAGGGGGCTGGCCATCTGAGGAATAAACTTAATTGGTTAACAGATGGCTCAAGATCTTGTCGCCCACTACGCCGATCAAATGAAACGCTTTGGCTGACAACAATACACGGTCACCTTTGCGGGGCTGTCTAGCCTTGGCCTGTGGCATTTTGAAACAGACGCTGGCATTACCTGGCAAGGCATACTGGGTTTCATTGCCCAGTCGCCCGATCAATGGACTGGATACTTCAAGGCAACAGAAGATGTCCGTGATGTGGCCTAGATGACGTTTACATAATCATACAAAAGTTAATATAGAATATTAAGGGGAAATCCTTGTTCGTAATCTAATCCCTATTTAGTTTTTAGTGATCCTCGTCATCCTCGGTACCGTTAGCTGTGTCGCCTGGTTTTTGAGCATGCTGGCAGGTGGCGGCAGTCCGTTTGTTTTGATCCCTTTGGTAAGTTCGCTACTAGGAGTCGAGGCGGTGGCGTCTGTGATTACAACGGCCATGCTGGTGGGTAACACGCAGCGATGTCTTTTCTTTTGGGGGCAGATTGATTGGGGACTGACCGTCTGGTATGTGCCGGGTGCGATCGCAGGTGCCCTCCTGGGGGCCTATGGGCTCACCTTTATTCACTTAGAGCACCTCCAATTTTTCATCGGCATTGGCCTATTGGCAATGGTGTTCAGCTATCTGATTTTCCCCAAAGACAGTTCTGTTGACGTCAAAGCCTGGTACTTTTTACCCGTCGCCTTTCTGAATGCAGTGGGGTCTGGTCTGATTGGCAGCACTGGGCCGGTGATGAATCCTCTTTACCTGGGCTATGGGCTGGTCAAAGAGCCCATGATTGCGACCAAGTCTTTACACAAAGCCCTTTTGCATACCGTCAAGCTATCTGCTTATTTAGCTCTAGGGGTTTTACAGACTGACTATTTTCTATACGGTCTGTTTATTGGGTTGGCAGGCATTCCAGCCAACTGGCTTGGCAAACTTGTGTTAGCCAGGATCAGCGACGACCGGTTCAAATCGATTGTCTTTGGGTTTGTTGCCCTCAGCGGCCTGGTGATGCTGTGGCAGGAGCGAGGGGTGGTTGCCGTTTTTTAATTGCTTCGTTTGAACCGTCTGAACTGCTTAAACCGCTGCCCCTGCCCATTCACCTGCGCATTCATAGATGGGGTTTAACTCTAAACACTCGCGATGAATTTCATCGAGGAGTCGTTGTTGCAGTCCCATAAACATAGCAAAGCCTTCAAAGATCCAACATTGCAATTGAAAAGAGGACTCTGATCGATACTGCACCAGGGTTTCTAGTAGTTGAATTCCGGTAAACTCATTGCCCTCAAGTCCTTGCCATGGGCCTCTCCCCACTAAGTGGCACCAGGCTTGACGATCTTTCAAAAAATCAGCGCTCAGGTGTCCTGACAATGCCTCAAAAAACTCACCGTAGAGAGGGGTTTGTTGCATAAACTGACCCAACAACCGCTGCTCATAGGTGTCTGATACATCTGAGGCCGCATGGACCCCAGCTGCGTTGAGTAGGGACACCACCCGCCCGGGTTGCCCCTCGTAATATCGGACAAATTCACCCTCAAGGTGAGAAAGCCAATCGGGAATGGTCAAAAGCAGATTGCGTTCGTCAGGCAAAAGACCCGCGTAGTCTCCGGCTGCCCTTAAAATGCTCTGGACGAGACGGCGTCGAGACACCCGCTCACCATCCAAGATACTGGTCATCAGCTGCTCAGCAATATCGGCTCCACAATCTGACTCTTCACGCACCATCGACCCAGGTGTCATAAAGGTATAGCGTGACAGGGCAATCGAACTGGCCAGTCGAGTGGCCGCCGCCGCTGCATAGCTGTTGAAATGGCTATATCGGTGTAAAAAGAGATACCAGGTGATCGGATCTCGACTAGCTACCTCAAGCACGGCTCTAAAAGAGCTACTCAGCCTGGAGAAATCGAAATGTTCCTGAATGTAAGCTTCGGAGAAATACTGCATGTCTTTTCCTAGCAGCGATGCACGATCTGATACTGATACAAATCGATATTTCCCGAAAAAGTGACAAAGATCACAGTTTATCTCTGGGATTTCTGTGAGGAGGGGGTTAAGTTGGTGACATTCAGTTGGGTAGATTTACGGAAGGGCTGGTAGGGAGTGGGCGAAGGGCAAAAGGGCAAGGGCGAAAGGTTAGTGGGTTAGTACAGGGCTTATGTGCCCACCCCATGTAGGATTGAACACACCCGGTCGATCTCTATCCCTTCGCCCTTCGCTTTTTTCAAAGTGTCTGATAGAACCCGAGCAGTTCCTTTGCCAGTGCCTGGTTGGTGTAATGCTGCATGGCTCGTTCGTAGCCTTTCTGGGCCAGGGCTTTGTGTAGCTCAGGCTGCTGGATTAATTTGCTTAAGCAATCCGCCAGGTCAGCTGGTTGGCCTTCAGGGAAGGTGAGCCCGGTATCTTTAATCACATGGGGAATTTCGCCAGAGTCAGAGCCAACTACGGTGACGCGGCAGGCCATCGCCTCGATCAGGACATGACCAAACTGTTCTTTCCAGCCAGTGGCAGTCATGGTCTTAAAGTTGTAAGTAGTCTCAGAGGGCAGCACGAGGGTATCCATCAGGTTGATGTAACGGGGTACATCATCGTGGGGGACGCTCTCAACCCAAGAAATACGGTGATCGAGGCCCAATTCTGTGGCCTGTTGCTTTAATGAATCTTTTAAGGGACCTCGACCTAGGATTACAGTTTTCCAATTGAGATCTTTGAGGGTAGCCAGAGCTTTGAATAAAGTCGATAGACCTTTTTCGGGGACAAAGCGACCTACAAAGCCGATCACAAAGTTGGTGGGGTCAATGCCGAGTTGCGATCGCAGCTCAGGTTGGGGCTGGGGTGTAAAAAGGGTCTCATCGACCCCTAGCTGCGGCATGACGCACATGGGGCCACCATAGCCCCGCTGGCGTAGAATATCAGCCCCATCCTGGTTGCCAACTACAATCCCGTCGGTTTGCTTGAGGTTGTAGGCTTCTAGCCAACTGACCGGAAACTTAAGCTCGTAGGGCAAATTCCACCAGGTAAAAAAGAGATTTTTGGCCTTGAGGCTCAGCAGACGATTTAGCGTAATAAACTCAGCATAGGCCAACGCTTTAGAGCCTTGCTCCACTTGAATGATATCGGGTCGAAAGTTCCTCAAGAGGGTGACCAAATCCAGACCAAAGCTCAGCAAACCCTGGTTGTTTTGGCTAAAGTTAGACACGGGCACCAGGCGAAATGAGCCTTCTTCCCGATAGTCTGGTTCGACGATCCGGTTTTGGACCCCGCCCGGGTTCCAACGCCTGGGCACCACCAGCGTCACCTCGATATCGGGGGCAATCTGGGCCAGTGCTCGATATTTTTCGCAGTTGAGATCAACGATATAGGTATGACTGGCGACGAGGATGCGCATGGAGATAAGAATAGGGATATCTGTTTAAGTTGGAAGGGATTGGATGGGTGAGGGGGCAAGGGGAGCAGAGGAGGCAAAGGAGGAAAGACACGGAGATGGGGAGACGCGGGGACGCGGAGATGGGGAAGGTAGGAGCTAGGGTAGGGACTGCTCCATTCACCACCTCACACCCAAAATCTAAAATCTAAAATCTAAAATTCTCAAACCCACTACTCACACACTTTCCCCTCCGCCCTGCCCCCTTCGCCCTTTACCCTTCTACCCAACCGCTGCTGCATCCCTAGATACCTTGGGCATTGCCTGGGTGGGCAAACTATAGAGCCGACCACTGTGACCTTTAGGGTTCAGCAGTGTGCCGCAGGCTTTGAGAAAGCCTAAACTATAGAACCCAAATCGAGAGATCACCTTGATGGGGGAGCCGCTCTTGTTGCAGGGGGGGTTGCCCAGCACGTGGCAGTCAAACAGCCGACCTGAGAGGCGTAAAAACTGCCACGGGGTCAAGTTTTTGAGGGCCATCAAAAAGTGGTTGTGGTAAAAGGTGACCTGGTATTGCAGAGAACGGGTGCTAATGTCGTGGCAGCCGCCGGTTTCTTCACCCAGGTGCACCAGGTGGGCGTCTGGGTCATACCAGATTTTAAGGCCCGTATCTCGAATGTGCAGGCAAAAGTCGGATTCTTCGCGGACGGCGCTGCCTTCAAAACGTTCATCAAAGCGGAGGCCGTGTTGCTCGAATAGGTCACGCCGAAAGGACATATTGCAGCCTCGGGCGGTGAGTACCTGTTGCGGTTTAACGGTGTGGACCAGGTCAATGTGGTACCAGGCGATGCCGGGGTCCATGGCCTCGGGGGGCAAGGTCTCAATCTGCTTGGCGGATTTTGACTCGGCCAGTTTCATGCGGTCAAAGACACGGCCGGCTACTGCGCCGATATCGGGACGGTCCAGGTAATTTTGGGCATGGGCTTTGAGAAAACCCGCGGGAAGCTCGACGTCGTCGTCAATAAACAGCAAGATTTCTCCTTGCGATCGCTCAATGGCATAGTTTCTGGCGGCGGGTAAACTTGCCCATTCAACGGTGTGGATATGAACCTGGGGGGGCTGACTCACCCTTGCCAAAAACGCTGCAGTTTCGTCTGTGTGCTGCTGGGTTTGGTCGATCACGATCAGCTCAAAGGCAGGGTATGTCTGGTCTAGCACACTCTGAATAGACGCGCACAGGACCTCTTCCCGTCCATAGGTAGGGATAATGACCGAGATTAAGGGCCATTGGGTAGCGGAACCGTTCATAGCCGTTCGTTAATAGGTGCGTTAAAGATAATTGGGTTGATTAGGGGCGACACTCAAGTCGCCTAGGCTTGCGCTAGACATACTCTGGAACTTTCTTGCGTCGAGCCTTGGTCTTTTTGCCAGCGGCTTTAGCCGCAGCCTCTTTAGCCAGCTGACGCTCCCGCTTGTCTAATTGAGGGATCCTCAGAGTAATACCGGCGGCTAGCCAGTAGTAGACGGCGACGGGGTCCACATCCAGGGGATAGTAGTAGGGGAAAAAGCTAATAAACAGTACAAACACCCACATGGATGCCGCATAGCCCCGTAGGTTTTTGTCTTTGGTGGCACGATAGGCTTTGAAGGTACTGACCGTTAACGTCGCGTAGAGGGCGATCACCGAAATCAGTCCCAGAGGCCCCAACTCGTATAGTAGTTTAGGATGATAGGTCTCGATGAGTCGGACCTGGCCAAACGTACGAGCTGCATTAGTCCCCCGAGCAACGCCCTTTCCTAACAGTCCGTCTTGTTCTTCAGTAATCTCGGTAAATTGTTGAACTACAAATTCGTGGGGAGGCGAAGCATTCCAGCGAGATTGGAAGCTGTCAATGCGAGCTTGCAAAACTTCTGGATTGCGAATCGTCAAAAAGATTAGGATTAGCCCTAAAACCACTCCAATGGGAATGAACCGCTTGAGGTTGGCAATTTGCCCTGTCAAAATAGACAACCCAACCACGGCAATCGGCACCAAAAAGAGCGCAATCCGCTGGCCTGAGACGACCGCCATTACCAGGATGGAGATCATGGATATAATGCCCATCAGCCGCCAAAAAGGAGAGCGATCATTAAAAGTTGTTCCGAAGCTAAAGAAGGCACTCGAAATTAAAAACCAGCCCCACTGCCAGGGGGCAACAAAAGTGCCAGGCAGTCGAATTTGCCCATACTCAGGTGAGTAGAGTAGTGAACCGCCGACAAAGCAGCGAGCCCCCAAACCGGCTCTAAAATTAGCCACCCCGACCCCCTGAGTACCGGCACAGATTCCAGTTCTGAGCATGAAATACTGAATGAACCCCAAGGCGCAGGCAATGATCACCACCACTACTTGAATCCGCAGGAGTAGATAGAGATCCTCCTTAGTGCGCATCAAATAGTAGATACAGGTGATTAAGGGTAGATAACCCAGCAAAATCTTGAGCCCTAGAAGCCCCATAAATAAGGGATATTCGCTACTCCCTGATTGAAGCTGCTGAGGAAGATTCACCAGTAGCAAGGTCATCATCACAATTGTAAAGACGATGCCGAGGGGGACGCCGATGGATTTTGGGAGTAAAATCGGTAGTCGTTTACGACGACAAAACTGAATCACACCAATCAGAGCTGGTATGTAGAAGGCATCTTTAGCTAGCTGCAGGATGGGACTACCGCCCAGGGCGTAGACCACTGTGCCAGAAAAGGGAATATAAAAAATGAATGCATATAGAGCATAGCGCTGATATTTGAAAGACAGGGTTAAACACAATAGCGCTACCGTCAAGCCAATCCCTAACACGGGCTCGGTGAGTAAGCCCACTAGCAGCCCCGCAAAGGCAGACCCTGCAAAGGCTAAAAGGGTAAACTGAATCAGCTCACTGCGGATTTTTGCCTGCTGTCGTGCCTTGGCCCTTTGCTCTTTACGACTGAGGACGGGCTCCTCTGACTGACCTGACTCTAGTTTGGCTTTTGTTTTTTGCTTTAATGTTTTGGCCATAACCTGCCTGAGAAAGATTAGGCTGAATCAACCTTTGCATTCAACCAGCGTAAACCGACGTACTTAAATTCAATGTACCCAACCAGCGTACCCAACCAATGTATCCAAAAAGCTTGAACTGATGGCAATGGATCTGGCCGGTTTTTAGGAAGTTTTAGGGCTTGGGGCTAAACTTTTGCAGAAGTTTTACCGAAGTTCTTGGTAACTTTAAGGTATCGTCCTAGACCTTTGAGGTTAGCGCCCGAGTAAATTTGGGATATCGCTACAGCCACCCGGAATTGTGGTTCGGGTTTGATTGCCCCCCCACGCACAGCAGTAGCAGCGCTGGGTTTCGGACAACCGCCTGACGTGGGTGAAGTCAGCACCTTCGACGACAGCGCCGGTAAACTCACCGGTTTCATAGTTGGGGGTATCGGTGCGGGTGCGGGGGGAGGCGGTCTCAAGCTCGCCATAAAACAGTCGGGTCCCCATCATGTCTGCCTCTGTCAGGGTGGCATCGCACAAAATGGTGCGTGACAGATTGGCTCGTACTAAATTGCCCCCTGATAGATTGGCCCTGATCAAATTAGCACCGCTTAAATCGACCCAACGTAAATCATTATTGGCTAAATCCCCGGCGGCTAGCATTACCCCGAGGTCAATGACCCGAATCCCCTCCATGCGATCTTCGGCGTATCCGCCAGTGCCATCGAGAATCGGGCGACCCAGGCGGCGATCTCGGGCCAGGGGGGTGAGTAGTCTGGACCCAGAGAGAAACCGCAGCACTTTAGATTTGCCAGCGGCATCGACACTGCTGAGGATAGCAGCAGTCCTGGCTTCGGCAATGATGCGTTCCTGGGGCCAATCTTCTAAAAGACCTTCGTCATCGAGCACCAGTTCAGAAATCCCCTGAAAGTAGGCGTCGATGGTCTGCTGCTGGGTAATGACGTTTTGCTGGGTGGTCAAGTCGCGGGAAATCGTAAACTGCCGCCAGGCCACATACAGGGCCAACATGGCGATAAAAATCTGGCCCAAGGCTCCTAAAAAGTCACCCAGGGCTCCGACTACATCCCAGCGAATATTGCGCCCCCACACTAAGATTTGGCGGTTGATACCACTGACCTGCATGATGCCGTAGATGCCCAGGATAATGCCAGGTAGCGAAATCAACAGGGCCTGTTGATCCGCCGTGAGGTCGCGCAAAATTTCTCTGAGGGTGGGCAGTGCCAGCCTGAGGGAAATGGCCAGGGATATCAAAGACCCCGCTAAGATTAGCCAAAAGCTATTTAAACTCAGGCCAATCAAGACGACGACCGTCGATGCGATCGCAACCAACAAAGCCGGGGCTGACGCGACCTTTAAAAGGGGCACCTGCACCGTGCGGGTGTCTAGGAAGTCGTCGTCGGCAGGGGGCAAAACGGATGGGGGGCTGGTTGATTTGGCATTGAGTTGGTCTTTGGCATACTCATGATCGGGGTTATAATCAACGGTGAACGCCTCTGACGGTCCTGGGTTACCCACCGGAGCACCATTGACATTGGCGTTATTGACATTGGCGTTAACGTTGCCGTCAGTACCATTTGAGCGCTGTATCGCCGCGAATGCTGCATCAGGTTGAGAAGGCTCAGGGGAGTTAGTCATAGATCCGGATGGGGGGTAGGCGCGCTCAACTCAAAATCTGGGGGCTTTACGGTACGCCAGCATTAAGGCACCGTAATAAGCAGAGTTTACCTGAAACCTAGGGAGAAGCCTAGGAAATCTGTTTAGACGCCAGGCTCAGGCTAGTCGTCTGTTAATCCGCCCCTGCTAACGCTCTTTGCAATGGTCACCATGCAGCATTCTCCCCGATTACTGGTTACGGGAGCCAGCGGGTTTTTAGGCTGGCATCTGTGTCATCAGGCTTGCGATCGCTATCAGGTCCATGGCACCTTTTGTACCCAGCCGGTCAGTAGCCCGTACTTTGCCGCTGAGCGCCTCGATTTAACTGATGCATCGGCCCTTGAGGCTTTATTTTATCAACTGCGGCCCGACGCAGTGATTCACACCGCTGCTCAGTCAAAGCCAAACCATTGCCAAAAGCACCCCACCGAGAGCTACCAGATTAACGTCGCCGCCTCAGAAAGATTAGCCCAACTCTGTGCCGAAGGCTCAATTCCGATGGTGTTTACCTCCACCGATTTGGTCTTTGATGGTCAGCACGCGCCGTACATAGAAACCGATCGGCCCCAGCCAGTGAATATTTATGGGGCGCAGAAGGTAGAGGCCGAGCAGCGCATCCTGGCGACCTACCCAGCGGCGGTGATCTGCCGGATGCCGCTGATGTTTGGGGCCGCGGCTCCAACTGCGCAAAGTTTTTTGCAAGGGTTTCTTAGCACATTGCAAGCAGGCAAACCGCTGTCGCTGTTTACCGATGAGTTTCGTACCCCCGCCACTGCCACCGATGCAGCTGCCGGCCTGCTGCTGGCCGTAACCCACCCCGGCAGTGGCATCTGGCACCTGGGTGGGGCAGAGCGACTGTCTCGCTATGAATTTGGCCAGCGCATGGTCAAGGCCTGGGGCCTTGATTCGACCCTCTTAAAAGCGTGTCGTCAGGTGGATGTATCGATGGTAGCTCCACGCCCTGCCGATGTGTCTCTGAATAGCGAAAAAGCCTTTCAGAGGGGCTATCGCCCTCAGTCAATTGGGACTGCGCTAGGGCATTTGGTAACAAAGGGTTAGATGCGTTTTAAGGGGGCAACGCGCGAGTGGGGGCCACTGATAAACTTACAAAATACCCACTTTTCCACGCCATGGCTTACTGCTTAAACCCCATCTGCACTGAGCCCCAAAACCTGGATGGGGCTAAAGTTTGTCAGGCCTGTGGACAGTCGATAGCGTTGGCTGGGCGGTATCGAGCGCTGAAGCTAATTGGCCAGGGCGGCTTTGGGCGCACGTTTTTAGCCCAGGATCGCACTGACAAGTTTTGTGTCATCAAACAGCTCTTTTGGACCGGTGGGCGACAGTCAACGCCCGAGGTGTCGGAGCGGTTTCGAGCGGAGGCCGAGCGGCTAAAGCAGCTGGGGTCCCATCCCCAAATTCCCCAGCTATGGGAATATCTTGAGGATGAAACCGGCCAATATTTAATTCAGGAATATGTCTCAGGGTTGACCCTCGAAGCTCAGCTCAAGCAGCAGGGGGCCTTTTCTGAAGCGAGGATTGTGGCCTTGCTGGAGGCGCTGCTGCCGGTTTTAGAGTACGTTCACAGCTTTCGGGTGATTCACCGCGATATTAAACCTGACAATATTATCCAGCCCGTCAACGGCTTGCCAGTGCTGGTAGATTTTGGCGCGGCTAAGCTAGCACCGCGTCAGGCTGTGCCAAAAACAGAGACCGTGATTGGCAGCGCTGAATACACCGCCCCAGAGCAAACTATGGGCAAGGCTGTCTTTGCCAGCGATCTCTATAGTTTGGGCGTCACCTGTCTGCATTTGCTGACCGATACCCCCCCCTTTGATCTGTATTCGGTGGGCGAAGACCGCTGGGTTTGGCGTAACTATTTAACCCAGCCGGTCGGCACCCGCCTGACCCAGGTGCTCGACAAACTGGTGGCGCGTCCGTTGCGATCTCGATACGCCCAAGCCGACGACGCCCTCCGCGACCTGCACTCACCTAAACCCCGCTTCCAACTCCCCACTGCTCTACGTCGTTCCTCCCCCCCCCTGCTCCCCTGCTCCCCCTCCCCCCCTCCCCCTGGCAACGCCGCTACCGCATCACCGAACCCATGGGTATCCCCCACGCACTGGCGGTCAGCCCCAATGGGCAGGCCATTGCCACTGGCACCGCCGACGGGACGATTTACCTCTGGCGCTTAGCCAGTGGTGAGCTGATCCATACCTTTGCCAAACGGCGTGGCTTTCTAGGGCCAGGGCACAGCGATCAAATCAGCGTGCTTAAGTTTCACCCCCAGGGCCATCTGCTTTACAGCGCCAGCTATGACGGCACGATTAAAGAATGGAACCTGCAAGACTATACGTTGCTAAATACCCTGCCTGAGCAGGGTTGGATCCCGGCAGACCTGGCGATTTCTCCCAAAGGACGCTGGTTGATTAGTGCCGGTGGGGCGGGCAAAATCACCCTTTGGGCGCTGGCAACCCTGACCCCTGAACTCACCCGGACCCAGCATCAGGACTGGGTGAGTGCGGTGGATATCGACGCGGCGGGGCGCTGCTTTGCCAGCGCCAGTTGGGATGGCACCGTGCGGATTTGGCAGCTGCCGGGGGGACGGCCTCTAGAGAGTTTCAAGGCTCACGCCGACCGCATTAATGCTTTAGTGATGCATCCGACGGGGGAGCATGTGATCAGCGGTGGCAAAGATGGACAGGTCAAGGTGTGGCATTTGGGCAGGCCCTTCACCTGCGACACCCTTTACACGGCCAAAGACAGCATTACCGCCCTGGCCCTCAGCCCAGACGCTCGATTACTTGCCGTGGGTACGGAGGGCAATATGTTGACGCTCTGGCGGGGCACAACGGGAGAGTGCCTTGGGCGACTCGATCACGGCTGGGGGGTGGTTGCGATCGCATTTGCCCCGGACGGTCAGACATTGGTGACGAGCAGTCGGGATGAGACGGTTTCGGTGTGGGAGATGGGGGGAGAGGGTAAAGGGTGGAGGGTGGATGAAATGGCGAAGAGAGACCCGGGGAGGCGGGGACGCGGGGAAGCGGAGATGGGGGGATAGGATTACCCGGCAGGGGCGATGCGGCTGCTCGCCCCCAGCAGTTAGAGCAATCAGTCGGGATTTTGTCCTAGAAGATATCAGAACGGTTGCAGGATAAACTGCTTGGGGTAATGGGTAATGGGTAGTGGGTAATGGGTGAGTTAACTTGTCAAATTCCGGCTCCGCTGAAACCGGGAGATTTGCTCTACGTAGTGGCGACCAGCGGGGCGCTGCGCGAGGTTGAAAAATTTGAGCAAGGTTTAGAAATCTGGCGCTCGCGGGGCTATCGGGTAGAGTTGTGTTCAGGCTATGACCAGCGTTGGGGTTATCTCGCTGGTGATGATGTAGCGCGACGCCATCAGCTTCTCAGTGCCTTGAAATCGCCTGACTGTCGAGGAATTCTTTGTGCTCGAGGGGGCTATGGCGGCACCCGCCTGCTAGAAGATTGGGTGTGGCCTCGGGCGGCTCTGAATGGTAAGCCCAGATGGCTGATTGGTTTCTCAGATATTACGAGCCTGCTGTGGAGTGGCTACTGTCAGGGCTTTTCTGGGGTTCACGGGCCGCTGCTAACCACCCTCAATCAGGAGCCTGATGGGTCAGTCGAGCGTCTGTTTAACTGGGTTGAGCACCATGTGCTGCCTTCGCTTCAGGGTGAAACTTGGGTTGAGGGTGAGGCCACGGGGATTCTCATGCCCGCCAATTTGACCGTGGCGACCTGTTTGCTAGGCACCTCCCACGAGCCTGACTTAAGCAACGTAATTTTAGCTTTTGAAGATGTCACCGAGGCTCCCTATCGTCTGGATAGAATGCTGACCCACTGGCGCATGTTAGGCCGCTTTAATCAGGTCAAAGGAATTGCCCTGGGCCGTTTTAGCCAGTGCGCCCCCCCGCCGAATATGCCCAGCTTTAGTGCCGAAGAGGTGCTGCGTGAACGTTTTGGGGATTTGGGGATTCCGATTGTGGCGGGTCTGCCCTTTGGTCACGATGGCGAAAATGCGGCATTGCCAGTGGGTATACCAGCCTACCTAAACGGCTTTACAGGGGAGCTTTCTTTCCCAAAGCACGGCCCATAGCGCTAATCTAGTGTCCATGTCCCTCATTTAATTGCCCCGTGGTCCCCTTAAGTGACAATAACCCGACCTCCACGACCCCCTACGTTGTCTACGGACTCGTTGTCCTCAATATTATTGTTTTTCTCTTTGAGCTGACGCTGCAAACTGGCCCCACCAATGCCCCCTTAGATCAGTTTTTCCAGACCTGGGCGATTGTCCCTCAGGAACTCACCGCTAGCTTTCGCGGTGGCGATGTGGTGGCTGTTTCAGAATGGTTTACGCTGATTAGTTCGCAGTTTTTGCACGGCGGATTTCTGCACATTGCGGGCAACATGCTCTATCTGTGGATTTTTGGCAACAATATTGAAGATCAGCTGGGCCACGGCAAATTTTTAGTGTTCTATCTGACCTGTGGTGCCCTGGCGGGTCTGGCGCAGTGGGTTTTTGCGCCGCTATCAGAGGTGCCGACCCTGGGGGCTAGCGGTGCGATCGCAGGGGTGATGGGGGCCTACATCATCCGGTTTCCCCGTGCCCAAATTCTTACTTTGTTGCCGTTATTCATTATTTTTACGACCGTTCGCATTCCGGCCATTTTCTTTTTGGGCTGGTGGTTTTTGCAACAGGCGCTTTACAGTGTGGCCACCCTCGGAGCGGATGCCAATATGGGCACCGGAGGCGTCGCTTATTGGGCCCATGCAGGGGGGTTTGTATTTGGCATTATTCTGGGTCCACTATTGGGGTTGTTTCCAAAGGGACGAGGGCGGAGATTTTAGATGTGGCTGCCCCTGAGCGAAGTCGTTAACGGTAGCCATGCCCGAAGGGCTTTAGGGGATTTTGGATGGGTGATTAAATGACAGAGCTGTATGTGTCGGATTTGGATGGGACGTTGCTGACAACCCAGGCAACGCTGTCAGACTATACGCGATCGCAAATCGAGCAGTTGGTCTCTGAGGGGGTACCATTTGCGATCGCCACCTCCCGCAGTATCGACTCGGTGCGGGCGATTTTGGGGCCGCTGCAGCTCTCACTGCCGGTGATTGAGTTTAATGGGGCCTATGTCACCGATCTGGCGACGGGGCAACCAGACATCATTAATGCCATCGATCCAGCTGTCGCAGATGATCTGTTCTCGCTGTTGAGCAAGACTGATGTAGCCCCGATTGTCTCGACGTATCATCGTGACGCAAATCATAAGGGTGCTAACTGCACCAGCTATACTCACATCGACAATGCTGGCATGGACTGGATTTGGCAGGATACTCAACAGCGTCAAGGCACGCCGTGGCGAAGGCTGGATCGTCTCCAAGAGAATCTCTCTGAGCCGGTTGTGAGACTCACTTTAGTGGATGCTGAAGCGGTGCTGAGTGCGCTTGAACAGGTGATTCATGAGCGCTTTGGAAATGCACTAGAAACCCATTTATTTGAGAACCCTTATCAGCCTGGCTGGCACTGGCTGACCATCGGTGACCAGCGGGCTAACAAAGGCAGCGGCATTCGCGAGGTGCAGGCACTTCACGGATTGCAAAATCATGCAGTGACGGTATTTGGCGATCACAACAATGATATTCCCATGTTTAAGATTGCTGATATGGCCCTGGCTATGGAGAATGCCACGGCTCAGCTCAAACAGCACGCTACCCATGTGATCGGTCATCACAGTGAAGACAGTGTGGCTCAGTATTTGAGTCAGATATTTTGAATCGAGTGATGGGTTGATCAGAATCTGTCTGACAGGGCTGGTCCTCGATCGCCTGTTAGCCTTGTATAACCCGAATTTTGGTGTAATCAAATCGAGCGAGCTATCTTTAGGTATCGATCGTCGGACCCGGTGAGTCTTATGATGCTTGCGATGCCGCTGGTAATTTCTGCTGTGATGGGTTTCTGGTTAGTTTACATTTGGTACTTTCGGCAAGTTGCCCAGGCCCGGGCTCAGATCCACCATAGGGATGGTCACGGCGTGCCGGGAGCCGATCCGCGTTTGCTGGTAGGTAATCTGTCAGAGGTCTACGGTGCTCAAAATCGCCTCTCGGCCTACCATCGTTTTCACGAAACCTTGGGCGAGATTGTTCAAATCTTTTGGATGTGGCGACAGCAGCTCTCGGTGGCCAGCTATCCGATGGCCCATCATGTTTTGGTTGCCAACCAAAAGAATTATCATAAGTTTCCACCTAACGCGCTGCTCCAACAGCTATATGGCTCGAGCGTCTTGACCAATGATGGTGAAGCTTGGAAACGGCAGCGACTGTTGCTCAATGAAGTCTTTGCTAAGCAGCATGTGGCGACATTTCACAACAGCTTTGTTGCCTGCACTGAAAAATTGGCAGAAAAG
>JBCBQD010000136.1:0-14909 GCA_039820425.1 Cyanobacteria bacterium J06635_1
CTATCTGGCAGATTGTCTGGAGTACCCGTTGTTATCGGAGACGCTGTCGGTGAAGACCTTTTGGGCAGGGGTGTATCGCGCAGCAGCAGGGCGATGGTTTCGGCGGAGTCGCCGACGTGGGCGTAGCTGTCTTCAAACAGCCACTCTGGAATGTCTGAAATTTGGAGAAAAATATCCCGCAATGCTCGGGAGGTAATCAACCGTTTGCGAGTCTTGCCCAAAAACAGATAGAGTCCCCAGACGGCATCGGCGGCTGGCACCTCGTGAAAATATCGCTGTAGCGCCCGAACTTTTTCGTTAGTGGAGGTTGTTGCGTCGACGTCTTGGAAAAGTTGGGTAAACCGTTTCATATTAAGGATTTTAAGGCCATTTCCGACACTTCACCCTAACGAATTTATCCACAATTTTTCACATTTCTTATAGACGGTATAGACGGCTACCCTTCTAAAATGTTAAACAATCCTTAAGAATGTAGCCAGAGGTCATGGGCAGCAAATCTGATCGAGAGGGGACTGAGGACGATGTCTATGCTGCGTCACCGAACGATGACCTGATGAAAGCGCGAAAATCGTTGGTTTCTGATGATTTTTCGCGTTCTATGGGGGTATCGGCGGAGCCAAGGGCTTTCCCCTCTGTTCAATCGCCTGATTTGATGGCGGTGCTCATAGACGGGGCCAATTTATTTTATGCTGCGTCTTACCTCAACATAGAGATTGACTACAACCGTTTGTTGCAGGCTTTGACCCAGGGACGGCGTCTCCTGCGGGCTTATTTTTATACCGGCGTAGATTCTCGTAATGAAAAGCAGCGGGGGTTTTTGTTGTGGCTAAGTCGCCATGGTTATCGGGTTGTCAGCAAGGAGTTGGTGGCGCATCCGGAGGGCGGGCGCAAGGCTAATCTGCATGTCGAGATGGCGGTTGATATGTTGCGCCTGGCTAAGCATTGCAGCACTATCACCGTGCTCAGCGGTGACGGGCATCTGACCTATGCCCTGGATGCGCTAGGGCGTCAGGGGGTCACTGTAGAGGTTGTGAGTCTACAGTCGATGACCAGCGATGCCTTGATTGATCTAGCCGATCGCTACATTGACCTGGCGAATTTGCAAAGTGATATCAAGAAGCGACGGAAGGTTTAGAGGGTGGAGGTTGGAGAGTAGAGGGTAGAGAGTAGAGAGGCAGGGGGAGCAGAGGCGGTAAGGGGAAGAGGGTTCTCAGTTTTCAGTTTTCAGTGTTGAGTTAATATCGCTCGGTGCAAACTTAAAACTTAAAACTCAAAATTCCACTACCCACTACCCACTACCCAAATTCTCGTAAAACTGACGGGCGGCAATCCCTAGCGTATAAACCAAAACCCCATTCGTCGAGGCACCGACGACTGCGCCGACGGCGGGGACAAGCTCTACGGCGCTGAGGCCGGTTTTGACCACACCAGAGGTGCCTAAAGAGGCTGTAAAAACGGCGATGGCTTCTCCTCGGCGGGCAGGGTCGTTGAGGTCAAAGTCGTAAATGCCAGCGATGCGATAGAGCATCTCGGCCTGTAGTTTGCTGACGGCGGCTAAATCGACGGCGAACAGGGCCAGGGCGACAGGGGGGATAATGTTGGTGACTAACCCGGTGCCTGCGGCGGCCAGGGTAGTGTTGAGAATGATGCGATGGGCCAGTTCATCTGCAGACTCATGGGGGTAGGTCTGGCGCAGCTCAATCACTTCTACCTGGGCTTTGTCAATGTTGACTTTGCCCAGGGCGTGCAGCAGCCAGCCCAACCCTGGAATTTTTGCCAGGTAGTTGACGACGGGGTTTTGGGCGAGGGGGTCAACGGTCTGACCGATGGTTTCGGTGGTGACCTCTGCTAGCTTTTGGGTCGCGCCGGAGGCCTCTTGGGTGACTTTTGCGGTGGTCTCTGTGACCGTATCTGCCAAACTCTGAAAGGCTTGTGTGCCAATTACGGCGACCATTTCGTTGATTTGGGCAGCGAGCGAAATTGCATTCTCAATCGGGTCAGACTTAATCGGGTCAGACTCGGGCGGATTGGGCATTTGAGAGGGAGGCATGGCATTCTCGGGCATCAGGCTTTTAAGATAGCGTTTTTGGTGGGGAGGTGGTGAGGGGCGAAGGGTGAAGGGTGAAGGGTGACACAAATCTCGTTATGATTGCCAGGTAAGGTTGGTCAACTGAAATGTCTTCTGTTTCTTCGCTTTCTGTGGCTGATAGTTTTCATGCGCTGGCCGACCCGCTGCGGGTGCAGGTGATTGAGGTGTTGCGATCGCACGAACTATGCGCCTGTGACATTGCTGACCAACTCCAAATCACCCAGTCTAAGCTCTCGTTTCATCTCAAAACGCTGCGAGAAGCTCAGCTGATTAAGGGGCGACACGAAGGCCGTTGGATTTACTACAGCTTAAATTTGCCCCAGTTTCTGGCTTTAGAAGCCTACCTGTCAGAATTTCGACGACTGAGTCCTATCCTGCCTGCTAGAATTTGTCCCGATTGAGGTGGGGAGGGGATTGCAGAATTTTTGGATATAGCCAGTGTTGATGCAAGATCGCAATCTCGCCAATTTTAGTTGAACTATACTCCTGCAAATATCTTGATTCAGAGCTTTTATTTCAATAATATTTGAAATGTCAAAACCTTTGCCCAATTTTATCGGAATCGACAGTCGGAATCGACAGTTGGAATCGACATCGATAGGGCAGGGCTCACTTGGGGGAGCTATGGTGCGTGTTGCAATTAATGGATTTGGTCGCATTGGTCGTCTGGTCTTAAGGGCCGCCTGGGGGTGGCCTGAGCTAGAGTTTGTCCATGTCAATGAGCTCAAGGGCGGCACCGCCGCTGCGGCCCATCTATTGAAGTTTGACTCAGTGCATGGTCGCTGGCAGCCAGAGGTCGAAGCTGCGGGGGACGAGAAATTTCTGATTGACGGGCAACCCCTTAGTTTCAGTGACTATGCCACCCCTGAAGACATCCACTGGGATGATCTGGGGGTCGATATTGTGCTGGAGTGCTCGGGCAAGTTTCGCACCCCAGCCCTGCTAGAGCCCTACTTTAAGCGCGGGGTGAAAAAGGTGATTGTGGCGGCTCCGGTCAAACAAGGGGCGCTCAATATCGTCATGGGCATCAACGACAATCTGTATGAGCCCCAAAAACATCACTTGTTGACAGCGGCCTCCTGTACAACCAATTGTCTAGCTCCTGTTGTCAAAGTTATTCATGAAGGCTTGGGTATTCGTCACGGTGTAATCACCACGATTCACGACATCACCAATACGCAAACCATTGTGGATGCCCCTCACAAAGATTTGCGGCGGGCCAGGGCCAATAGTTTGTCGCTGGTGCCGACAACAACGGGCTCAGCCACCGCAATTGGCATGATTTACCCAGAACTCAATGGTAAGCTCAATGGTTTGGCGGTGCGGGTCCCCCTGTTGAATGCATCGCTGACCGACTGTGTGTTTGAGGTTGAGCAGTCAACCACAGTTGAGGCGGTGAATGACCTGTTTAAGACAGCGGCGGCAGGGACTTTGAAGGAGATTTTAGGCTACGAGGAACGGCCTTTGGTATCGATTGATTACAAGGACGATCCGAGGTCTTCAATTATTGATGCGCTGTCTACGATGGTGGTGGATGGCACACAGGTCAAGGTGCTGGCCTGGTATGACAATGAATGGGGGTATTCTAACCGGATGGCGGAGTTAGCTAGAAAGGTGGTGTTGAGTTTGGGGGCTATGTAAGTATCACCCCATAGGGGGGATGGGCATGTCTGGCATCTGGAGGCTATCACAGCGGAAATTTATCGCTTTGAGGTTGCGTGCAAAAAAGGCATACGGAAATGGTCGGGTCTTACCTGTAGCAAAGACTAAGCCCCTAAAAAATGCAAACCCACTATGAAACTCAATAAAATTGGCTTGTTGCTGAGTGTCCTGGGAATGCTGGTTTTAGGGGGCTCAATTGCGCTTAATTTTTTGCTGTATGGTCAGGTCAAAAAGTACTATGTCGAACTTAATCAGACCCGCCTTGATCCACTCGGGTTAAATGCCTTTAGCGCAGCCCCTGAGTCTATGCCAGCCGAGACCGCTCCAGCCAAGACCGTGCGGGTGGTTTTCTTTGGAGATTCGAGGGCTACGAGCTGGCCTGCCCCTGATGCTGGTGGGTATGAGTTTATTAACCGGGGTATTAGCTCCCAAACAACGGCGCAGACGCTGCAACGGTTTGATGATCATGTGGGTACTTTGCAGCCCGACATCGTGGTGATTCAAGTCGGTGTCAATGACCTTAAGACAATCCCTCTTTTTCCAGGGCGACGAGAGGCGATCATGGCAGACACTCGCAATAACCTTGGGCAGATGGTCAATGCCTCTAAGGAACTAGGGGCCACCGTCATTGTGAGTACGATTTTGCCAGTGGGAGAAGTGCCCTTGGCCCGCAGACCGGTTTGGTCAGACGATGTGGCCGTTGCGGTTGACGAAATTAATGACTACATTACTACCCTGGCCGACGACAAGGTTATTGTGTTTGATGGGTTTGCCGTTCTGGCGAATGACCAGGGGCTGATGCAAAAAGTCCATCGAAAGGATGAGCTGCACTTTAATAGGCAGGGCTATCAATTGCTAAATCAGGCTTTTGTGGATCTGCTTGGGACTTTAGAGAGCTAGATATAAAATCTGGACACTCTAAAATCTGGACACTCTAAAATAAGGGGGGCATAAAACAAGGGGGGTGACTCTGGTGGCGGGGGCCTGTCTCAGCCAGGCTTAGTCTTTTTTTGTTAAAACAAAAGCCCAATCCTGGCTATCGGGTGGCGAAAGCAAAACTGAGTCATTGCCAGTGTAATCAGCGAGGGAGGCGTAAGCTCCGGTACGAGGGTTAAACAGTTTAACGCTGTAGGCTGAGGCTTCTTGACTGCCTAAAGACAGTAAGATGCGCTTACCACTGTCGCGGGTGTATACAACATACTGTTCGCCAATCTCTGCAAGGGCATAACGGGGACCAGAGCCTTTTAGGAGTTCATTGTGCGGATTGAGCTTCCACCACGCTAGCTCTGTAAAGAACTTGTGGATGTGTTGAACATCCTCTTCCCAGTCATGGTTTTTTGAGGCATTTGGATCAAAGGGACCTGGATCAAGGTATCCACCGTGGTAAGTAGTCCCCCATCCAGTCACAAAATAACCACCTGCCATCACGATATCCCAGGTAGCATGTCTAATCTCTTCTAATGAGCGACTATTCTGTTTATCTATATCACCATCGCCATTTCTATCCCGTAAGTAGTAGGCATATTCTGCATTTACAACAGGCTTGTTGTGATCGCGAACAGCGAGAATCTTATTGTGCAGAGATTTGTAATTTTGTTGATAGTCGCCCAAAGATAGCCAGCTGTTATGGGCAAATTCCTCTACCGATTGGGTTGAGCCAGGATGTATGGCAATGATCCGGTTATGGGGATCATTACTTTCAATGGTCTCTCCGATTGCCTCATATATAGCTTTATCTCCAAACTCATTCCACTCGCCTGCAACATTAAATGCAACATTGTATGCACTATAACGAGCGGCTACATAGCGGGCGTAACGCAATCGTGCATTGTTATCAGGAAAATCTCCCCAATCCTTTGCTCCGTCAGCCTTTTTACCTGTGAGATTGGCCCAAGCTAAAAATAGCATCACTGTGATATCTTGACTATTTGCGTATTGGAGGCGAGTGTCTACCTCTTGCCAAAAAATAGGATTAATCCGCTCACCTCTGAGACGATGAAAGGCTGAACCACCTTCATTTTTTCCAGGCTTTAGTAAGTTTGAGTGAATATAGTTAAACCCCTGCGCTGCCCTCACATCAATGTAGTGCTTATAAGATTCTCGATTCAAATTCTCTCGTCGATTAATCCCGAATGCTTGCCAGTTAGTATCACCAAAAAACCAGAATGGAGTCCTATCCTGATACTCAAAATGATATGGATATTCTTCCATGATCTGGATGCCCCCTTGATTGGCTGACTTGACCACTGCCAATGAACCAGTTTGGCCATTAAGTCCAGGATCATTAGAGCTGATTGAGTAGGCCCAACTTCCTTCGAGATTGGGTGAAAGTCTCACCTTCCATTGCTCTTCACCGTTCCAAAATAGAGGAATCATTTGTGTGTTGCCCTTCGGATCTCGAAAGGTTGCCTTTGCTGTTATTTGGGTATATGGGTTTGAATAGTTACCCGTGTGCTCAAATGCTTTTTCAAAGATCCCAAAAGTTGGCACTTCGGATCCGGTTTGGTTGGATATGACCGTATCACCGGATAGTTCTCCCCCATACTCAGCGCTTTCTATACATCCCCAAATTAAGCTGGAAAATATAAGCGCTAAACCCATCCTTAAAACAATCTGGGTATCCCTGAAACGATAAGAATACTTTTCCATGGCTGCTTATACTTAATTAGCTACGATGCTCACCTATTCTAATTTGCCAGATTGAGTTGTTACCCCCTGTCCTTTCCCACCTTGAGGCAGTCTAGCTGGCAGCCCTACATCTAAATATCCGAAACATGTCGTTTTGAAACAACTCAAAAGGATTATTGGTTGCCTGTATCTAAATCAGCCCTTTTAGCGATCGCACCCCGACCGGGCTAAGTCCCGATCTGAGCAGCTGCTCACGCATAGCTAAACCTCCCATCTAACGGAGCAGATGGGAGGCTTGTGAGTTTAATGGTTAGAGCTGCTAGAAAGCAGGCAGCGCAGGCAATGGCTCACCTAGCCACTTTTGAGAAAAATCGTCTAGCTCACCGCCCAGGCGTTTGTGATATACAAACGTATTCACCCACTGCAATAAGTCCACCTCACCACGACGCAAGCCTATGTGGGCTGGAGACTCTTTGATGATGAACTTGCCCTCGATATTTTTATCAGGGTTGTTTTTTGCCAGCTCAGATGCGACGACATTACCCGTTGCAATCATATCCACCTGCCCTGAGATCAAGGACGATGCAGTCAGGCTGTTATCGGCAAAGCGTTCAATCTGGGCATCGTCAGGAACGGCATCGCTGATTTCCAGGTCCTCTAATGTACCCTGGGTGACCCCCACCTTAAAGCCGCCAAGATCCTCAAACCCTTTGACATCTATGTCTTTAGCACCATAGATGCCTGAGAAAAAAGGAGCATAGGGAATCGAGAAGAAAATCGACTTGGCTCGCTCAGGGTTAGCCCCCATGCTAGAAATCACTAAGTCTGCCTTATTAGTTTGCAAAAAAGGAATGCGATTATCGCTGGTGACGGGTACTAGCTCTAACTCCACGCCAAGATCTTCGGCAATTAGGTTAGCAACATCAATATCGTACCCTTCAAGATCACCGCTGGCATCGACGGAGCCAAAGGGAGGAAAGTCTTGGGGCACGGCAATCTTGATAGTGCCTGCCTCAATGATACTATCCAGGCTTGAGATAGGGGCTGCGGTATCTTGGGCCGTGACGCTGGGTGTGTCGCCACTCCCTACACAAGCAACGGCGACTAGGGAGAAAAGGCAGGCGACACACGCAATTAAAACCGTTTGCAGCCATTTCTTAGGAATTGAAAAATGCATCGTTTGTTATCCTTTTGAATAACCTTGTTTTAGGGCTTGATTGAACACGCTCAATCTAACAGGTTTATTGCCAGTCAATGTATCCCGAATTACAGTGTGTGACTAGTTTGCATAGGCTAGGTAGGATTACCCACTACCCATTACCCGCTGCCTCTTTTCTCAACCTGGCAGCAGCCTCTTTTACCGGGGCCAGCAAAGCTAACGAAATCTGGAGCGAATTCAACTCGCCGTGCTTTTCTTTTTTGCCTTTTGGCGGGGGGCCATGGTAGTCGCTGCCACCGGTCATAAGCAAATCGTATTGCTGACAAAAATCCTCCAGGTGATGGCGGTCGCTGGGGCTGTGGTTAGGGTGGTAGACTTCGACCCCCATCAAGCCCGCCTCAACTAGCGCAGGTAAAATGGTTGGCACTGTGCCTCCCCGAAATAAATAGGGGTGTGCCCAGACAGGCACCGCGCCACAGCTTTTAAGCAGAGCGATCCCCTCTGCGGCGGTAAATTTCTCGTAGGGGACGTAGGCTGGGCCATCTTCTTTGATAAAGCGATCAAAGGCTTCTTTAGCGGACTTGGCATGACCAGCTGCCACCAGGGCCGCTGCCACATGGGGCCGACCCGGGGCTCGATTGGGAGGCAACTCTGGCATTTCGATGGGGTAGCCGAGGGTCGCTAACTTATCTGCCATGGCCCGAGCGCGCCGGACTCGACCAGCAAGACGTTCTTGTAGCGGCGTTTTTAATATATCTGGATTGGGATAGAACCCCAGAATGTGCATCGAGCGCTCATTATAGACGGTGCTCAGTTCGATGCCAGGGACGATTTCAAGATCGGGTGGGGCGGCTGCGATCGCATCATCCCACCCGCCCACCGTATCGTGATCGGTAATGGCCAGTGCTTTGACCCCTCGCTTCACCGCCAGCTCAACTAGTTGAGCTGGAGTAAGAGTGCCATCTGAATAGGTTGTATGGCAGTGGAGTTCGAGCACTAAAAACGAGATCGACGCTTGCGCTGACGATGTCTGGCCAGGGTCTTACGCTTGCGCTTTTCAATGGGGGTTTCAAAATGGCGATTCTTCTTTAGATCTGGAAAAATCCCAGCTTGAGACACCTTTCGCTTAAACCGGCGCAGCGCTGATTCTATGTTTTCATCTTCACCCAGAATAACTTGGGCCATTGAGCTTCCTCAGTTTGGGACGGCACTTGATTTGCAAATGTGGTGGAGCAATCGCTTAGCGACGGGGGCGAGCCTTATTGACTTTCATACTACGCCCCATCCACTCTGCTCCATCAAGGGCCTCAATGGCAGCAGTTTCTTCGTCATCCGTAGACATTTCAACAAAGGCAAAACCACGAAAGCGGCCTGTCTCTCTATCAGTGGGTAAGTGGACGTTCTTGATACTGCCGTATTCTGCAAAAACCTCTGTTAGGTCTTCTTTGGTGACGTCAAACGAGAGGTTACCGACGTAAATGGACATGAAAATTCTCCGAAGTCATGGAAATGTAGGGAGCTTATTGACGGAGAAACGCTAGATTAACGATTTACTCGACCGAAAATAATACTTTCAGACAGCTTAGCACAGTCTGCCCATTCGCCAAGAACACTCTTCCGCCTTCCTGACCCTATGCTCAGACGCCTCTATGGTCTTTATAACCTTAAGCTTACATCAAATCTGATATTGAGAGGTTGGTCTTGAGAGGGTTTTTAGTTAAGAATGCCCCGTAACGGACACCGACGATTGACAAAAAATAATCGTTTGATTTTCTGGCCGACTGTTATTCTGATTGAAACCCGCAGGAGACCCTTATGGCTTGGCAGCGACCCGACGGGCGGAAACCTGACAAATTGCGACCGGTGAAGTTTATTCGCAGCTTTACTCAATATGCAGCGGGGGCGGTCTTGACCCACTGTGGTAATACCCAAGTCCTGTGTACGGTTTCAGTGGAGCCCAAGGTGCCTCGTTTTTTAGAGGGCTCAGGCCAGGGTTGGCTAACGGCGGAATATCGGATGTTGCCCAGTGCCACCCAGCAGCGCAAGGTCCGTGAATATATGAGGCTTTCGGGGCGGACTCAGGAAATTCAACGGTTGATTGGCCGCAGCTTGAGGGCAGCCCTCGATCTCCAGGCCTTGGGAGAGCTGACGCTGACGGTGGATGCCGACGTGCTGCAAGCCGATGGGGGGACCCGCACCACGGCCATCACCGGGGCCTATGTCGCCCTTGAGGATGCGATTCAATCTTTATTAAACACAGGTCAGCTGACCACCTCTCCGCTGCGACATCAGGTCGCCGCTGTTTCGGTTGGGCTCTTAGAGGGCGACGCGTTTCTAGATTTGAACTACCCGGAGGATGTAGCGGCGGATATTGACTTTAATGTTGTGCTCAACGGCGAGTTGGAATTTATCGAAGTGCAAGGCACCGCCGAAGCCGGCAGCTTTAGCCGCCCGCAGCTTAATCAGATGCTTGACTACGCTGAGATTGGGATTCGTGAGTTGCTAGCGCTACAGCGTCAGGCGATGGGGGAGTAGAGGGTAAGGGGAAAGGCGAAAGGGGAAAGGGAGAGGGGGCCGGTCTGAGTTTGTTTATGACCCACTACCCACTACCCACTACCTACTACCCTTCAGCTCAAGGACTCCGCTGGTGTAGACATCTCGGTTGCAGTATCTCTGGGGAAATATCGACCTTTGATGCCATAAGCAATCAGGCCCGCGTATTCCCTAATGACTAGAATTGGGAAGCTTTTATCGGTGGGTTGGTAGGCCATATCGCTCAGGTGGGGGATGACTCGAAACCCGAAGCTGCGGAATGTGAGCAGCGATCGCAACATATGGGTTGGGTCAGTGACCAATATGATGGTGCGAACTTGGGAGCTAAGTAAGGCTGCGGTAAACTCCGCATTCTCTTCGGTGGTTCTCGAACAGTCCTCTGATGCCAGGGCGCTGGCCTTTACCCCCCTGGCCCTGAGCTGATGAGCAATTTTGGGGGCATCTCCGCGACCGCTGACAAATATTTGAGGGGCTCGCCCGGTCTTCCAAAGCTGAGTTGCTTCCTGGATTCGAGATTTTTGCAAGTCAGGCCCGCGCCCCAGGACCACGATGGCATCCGCAGTCTGCCCCTTGTCCATCGGGAGCCAAACGGTTAGCCCTTTCTCAGCGACGGCTTGCCCAACCGGCAGCAGCAGCGAAAAATAGAGCAGCAGTGGTAACAGAGAAACCCATCTCACCATCCGCCGACCGCGCCAGCGATATTGGCGTTGGATCACCTGCCAAAGGCTAAATGCCAGCAGTCCTAACAAGGCCAACATCAGACCTGGGTTATTCAGCAAAGTGGTAAACCATTCACGGATCGCAAACCATTGCATGGGTGGGCGACTGCACAGACCTGGATCGAGCACCATGATACTTTAGATTTCTTTACGAAGACTTTCGCTCTGGGTATAGCACAGAAAAAATGGCCGCGTCCATGGGGTGAATCACAGTCAGAGCCAAGTGTCGTTGAGATGAAGATAGGGGGTGGGAAGTGGGGGAAAGGCGAAAGAAAGGCGAAGGGGTAGGTGGGTGATGGGTAGCGGGTAGTGGGTAGGGACGTTGCATGCAACGCCTGCACAAGATGGAGAAGGTGGGGAATTGATAAGATTTACAGTGATCGATAGGGGGGGTGGTCGGGGCAGCGTTTACCGTGGAAGGAAAGGCCATCAATTAGGATATCCCCATGCTCAGTTCGTCATCTGCCCCTCCCCAGTGTGAATATATCCCTGGCTTAGGTAATGTGCCCGCCACTGAGTCCAGCATTAGCCATGTGGATGGCGATTCTGGTCTGCTCGAATATCGCGGTATTCCCATTGGTGAGTTGGCTGGGCAAAGTAGTTTCTTAGAAACCGCTTATTTGCTGATCTGGGGCCATCTGCCTGACCCGTCTGCGCTGGCCGATTTTGAAAACGATATTCGCTATCATCGACGGCTAAAATATCAAATCCGGGACATGATGAAATGTTTCCCGGAGGCCGGACACCCGATGGATGCGCTGCAAACTTCGGCAGCGTCGCTGGGGCTATTTCACTCCCGCCGGGCCATCGATAGCGAAGACTACATTCGCCAGGCGGTGATCCGTCTGTTGGCCAAGATCCCCACGATGGTGGCTGCCTTTGAGCTGATCCGCCATGGCAACGATCCGATTATGCCCAACGATGCCCTCGATTATGCTGCCAATTTCCTTTACATGCTCACCGAGCGGGAACCGTCACCGCTGGCGGCGCGGGTGTTTGATACCTGCCTGGTGCTCCACGCTGAGCACACGATGAATACGTCAACCTTCTCGGCGCTGGTGACGGCGTCTACCCTGACTGACCCCTACGGAGTGATTGCCTCGGCAGTGGGCACCCTGGCGGGGCCACTCCACGGTGGGGCCGCGGAAGAGGCCCTGGATACATTAGAAGTAATCGGCTCGGTGGAGAATGTGCGCCCCTATGTGGATGATTGTCTCCAAAATGGCAAAAAGATTATGGGGTTTGGGCATCGGGTCTATCGGGTCAAGGATCCCCGCGCGACTATTTTGCAACAACTGGCTAAACAACTGTTTTCTGAGCTGGGCTATGATTCTTACTATGATATTGCCCTGGCCCTGGAAGAGGTGGTTGAGGAGCGGTTGGGCCATAAGGGTGTCTACGCTAATGTTGATTTTTACTCGGGGCTGGTCTATCGCCGACTGGGGATTCCTCGAGATTTGTTTACCCCCATGTTTGCGATCTCACGCACCGCCGGTTGGCTAGCCCACTGGCGAGAACAACTCGCCACCAATCGGATCTTTCGCCCCACTCAGATTTATGGTGGGGGGCATGATCTGCCCTATGTGCCGATTGGGCAGCGTTGAACTCCTTGCCGGGTATGCACTGTCCAATGGTTTAGGCTGTCTGCTGGTATATCTCGCTAGTAATCGGAGTGACTGAAATTTGCACCGAACGATGGTGAATTTGAATTACGGGCAGGTTGCGTAAAATCTGCTCTAGATAGCCCGCTGATGGGGCCTCTACCACAGCCAAAATACGGCGTTTGCCAATGCATCGCCAACTGTTGATCACAATGCCTGTGGGGGGATCGTCTAAGGAAGCGTCGGCTTCTGCTGCCCAAATTGCAAATAAATCCTGGGGTGAAAATCCAGGCGGGTCGTCTACGCGAAAGTCCAGATGGTAAAGCATTGTTTGAGTCTCCAGGTGGCTGTCCCTCACCCTAAGAGGCCATCGAGAATAACTGGGGAATGGGGAATGGGGAGAAGCATTGCAGGCAACCCATGTACAGGTGGTGTTGAGATCGCAATCTAAGTAAATTCCTATTAAAATAGCCTGCCTGATGACCCTGACCCCTATGATGGAAGCCAGCTGTCTAGGGAGCTTGGTTATGAACTACGAACTCACCTATGAAATTGCTGGGGGGCTGATCACCCTTGCGCTCTTGTTTTGGCTGGTGGCGACCCGTCGCCGTCAGGCTCTGAACAATGCCAAGCAGGTTGAGAATGAGCAAAATGCGCTGCAAGCTCAAGTTGAGCAGCTCAGTCAGGATAATGAAACCCTGACCGAGGCGCTGAATTTGGGGCGAAACGCGGTCAGTGCCCTTGAGCAGAAATTTAATCAGGTTGCACAAGACCGTAATGACCTTGCGAAAACCCTAGAAACAGCTCGTAGCCAGGCAAGTGACTTACAGACTCAATTGGCCTCGCTTGAGGCACGAAACCAGCAACTAGACACCGAATTGGGTCAGCAGCGGAGTCAGGTTGAAACCCTTCAGACTGACTTAAGGGCGGCTAGTCAGGCTAAAGCTCAGCTGGAGGCAGACCAAGCCACACATCAAGGCGCGATCGCAACTCTTCAGCAGCAAGTCAAAGATCTCGAAGGCAGTTTGGCCCAGCTAAACATCCTACAAACTGAACTGAACGCGGCTAATCAGGCTAAGGCACAGCTCGAGACTGAGAAGGTAGCGGCCCAGGATGAAATCGCAACCCTCGAGCAGCGGGTTAAAGATTTTGAAGTAGGGTCTACTACCCAGCTAGACACGCTGCAAAATGAGCTGCAAGCGGCTACCCAGGCCAAAGAACAGCTCGAGGCTGAACAGCAGGAAAGCCAAAAAGCTTTCTCAGGGTTGCAACAGCAAGTTGTCGAGCTGACTCAGCAAAACGCAGACCTGCAGAAAACGCTTCAGGCCGAAGCCACCGAGCGAGATACCCTCATTACTCGCATCAGCGACCTGGAGCAGGCGCGAGATCGCCTCGCCCAAGCCGGGGATGACCAGTCTGAGGTGACCCAACAGGGACAGGCACAGCTCAGTCAATTGGAAAGTCAAATACAACAGCTCACCGAAGAACGTGATCTCAGTCGTGGGGCACAAACCACTGCTGGAGAAACGGTTAAAGCACTACAAAAACAAATCAAGACGCTTGAACAGCAAAACCAGGCTCTGGCTAATGCGGCAGAGCAAATTAAAGAAACGGCTCCCTTAGAAAAACAAATTCAAACCCTCACCCAGGCACAAACTCAGCTAACCCAAGCACTCAAATCTTCCGAGGAAAATGTCTCTAGTCTGCAACAGACCGTGCAAGGGCTCCAAGCCGATAAATCCGCCCTCGAAGAAGCGCTGAAAATTAGCCAGCAGGTGATTGGCTCCCTCGAACAGCAGGTCTCAAGTGTTGCCTCCCAAGCCAAAGTTGCCCCAACTACTGCCCCAACTACATCATCTAAAACTGCCCCTGTCGAGCAAAAACAATCTGCCACTAAAAGTTCAAATACTAAAAGTTCAAAGCCAGTCGAAGCGACGCCAGCCCCGTCCCCGCCGCCCAGCCTAGCCGAGCCTCCCAAACCGGAAGTGCCCTCTGAACAAGACACGGCTGCCGAGCCAGCTCCGCAGCCGACCAGCCAGATTTCCTTTAAAGATAAAAGTGTGGTGATTACGGGGACCCTCACTAACCTGACCTATGAGCAAGTCACTGCCCTGGTTGAGCAAGCCGGGGGGCGGATTAACAAAATGCCCAGTTCGAAAACGGACTACATTGTGGTTGGGCAAAATCCGGGGAATAAGCTTAAAAAAGCGGAGAAGTATGCTGTGCCGCAGCTGAGTGAGGCGGATTTGTTGGGGATGGTAGAGGGTGGAGGGTAGAGGGTAGAGGGTGGAGGGTAGACGCGGGGACGCGGAGATTGGGGAGATGGGGGAGATGGGGGTGATAGGGGAGATTGGGGAGATGGGGCCGTTCTTCCCGAGAAGTTCACTTTTAACCTTTAACTTTTAACCATTCAGTTGCTACCTACCTTCCCCACCCACCAACCCATACCCACCCAACAAAACATCCCCCAACCAAACCCCAAAACCAAAAACACAGGG
>JBCBQD010000137.1:0-14898 GCA_039820425.1 Cyanobacteria bacterium J06635_1
ACAATGTGCCACCAGGCACGGGCAGCATTCAAGCGGAGGTGTATTACTCGAATAAATATCGGCCTCTGGATCGTGCTCCTGAGGACTGTATTGAGCCCGTGATTACCGATTTGCGGCGCTGTGGGTTGATCCAAGATGACGATCAGATTTTATTTTCTAATGCGCTGCTGATTCCCTATGCCAATGTCATTTTTGATCTCGATCGGGCTGAGGCTGTGGCCATGGTCCATGGCTATTTGGACGAGATTGGGGTGGCCTACTGTGGTCGCTATGGTCAATGGGGCTATGAGTGGACCGATGAATCTTTTGTCAGCGGCGAAAATGCGGCGAAAAAGATCTTAGAGAAGACGGCGGTTCATCGGTGATTTGAGGGCTGGGTGGTGAGGGCTATCACTGGTGAGGGCTATCAACTATATTGATAGCCCTCACCCTTCTAAAGTCCTGCTCAGTAAAATTTACCAATAGCCGCCGCCTTCAACGACTTCATGGTTATCAGAGGTTTCAATCGATGCGATCGCACATCGAGCTGAGCGTTTTGAGATATAAGGCTGACCTGGCTTAAGATACACTCGAATTTAGAGACAGTTGCCTGGCACTGTAGCTAATGTCTTTAGTTTCTGACGGTTTTTGCCCAGGTCCGGAATCGTTCCCTTTGTGTCTGGTGAGGTAGGTGGGTCAGATCTTTTTGATGTCAGTGCACCAGTATGAATGTTTCGCGATTTAAATACAGCATCAAGCGGATTATTACGACGATTGTCACACTGTTGTTAGCCCTGCTGACAGTTGGAAAAACGTTGATGGTGCTTTTGCTGGTCAGAGGACGGACACGGGTGATGGTTAAGGCCTGGTATGGTCGCCTTGGCAATAATTTGATCCAACTCGCCAATGCCCGATATTTTGCCCAAAAGCTGGGGTTAGCCCCTTGCTGGGTGCCCCCCCATGATTTTTTGCAGGTTGATAATCTGTTTGACATTCACACAACAGTGCCCCGTCAGTTTATGGAAACTGAGCCCAAACTGATTGCCCGCGGTGCTCTTTTAAGGCTGGGGGGCTGGGCCTATGAATTGGTTAACAGTTGGGGGAACCCTGAGGAATATCAATCAGCTCAATCGATTTTTCGCAATTTTTATTTCAATCTGGAGACGTTTCCGATAGGGCCGAAAATAGGAAATTATCGAACCCTCTTGCGAGATGAGATTGGGACATTGATCCCTTATCAAAAGGATAAGTATCTTTCGGAAGATACCCTGGTGATTCATATGAGGGGAGGCGATGTTTTTTGTGAGCATCCTCATCCGGCGTACACTCAACCCCCGCTGAGTTTTTATCAAGCGGTCATTCAGCAGCACCCCACTGATAAAGTTGTGATCGTTTCTCAGGATAAGCACAAAAATCCTTGTATAGCCGCTCTGCTTGATGACTATCCTTACATCAGGGTGCAGTCTGACAGCTTGAGAGAAGACGTGAATACTTTACTGACGGCTCAGCATTTGGTCGCTGGCACGGGAACTTTTGCGATCACACTGGCGTTTTGTTCTCAGGCGATTAAGACACTTTATCTGCCCATTTTGGACGTCAATTGGCGGTCAGGCAGTGTCAAGCTACTCTCCAGTGTGTGGAACCCCGCTAAAATTCTGAGCGCCAGGTCCGATCTGGATTTTGAAGTTTATGGCTTTCGAGTGCAGGACTACATTGCCATTGGCAGCTGGTTTAACAAAGATGAGCAAAGGGCCTTGATGGTAGAGCATGCCGCTGACAAGGTTATCAGTCTAATCTAATAAGAACAAAAATACTATAAATCTGACTATGAAACTGAGTGTTGTCATTCCCTGCTTTAATGCTGCGGACACCCTGGCGGGCCAGCTTGAAGCGCTGTCGCGTCAGCAGTGGGATGGGGCCTGGGAACTGGTCATTGCAGACAATGGATCGAGTGATGATAGCGTTGCGATCGCAAAACGCTACGCAGAAAAAATCGCCCATTTAAGAATTGTCGATGCCTCCGGGCGTGAGGGCGCAGCCTATGCCAGAAACTATGGCGCACAATTGGCCGTGGGCGAGGGCATTGCCTTTTGTGATGCCGATGATGAGGTGGCCCCTGGCTGGGTGGCTGCCATGGGGACTGCCCTGCGAGAGCACGACTTGGCAGCAGGGTGTTGTGAGCTCAAGAAACTCAATCAAGCTTGGGCGATCAAAGCGCGCTGTGGTGGCGAAGAACGCGAGATTTGGGTGGATGGTTTACTGCAGAGCAAACTCTCTCCCGGCTACCCCTATGCGTCTAGTTGCAACCTGGGAATCAAACGCTCAGTTTACGAAAAGCTGGGCGGGTTTGACGAGACGCTGCTGACCTGTGAAGATGCCGAATATTGTCGACGGGCCCAGTTACAGGGGTTTTCGCTGGGGTATGTGCGTGAGGCGATGGTTCACTATCGACTGCGCCACTCCTTGCTAGGCATTTACAAGCAAGCGTATTCATATTCCCAATATCGTGTTTTGCTCCATGAAAAATATAAATCTACTGGTGTTTTTTCACGCTCGTTGGCGGAGGGTGTAATGGCGTGGCGGTTGCTGGCTAAGGCCCTGGTGAGGGTGCGGAGTAAATCTGATCTAGCCATATGGCTCAACAGCTTGGGCTGGCGCTTAGGCCATGAAGCGGGTGTGAAGCAGTTCGGAAATTGAATAGAGACGATTGCGGTGAGCCTGTTGGCTTGCGGATTTAGCATTTTTGAGAACCTGTCTCGCAAGACTCTTATCAAGATTTTTACGGGTTGAGCCAGTGCCATAAAGATTTTACGAATACTGCTCTTAGTAGAGCAATCCGGAAAGTTGCTTCATTAAGATGATGTGAACCCTAGGCAAACATACCCAGGTCGCTCTCTTTAGAGCAGGGCTTGCTGTGTGCTGAATTGACCCTCAAAAATATTTTTATGCCCTCCGCATCCTCTCGCTCACTTTTCCTGAGTTCTGCTCAACCGAGTGCGCTTGACCCTTTGACGACGACTCAAATCGCCGCTGTCTTGCTCGAGCAGGATACCGTGATTGACTGTGTGGTGAGATGTTTGAGTGCAGAAGTCAGCTCTGCCCAAGAAACTGCCCAGTTTTTGGCATACGTTGTGCTTTCTGCGGCTTTTGATCACATGCGTTGGCAGTCGCGCTTACGAGAAATGTTTGGGGCTACTCACTCGACAAACATCAGGCTGGTGCCGGTTACCAGCATCCCTTTAACGGCGGATGGCGATGTGGATGAGGCGTTGCTATCTAAACTGCCGATGCTTGACACTGAGTTAGCGCAAAGCTGGTCGAGACAGCTGACTTTGCAGCCTGAGATTCGACAGGCAGCAGCCACGATTGAGGAGCGGCGATTCTCTTTAGATTACTTACATCTGGCGGATCTTTTGTCCGCTGAGCAACGTCAGTTGCCATTGGCAACCTCAGCAGAGGTGCCCACGGCGTCGCAGCCAAAATTGGCGATGGCGGAACCCTCTCAAGCGCTTGCCATTAGCTGTGGCGAACCGTTGCAGTCAGCTGACGCGCTGCCGACAAATTTGGCCCAGGCGTTGCGACGCACGGCCCAGCGGTTTCCGACCCAGGGGATTACTTACATCCAGACGGATGGGACCGATGTGGTCCAGTCCTACCCCGAGCTGTTGGCGGATGCAGAGCGCATTTTGAGCGGGCTCCAACAGCTTCAGCTGGAGCCTAAAGCCAAGCTGATTTTTCAGTTTGATAATAATCAGGACTATATCCCAGCATTTTGGGCCTGTATGTTGGGTGGGTTTGTGCCTGTGCCGATTGCGATCGCGCCTGTCTATGAGCCTGATAATGCCGTGGTTCAGAAGCTTTGCAATGCTTGGGAACATCTGGATAAGCCGATCGTGTTGACGAACGAATCGGTGGCACCGGGATTGCGATCGCTGGTCGATCAGCTGGCGCTTGAAGATTGCACCCTGCAAACGATTGAAACCTTGCAACCGGGTGAAGCCACCCTGCAGGACGGTGCCGGATACAACCCTCAGCCCGATGATCTGGCGGTTCTTTTGCTGACCTCAGGCAGCACAGGTACGCCCAAGGGTGTGATGCTGACCCATCACAATATCTTGAGCAATGTAGCTGCCAGTGCCCAGGTCAATCAGTTGACCAACCAAGATATTTCGCTCAACTGGCTACGGCTGGATCATGTCGGCAGTCTGGTGCGCTGCTGTATTCGTGATGTCTATGTGGGGTCGCAGCAAATCCACGCCCCGGCTGAGCGGGTCCTCGAAAACCCGCTGAAATTACTCGATTGGATTGAGCGCTATCGGGTGACCTTTGCCTGGGCACCCAACTTCGCCCTGGGCTTAATCAACGACCACGCCCAAGAGATACAGCAGCGTCAGTGGGATTTGACCGCCTTGAGATCGATGCTGAGCGTGGCCGAGGCGATTGTCCCGAAGACGGCTCAACGCTTTGCAGAGCTGTTAGCTCCCCACGGGTTTATCCCGGAGATGATGCACTCGGCCTGGGGCATGTCTGAAACCTGTGCGGCGGTGACCTTTTCCCACCGATATTTGTTGAATCTAGCCTCCCCTGAGGCGACCTCGGTTGAGGTGGGTGCGCCGACCGCTGGGTTTCAAATGCGGATTGTGGATAGCCAGGATCAGGTTCTGTTAGAAAACACGGTGGGTCGGTTGCAAATCAAGGGGCCGATGGTGCTGGCGGGTTACTACCAAAACCCCACCCTCAATCAAACCGCCTGGACTGAAGAGGGTTGGTTTAAAACCGGAGATTTAGGTTATTTGTGCCAGGGGCGACTCACGGTAACGGGGCGTGAGAAAGACGTGATTATTGTGAATGGCTTAAATCACTACAGTCATGAGATCGAAGCCATTGTTGAAACCGTAGAGGGGGTCTCGGTTTCTTACACAGTTGCTGTCGGGATTCGTCAGCCTCAACAAGATACTGATCGGCTGCTAATATTCTTTAATCCTGCTAACTCGCAGGTCGATCTAGTCAAGTTGTTACGCAAGATTCGTAGCCAAATTGTTCGCTCAATTGGGATTAGCCCTACCCATATTATTCCAGTTGATAAAGAAAGTATTCCTAAAACCTCGATTGGTAAACTTCAGCGACTCAAGCTTAAACAACAGTTTGAAACAGGTCACTTTGAGCGGCGGGTTAAACAAATTGATCTGCTGCTTGAAAATGAGAATACGATTCCCAACTGGTTTTATGAGAAGGTTTGGCGTCCGAAGACATCTATCGTATCCGCAGCTCAACCCGCCGCTGGGACCACGCTCATCTTTATGGATGCGTTGGGGTTGGGGGAGGCCTTTAAAGAGAAATGGAGGAGTGCCAACGGCAGTGCCAATTGCGATTGTGTGACGGTTACCCCAGGACTTGAATTTGCGCAGCTGTCTGACTATGGCTACCAGCTTGATTATCGCAATCCTGATCACTACCGACAGCTGCTAGAGGCGCTGACTGACTGCGCCATTACTCAAATTGTGCATCTTTGGCACTACAGCGAGGCAAGCTCTCTAGACCCGTTAGATGCTTTAGAGGCTGCTCAGGAGGTTGGCTTGTATAGTTTGCTGTGGCTCGTGCAAGCCCTTGCCGCGGTGCGTACATCGGCTGACCCAACGGTGCGATTGCAAGTTGTTGCCAGCCAGGGTCAGGCCACTGAGGAGGGTGAGCTAATCGCCTATGAAAAAAGCCCTGTGCTGGGAATCATCAAAACCCTGCCTAAGGAAATTCCCTGGTTAGACTGTCGCCATCTTGATCTCCCCATTGCTTCCGTAGAGGAGAATGCGACTCATGTCCTACGAGAATTGCGGGTGCTACAGACAGAGCGCGAGGTGGCCGTTCGGGGCGGTCAGCGGTTAATTCCCAAGCTAGATTTGCTCAATCTGACAGACGCCCAGCCCCAGGGGATTCCCTTTAAGCAAGGGGGTGTTTATCTGCTCAGTGGCGGATTAGGTGGGGTTGGGGTCGAAATTGCGAAATACCTGCTACAGCATTATCAGGCTCGGTTGATTTTGGTCGGACGTTCGTTGCTGCCAGAACGGGCAGCCTGGGAAACCCATCTAGAGCAGTCAGATGCTTTGGGTGTCCGCATTCGTGCCCTGATGTTACTTGAGGCGCTTGGGGAGGTGCGCTATGAGACGGTTGATATTTGTGACGGCACTGCCCTCTCAACCCTGATTGCACAGGTAGAGCACCACTGGCAGCGAGGGTTAGACGGCGTCATTCATCTGGCAGGGGTAGCCCCAGAGCGTGCTCTATTGGAAGAGACCCAGGCATCCCTGGCGGCCACGCTGCGGCCTAAAATGATTGGGACCTGGGTGTTGCACCAGTTGGTAAAAGACAAGGCCGATTGCTTGTTCATTCACTTTTCTTCTGTCCTCAGCTTTTTTGGCGGGGCTACGGTGGGGGGCTATGCTGCCGCCAACCATTTTTTAGACAGCTTTAGCCATTACCAGCGCAGTGAGACCTCTTTGCAGAGCTATTGTTTTGGTTCGAGTACCTGGGCACAGGTCGGTGTTAACCAAGGGTATGAAGGCGGTGATATTCGCCGTGCCCAGGGCCAAATCGCGATGTCGATTACCCAGGGATTGCAATCTCTTTTAGTGGGCTTAAACCATGGTCGGCGACAGCTGATTTTTGGACTGGATGGCAGTAGGCGCAATGTGCAGCGATATGCGATCGCAACCACCCAGCCGACTCAACAGTTGCGGGCCTATGTGACCTTGCCAGAGCAAGTTCCTTTGGATGGCCTACAACTCCCGACGGTGGTGGATCAGTTTGGCAATCTCAGTGATTGCAAGTTGACAGCGGTATCATCTCTCCCGCTCAAGGCGTCTGGAGAAGTCGATTTTGATCAGCTCACGACTTTATCTGCAGAGACTGGCTTTGTAGCTCCCCGGACGCCGATGGAACGTCGACTGGCGGAAATTTGGCAGTCTGTTCTAGAGATTTCCTCGGTGGGCATTTACGACAACTTTTTTGAACTGGGGGGGACTTCTCTGCTTGCGGCACGCTTGTTCTTAGAGATCGAGCAGGCATTTGATCGAGCGCTGCCCCTGGCAACGTTGTTCCAAGCGTCTACGATTGAGCAGTTGGCGACAAGATTATCCCAGGCCGACAGTGATGATGCCTGGTCCTCTCTGGTGCCGATTCGCCGTGAAGGGGACAAGCGACCGTTGTTTTTTGTTCATGCTGGGTTTGGCGATGTAGTAGGGTTTCAAACTCTGGTGAAATACATCGAACCTGACCGTCCTCTGTATGGTCTGCGACCGGTTGACCTTGACGGGGTTCGAGAGCCGTTGCCAACCATTGAGGCAATGGCGGCTCACTACGTGGCTGAGATTCTCAAAGCACATCCTGAGGGGCCGTACTTGCTGGGAGGGCAGTGTACGGGGGGCATTGTGGCCTATGAGATGGCACAACAGCTTAAGCGGCAGGGCCATGAGGTGCAGCTGTTGGCAATGTTGGATACGTCTTTCCCCACCCTTAAAAACTATTGGATGCCCCGCCTTCGCTATTATTTTCACAAGCCGCAGTATCAGCGCGATCGCAAAGACGGCTGGTTTTATGCCTTCACAATGATTTACCTGGGGCGCAAACTGAGCTATGCGCTCAAATACCACGCCCGTCAGTTGAGTCAACTCAAGACGGCTGACCGTATTGCCTATCTCAAGCAGTATGTAGATAAAGAGATTCGAGTGGTCGCAGGTAGGGTGTTGCCTAAACTTAGCCGTCAGCTGAAAACGACTAAGCCTCAGCCATCGATGCAGCTGTCGGGTGGAAGCCGCCCTCAGCTAGGCAGTTTTGTGGAGCGTGATGAGCGTCAGCCGATTCCGGCGAAGCCGCAGCCCACCTGTGATGTGGTGACCCGAAATGCCTGGATGAAAGATCGATTTTTTGAAACTTTTTTGAGGGCTCAAGCGGCTTATAAACCTGAACCCTACAATGGCACTATCGACTTTTTCTTGTCAACGACCAACACCTACGTTGCGATTGCACCTTCTACGTCTCTGAAATCATTTAAGAAAAACGTTCTAGTCAAAGATCCAACAGATCTTCTTTTTGGTTGGGATGAATTAGTCGGGGAGAGATTTAAGCTGCATCCCTTTGAGAGTCGCCACGAAGATATGTTGAGTGACCCGTATATTGAGCTGTTGGCACAGAAACTCAATCAGGCGATTTGCGATCGCGATAATGCTGACTCGGTAAATCACACAGATGATGGCCGGGGGACCTTAAACTCTTGAGATCAGTAACTTTTTGAAACCAGTCATTTAGAGTCAAAATAGAGAGCCTTATCCCTATTTACCTGCAGGCGTTTTGAGGGCGGATTTTACCAGTTATGATTCAAATTTGGTAGTAACAGACGTCGCTAATAGTCCCTGCTAAACCCAGATATCCTTCTGAAAAAATATAATTAGGATGACATTCTGCACGATCATCATGTCCGTACAGAATAAGCTTGTCTGTGAGATTTTCTGTTGGCTATGCAGGGTATTCAAAACACTCTTTGAGTTGGTAACTTAGAATTCAAAATTGTACGTGGATACACGCAAATTATCCTGATGATTGCACTAAGATGTAATCAAGTGTGTATCAAGTTATTTTGATTTTCGGCTAAAGAGAAAGGGGTTATGTTTTTGCCTGTTGTCAAGCTGAGGGCGACTTGTCTTGCTGTCTGCTGACAAGGCAGTCTGCCTTGGTGACTCAGGCGTGTTTACTTGGAATACATCGGGTGCATTTTCACCTCTAATAAGCCATGGTTCAAACCGCTTTTAAATCAGTTGCTGCTAAAAATGAGGCCGCTCCTCAAACAACAAACCTGACGATCGCTGCCACATTCACGGCAGAGCCCCTTCAAGAAACTCTGGACTTTTGGTTGGGCCAGTTTGATTTGGACTTATCGGTTGCATTTGCTGGCTACAGCCAGGTGTTTCAGCAACTCCTTGATCCGACCAGTCTGATGGCGCAAAACCAGACCGGTATCAATCTGCTCTTGATCCGGATTGAGGACTGGGCGCGCTTTCAGCTTTCAGCGGATGTCTCTTCAGCAGATGGCTCTCAAGAGGCCGAGGCAGACAAATTAAAAACTTCCCTAGAGCGCAGTGTTCAGGATTTTATTGGCGCAGTAGACAACGCCAGTCGTCGATCTCCTACGCCCTATTTGATTGCGTTTTGTCCGGCTAATCCGGCGCTGGCGAAGCGTGAACTGTATGGGCGATTGGAGCAGGCCACTGCTGAGGCGTTGAGTCCAATTCAGGGCGTGTACCTGATGCGCTCGTCGGAGATTTTTTCGCAGTATCCGGTCAGCGATTACTATGACGAAAATCGCGATCGCAGGGGCCACATTCCCTACACCGATCTGGCCTTTGCTGCGCTGGGGACTGCTCTGGCCCGTAAGATTTATGCCCTGCGACGGCCACCCTACAAGGTGATTGCCCTCGATTGCGATCGCACCCTGTGGCGAGGCATCTGCGGCGAAGATGGGCCGCTGGGGGTCTCCGTGGACGCACCTTTTCAGGCGCTGCAGTCGTTTATGGTGCGCTGTAGCGAGGCGGGGTTGCTGCTGTGCCTGTGTAGCAAGAATGATGAAGACGCGGTTTGGCAGGTGTTTGAGCAGCGAGACGATATGCCGTTAAGCCAAGATCACATCGTCGGCTGGCGGATCAATTGGGACTCTAAGGCAGAAAACTTGCGATCGCTAGCCGACGAATTGAATCTAGGACTCGACAGCTTTATTTTTATCGACGACAACCCGGTTGAATGCTCAGAGGTGCAGGCGCTTTGCCCCGAGGTACTGACCCTGGAGCTGCCCGCTGATCCTGAACACATTCCCGCCTTTCTCAATCATGTTTGGCCCTTTGACCTGCTTAAAGTCACCGAGGCTGATCGACAGCGGACTCTGCTCTATCGGCAAAACAGGGAGCGCAGCCAGTTTGAACAAGACGCCTTCGACTTTAATGCCTTCATCGAAGGACTGGCGTTGGAGATTCAAGTGGTGTCGCCGTCGCTTGAGCAAATGCCTCGAGTGGCTCAGCTCACCCAGCGAACCAATCAGTTTAATGCCACCACCCGTCGGCGCAGTGAGGCCGAGATTCAGCAACTGTGTGCGGCTCAGGGTTACGGCTGTAGAGCGGTGACCGTCAAAGATCGGTTTGGTGATTATGGTCTGGTGGGGGTGATGTTGTTTCAGCCCCAGGGCAAGACGTTAGCAGTCGATACTTTTTTGCTGAGCTGTCGGGTGTTGGGTCGCGGGGTCGAATATCGAATGGTCAATAGTTTGGCTGCGATCGCAGCCGAACAGGGTTTGAGTACCGTCACGCTCAACTATCAGCCCACCCCAAAAAATCTGCCGATTGCTAATTTCCTCAATCATATCGGGCAACCCGATTACCCCGCAGACTTAAAGGATGCTCAAGAAGAATACAGTCAAGCAGAGGGTAGCCGATATGTTCTGTCGATCCAGGTCGCTCAAGAGCTAACCTTTCAGCCTCTTGCTGAGCTGAACACCTCTACGCCCGGCCCGTCAGCCAAGCCTGTGTTAAAAGAGGACGCTAGCGTATCTGATACTGCCGATGTAATGTCTGCCTACACAAGCCAGTCAGGCCTTTGGAATCACATCGCCCGTGATCTGCAAGCCCCGTCTCAGATTTTCAATGCCATCGTTGTCCAGAACCGACGGTGTCGTCACCTGGGCGAGGGGGAGCCGCCGCGCACAGCGACCGAGAAAACGCTGAGTGAAATCTGGGCTGAGGTGCTTCGACTCGATCGGGTTGGCCTGAACGACCACTTTTTTGATTTGGGAGGGACATCGTTACTAGCGGTGACGCTCTTTACCCGCATTGAATCTGCCTTTGGCGTACGGTTGCCGATTACCACTCTGATTGAGGCACCTATCCTAGCAGCCCTCGCCGCTGTGATTGATCAGGGCGTTGATCAGGGGGCTGGTCAACAGGTGAATCAAGCCCTTGCCGATGCTTGGAGTCCACTGGTAACGGTCAGGTCCTCAGGGTGCAAGTCCCCTCTTTATCTAGTGCATGGCGGCTATGGGGATGTTTTAGGCATGGCTAGCATCGTCCAACATTTGGATGACGATCAGCCGCTGTATACTCTGCGCGGTGTCGGACTAGATGGTGAGCAACGGCCCCTGCCAACGGTGGAAGCCATGGCCACAGAGTATGTCAGAGCTATCAAGCAAAATCAGCCAGCCGGTCCCTACTCTGTGGCGGGACAGTGTGCGGGGGGTATTGTGGCCTTTGAAATAGCTCAGCAGCTGCTTGCCCAGGGTGACACTGTGGACTTTTTGGGCCTGTTTGATACACCCCATCCCCAACTTGAGAACCATTTCACGAATCGAGCCCGGCACTATTTTCATAAGCCTGCCTATCGACATGCCAACTGGGACAGGGCCTACTATGTGTTTACAGGGCGCTATTATCTGTGGCGTCTATCTATCGCGCTCAAACACCACTGGCGTGAGCTGCGCAAACAGGATCTATCCGGTCAGTTAGCCTACGTGGGGCAGTATGCCAGTAAACTAACCAGGCCGATTCTCTCGAAGCTGGGTATTAAGAAGCCTGTTGGCCTAGTCTCACCCCCTGAGCCGCAGAGTGCTTATCAGGCAAATGCACAGCCGTCTCCAAAGCCGCTATCTCCCCAGACGCAGGATGCTCAACTCACGGCTCGGCAGACATTGATTAAAGATCGCTTTTTTGAGATCTTTTTACGCGCCCAAGCTGCCTACATCCCCAAACCCTATAGCGGCCAGATCGATTTCTTTTTAACTATGCAGCACAGCTATGTGCCCAAGCATCGTCCTGGCCATTTAGCGTGGTTTCGCAAAAATCCTGAGCCAGTGGGCCAGATTTCAGATCTGTTGTTTGGCTGGGACCAATTGGTCACGGACGATCGGTTTCTGATTCATCCCGTCGATAGCCCCCACGGTGAAATGCTTGAAGATCCTTATTTGCAGCGTCTGGGCCTGGTTGTGCAAGCTGCCATGAACCAGCGTGTTAGCGGTATCGAGCTATCGAAGCCTATCGAAAGGTGAGCTGATACCAGCTGCGCAGCTTTGACCAGAGGTTTTCTAGCCAGGTCAACCCTTGATCAATCCAGCGCAGTAATTTTTCGAGGGGATGCTCGATATAGCCAATGACAGTGGCATAGGTGGATAAGACGTCGTTAGACGGGGTTGTTTGCGCAGTCGCCGAAGCGGCGGCTGTCCTGCCTAGGGTGATTGATTGGGTAGCGTTGGGCAGCCCCTGAGTGTGAGTCGGTGTAGACACCGATAAAGGGTCGGTTGCTGTCTGGGGTTGAGGCGTGGCTAGGGAGGGAGGCCCGGTGAGTGAGGTGGATAACCTTGTCTGTTTGATCAAAGGACCTGTCAAGATCTGTTTCACGTGAGTTTGCCACTGCTCTGCGCGGGCGGGTTGCTCACCGAGCAACGCTGGCTGCCATCGAGCGGGCAATTGCGCCGCGATTCGTTCACGGAGGCTAGGGACCCGAGTGCGATATTGCCAATAGGCATCCATCAGAGCTGAAATCTGATGTTTGAGCAGAGTCTGTTGCGACTGGCTAAGCAGGTCTAAGCGGGTATTGTTGAGGCCGATCAATAGCAGTGATCGGGTGGATAAGTCGGATGCAATGCCCTGTGGTGCGATCGCAGATTTAAGGTCCAGTGAGTTTGATATTTGAGTGACGACACCTTCTGTTTGGAGACCGGCTGCTATTGCCGTTGGGTGTTGTAATGGCCGGTCGGTGGGGACGTGACTGAGTGTTGTCGGTTGCTCAGGAAGCAGCCAGTGCTGTATGGCCTCAAGTAGCTCAGCAATGGGCGGCTCTAATAATGCGATAGAGGTTACTGGTGTGAAAATTCCCCTATTTAAGGGGGACCGAGGGGGATCGGTCAGGGGGGCAATGGATTGAGGTTCCTCCCTATCCCCGCGCTTCGCGCCGCTAACCCTGGAGAAAAGGGGGGCTAAGAAATTGACAGAGGCTTCGATGAGCACGGAGATGCTAAATTTCTTAGGCTTAGAAGGGGTGAGAGTCTGCGCGTGAGATGGCTCCTGTGAGCGGGTCAGTTCCGTTCCCGTCGGTTCGTTTTTTTTACGAAACCAGCCCAGCAGTGGTAAATTTTGTACCCCTGCCGCGCCCATTTGCCGCCCTGCCATCTTGGCGGCACGCTGGATAGGCGATAGGGCAACTTGCAGACCCCATGCAGCGGTATTCTGAGCTTGGCGCACTGCGCGGCGATGTCGTTCTAGCCCCTGCTGAAACTGACTTAGAAAAAATCTGAGAACTTTACTCTCGTAAGGGCGAGACGACGACATAGCCCATCCATGACTCTGATGTGATCATAGCCGAAGATATGGCCTCCACGACTTCTCTTTCACCCTTGACCCAAGCTATTCAGCGATTGCGCCAGTGCAGTCAGCGCGATATCCAATCAACCTGGCGGTGGTATCAGGAGGATTGCTCCGAAGACATTGTCTTTCAAACGGATACGCCCCACAGCTGGTTAGCTGCCCCTCTCAACGATCGCAGACATATTGCCTGGCCCCGAGGTGAAGAAGTGCTCTGGCTTCACCAGTCAGTGACCGTGCCAGCAACTTTGCACGGCTATCCCCTGCAAGGACTGACGCTGCGCATAGCCCTGGCCTGGTGGGCAGAAGAAGCACAGGTTTTTGTAGACGGTCAACTCGTTCAGGTCGGTGATCTTTTTGACTTCTTTACCCGTATTTGCCTGAGTCCTGCGGTGACCGTCGGAGATACTTTCAATATTGCGATTCGGCTGATAAGTCCTGGGCATGACGATGGCGCGTTGGTGCGATCTCACCTCGTTTACGAAATCCCACCGGATTCAGATTTCCCCAGTCCCGAACCCAGCTTTGTAGCCGATGAGCTTGAGGTGCTAGAGCAATATGTAAAAGTGCTGGCACCGGAGAAGTTGGGGGAGATAGAGGCAGTATTGAGGGAGATTGATTGGGGAGCCTTACTAGATAGAAGAGATAGGGAAGAAAGACACGGGGACGCGGGGACACGGGGACAGGGCGACGGGCGACGGGCGACGGGCGACGGGCGAAAACCTACCACCCACCACCCACCACCCATTACCCATTACCCATTACCCACTACCCACTACCCAAACCGCCTCACCTTCCACCAATCCCTCGCCACCCTCCGCCAAACCCTCCAACCCCTGGGCGGCTGGCTCAAGCAGCGTCAGCTCCACTGTCTGGGCCACGCCCACCTTGATCTGGCCTGGCTGTGGCCTATAGCTGATACCTGGCGGGCCGCGATGCGGACCTTTGAGTCGGTTTTGAACCTGCAAAAAGACTTCCCCGAACTGACATACAGTCACTCCAGTCCGGCACTGTTTGCCTGGCTTGAGCAGCATCGCCCCGATCTGTTTAGGGCGATTCAGCAAAAGGTCAGAGAAGGCTCCTGGGCTATTGATGCTGGGCTGTGGGTCGAGCCTGAGCTGAATATTGTCAGTGGTGAATCGATTGCGCGGCAGATTCTCTATGGGCAGCGTTACTGTCAGGAAAAATTTGGCACAATCAGCAAAATCGCCTGGTTACCAGACACCTTTGGCTTTTGCAATCAGCTGCCCCAGCTTTTGAAACTCGGTGGGGTTGAAGTTTTCGCCACCCAAAAACTCCGCTGGAACGATACCACCCAGTTTCCCCATGAACTTTTTAATTGGCAGGCCCCCGACGGTTCAGAGGTCTTAGGCTGGACTCTGCCCCCCATCGGTACCGACTTTGACCCGGTTCAAATTGCCAAATATGCCGCCGAGTGGGAAGCCAAAACCGGCCTCACCCAAGCCTTGTGGCTCCCCGGCATCGGCGACCACGGCGGCGGCCCCACGCGGGACATGCTTGAAAAAGCCCGCCGTTG
>JBCBQD010000138.1:0-14885 GCA_039820425.1 Cyanobacteria bacterium J06635_1
AGGAACAAGGGGGCAAAGGGGGCTACACCCGAGCCGAATATCTCATGCGTAAGCGCAAGACCCTGGGTAAATTTCAAGACCGGGTAGTGCAGCACCTTAAACAGCAGCTGCCCGATCTCAATATCGAAGATCTTCCCCGCTCTCGGCACCAGCCGAACCTGAACGATCAGGCGATGACCGACAGTGTTTTGTTTTCGTCCACGGGGGTCTTTTCTACGGCGGATTTGCTCTCCGACTCTAAGGCGTTTGCTGACGCGGTGGGGGCCCGCAATCTCACCGTGAATCTCAATCATCTCGTTACCCACATTCGCCCTGACCCTGACAACCCTGGTCGCGTGAGTGAGGTGGTCTGCCAAGATCTGGTGGGCAATCAGGAGCGTGTCTACCGGGGCAAAGCCGTGGTGCTGGCCACCGGGTCTATCGAGAGTCCCAAGATTTTTTTGCAAAGTGGTCTGAAGGATCCATCCGGCAAGGCGGGGCGCGGGCTCACCGATCATCCCTATGTGTTCTCCAGCAATTATTTAATTCCAGAGGGAAATCCGTTTGCGGGGGATTTGAACCATGCCAAGCTATTGCTTTGGGCAGGGGATGCTCGAAAAGATCACTATCCGTTTTACACAGAGATGCTGATCAATCCCTGGTATTGGCACGTTCGTCGGGCCGATGACGATCTCTGGCAGCGGCAACCGCCCGAAAACAGACGGACTGAAATCACCCTGAAGTTTGGCTTTGCGAAGGAGCTGATTGATAGCAACACGGTTGAGTCCCAAGGCCCCAGCCAAAAGGCCGCTGTTCGGGTGTCCAATCTGACCCTGGATGGCAAGTTTATTGACCAGGCTCGACAGTTTCGCAATCGCATTCTGGGTGCATTGGGTATTCCCCATGACCCCAATCAGGGGATGGGCCTGGCTGCCCATGGGGGCACGGTCAACCATGCGGGGGGCACCTTGCGGATCGGTAAAGATAGCAGCCAGGGTGTGGTGGATGAGAATCTTAAGTGTCACGGCTATGACAATCTCTATGTCGCGGATGTTTCTGTATTTCCTTATATTCCTACGGCTAACCCGTCATTGACGCTGGGTGCTTTAGCACTGCGCCTGAGCGATCATCTGAAGGCTCGGTTTTCGGCAGGTTAAGCCTGTAAGTTCTCTTCCTTGGTTTATCCCCCTTAGTCCCCCTTGCCAAGGGGGAAATATGAGTTTCTTCCCTTGGCAAGGGGAAAATATTGGCTCACCCTAAAACAACAAAATGGGCGTCCATGGGGCGACACGCTACCCCATTAATCGGCACCAAATCTTGGGGACAGGCTGAGAATGCTACTATGCAATCCATCTCAGCCTGCATCACCACAAAATCTCCCGGCTGACTCACCGGGGGCAACCATTCAATATTCAGCCCGTCACTAACCGGTGTATTCATAAACAGATTCAACGGGCAGGGCACCTCGGGTAGGGTTAACCCCAGCTGGGCAAAGGCGGCTGCTAAATTGTCGGTGCAGTTGTCATGGTTGGGCGCACCCAACAGCTCATAACGGTAGCGATCGCAAGCGGCAATCAGCGTGTCATGTATCCCTGGTGAGGTATCTTCTATCCAGGTTAAGATCGGACGACGATGATTGGTGACAAACGCATCCCCCACCTTGGGCACAATGCGATTAATCGAAGTGCGCGTGTGCTCCATCGACATAAACTCAGTCGGGTCATCGGCCCTAAACGCCCAGGTATCAATCACCTGATAGCCGTGGGTGTTGATGATTTTGACGGACTGTCCTTTAGCCAGTTGAGTCGCACACCCTCGCCGGGCCGGAATTGTCCTAAGTTTGTTCTCAGCTGTTGCCATGGCTAATTTGCCTCACTCATAGCCCCAATTTAAGTCTATCAACATAGTCCTCAGAGGTAGACTCAAACCCCCGAGTATATAGCTCAGGGGGCATTCAAGAAAGGAGGTTTGAGGGAGTGAGATCTGAGCCATCAGTAGACTGCAACTAGCGATCGTGCCTGGGGGGCACCACCGAAAACCCGCGCCGCATATTTTGATATTCCGGAGGCTGTACCTGAAACTGAACCTGATCCGTCCACTCACCACTGCGCACCTCCAGTGTCCATAGCCCTGGTTGCATAGACCAAAAAAGGGTGTTGCTGTCTATATTGTTGCTTGCTGTCTTAATTGACTTTCCATTGAGTCGCCATTCCACTGGCTGTCCCTGAGGCCCTGCGACTTTGAATATCAGTCGCTGCTCGTCACCGGGCGGCAACACAAAATAATCATCTTCCTGGGGCGACAAAATTCTTGGTTGATGGGGGAGTACAGCCCTATTTTGGTTAGCTATCCAGTCGTTATAGCTATTGGGCAGTGTGGCGTTGCCAGTTTCATTAACAGCACTCTGATGTCCACTCTCGGGACTGTCTCCATAGGCTACCAAATCCTCAGGATAGAAAAACTCTTCGACTACGCTGGGGCAGTCTTTGGTGGGCTTTAACCCTGTCAGCGCGCAGATAGGTCGCTTGAGCATTCCTGTTGGGGTTGGGAATGTGCCTGGCCCTCGCTGTTCATGCAAATGCAGCATAATCCGAGCCCACAGCGGCGCAGCCCCAGTCACCCCCGACACCTGGCGCATCGGCTCACCATTAAAATTCCCCACCCAGGCTGCGACCGTATAGTCCGTTGTAAAGCCCACTGTCCAGGTATCTCGAAAGTCCGACGATGTGCCTGTCTTCACTGCGGCAGGGAACGGTAAAGATAGGACAGAATCGACGCCGAATTCCAGGGCGCGGGCGTGGCGATCGCTGAGGATGTGGGTGATGAGGGAAAGGGTGGATTTTGGATTTTGGATTTTGGATTTTGGATTTTGGTGGGTCGTGGGTCGTGGGTCGTGGGTCGTGGGTCGTGGGTAATGGGTAATGGGTAATGGGTAATGGGTAATGGGCTGACGATATCTTCCCTGCTCCCCGTTCGGCTGAGCGCTCATATCAAGGCCTGCTCCCCCGCTCCCCTGCTCCCCTATCTTCCCCATCTCCCCCACCTGCCGTGCCACTCCCCAATACGCCCTTGCCAACTCCCACAGGGAGACTTCTCCACTACCCAGGGCCAATCCAAGGCCATAATGCTCAGGCGACTCACTCAGGTGCTCAAAGCCGAGCTGATGGAGGTGATTCAGAAAATTCTCGACGCCGACTTTCTCGAGGATGCGAACGGCGGGGATGTTGAGAGAGTTTGCCAGGGCAATGCGGACGCGGACGGGACCATGGAATTTTCCGCTATAGTCAACGGGGCTGTAGAGCTGGGCTCCGGGGATGGGATAGTGGGTAGGGACGTCGGCCAGAATGGTGTTGGGGCGAATGATCTTTTGGTCGAGGGCAAGTTGATAGAGAAAGGGTTTTAGGGTAGAGCCGGGCTGGCGGAGGGCCTGAACGCCGTCGTTGCGGTTGCCGGGAATGCCAGCAAAATAACTGGGGGAGCCAACATAGCTGAGAATCTCACCGGTGCGACTGTCGATCACGAGGGCAGCGGCCTGACGGACGTTGTGGGGGGCTAAGGCCCTAATCAGCTGATGGATCTGGGCTTCTACAAATTTTTGCAGCGACAGGTCCAGGGTGGTGCGAATGTGGGCAGGTGAGTGGTCAGGCAGTTGATCGGCTAGCCAAAAGAGAAAGTGAGGGGCGGCGAGAATCCCCTGCTGACGCAGCTGAGGAGAGAGATCTTCGGCGGCGGCATGGTTGGCCTGGGCCTGGGTCAGATAGCCGTCCTGAACCAGGCGATTTAGGACGTAGCCCTGGCGCTGTTTGAGCGCGTCCCAATAAAAATAAGGGTCAAGGCCAATGGGGTCGTTGGGCAGCCCTGCCAGCAGACTTGCCTGGGCAATCGACAGGTCGGCAGCGGGAACACCAAAGTAGGTACGGGCGGCGGCCTCAACGCCGTAAAGATTGCTGCCCATGGGCAGGCGGTTAATATAGGCGGCGAGAATCTGATCGCGGTCCATGCCTGCCGCTAAGCGCCATGCGTTCCAGATCTCGTGGAGTTTTTGCCAGCAGGTCCGGGGGCCAGGCTTGATCATCCGAGCCAGCTGCATCGTAATGGTAGAGGCTCCGCTGACAATTTCTTGGGCTTGTAAGGCTTCTAGACTGGCCCGTGCGATCGCAATTAGATCCACTGGCCCATGCTGATAAAACCGCTTGTCTTCGGCGGCGATAATGGCGTTGATAAAGTGGGGCGATATTTGCTCGAGGGGCACTGCCACCGTATGGGTGTCATCGCGGGAGAGCAGGGTGCCCAAGGGCAGGCCGTTGCGATCGCTAAAGTCCAACGCCCGCTGCTCCTGCGTCAAATCTTGGGTAGTAATGGGCACTAGATAGGGCGCGCTGCGTAATAGCAACATCGCTAACAGCAGGGACAACAGCCCTACTCGCCATCGCTGCTGACGAGAAAGCCACCCCCTGAATCGCCTAAAGTGAGTCTGAACCTGACGCATGACAGTAACTGCCTTGCTACATACCCACCACCCTAGTCCGTCGTCTCTACGATCTGCCTGATTTCACCAAATCTTTCTCAGGCAGATCGATATATTCGCTGACGATGCGGCGAAACTCATCGCCGTCAATGGTTTCGCGCTCAATTAGCATGTCCACCAGCCGGTCGAGCAGCGGACGGTTATTTTTCAAGATTTGGTGGGCTTTGGTGTAGCAAGTGCTGGCCATGTCTCTCACCTGCTGATCAATTTTTGCGGCCATCTCTTCGGAATATTCTGAGCGTTGCATAAAGCCCTGCCCCAGGAAAACCTCATCGTTGCCGGACTCTAGTGCAAGCTGACCGAGCTCAGACATGCCGTACCGGGTGACCATGTCGCGGGCAATATTAGTGACCATCTCAATATCACTGCTGGCCCCTGTGGTCACTTCATCTGCTCCGAAGACAACATCCTCTGCGGCGCGCCCGCCCAGGGCATGGACCATCATGTCCACGAGCTGAGCATAGGAGCTTAAGGAGTTAATGCCGTTGTCAAAATCGTCTTCGTCGGGCAAGTATCTAGCAAAGCCACCAATGCCGCCGGATCGGGGAATGATAGTGACTTTCTCAAGCAGGTTGGAATGCTTGAGTAAGGTGGCGACCAGGGCATGACCAACTTCGTGATAGGCCACCAGACGCTTACGTTTGCTGTCGAGCAAAGGCGTCAGGGTCAGGCCAATGGTCACCCGATCGATGGCGTCACTGACTTCGGTCATGGTGATCGCCTCTTTGCGACGCCGTGCCGTCAAGATGGCCGCCTCATTGAGTAAATTGGCGAGCTGCGCTCCCGAGAAGCCGGGGGTCCGCCGGGCGACTGCGTCCAAGGAGACTTCCTCGGCCATCTTTTTGTCGCGGGCATGGACTTCTAAAATCCCTAAGCGTCCTTTGTAGCTGGGTAAATCGACGATGATCCGCCGGTCAAAGCGTCCCGGCCTGAGCAGGGCCGAATCTAGTACATCGGGGCGGTTGGTCGCCGCTACCACAATAATGCCGCTGTTGCCTTCAAAGCCATCTAGCTCGGTCAGCAGCTGGTTGAGGGTTTGTTCTCTTTCATCATTGCCACCGCCGATGCCAGTGCCCCGTTTGCGACCAACCGCATCAATCTCATCGATGAAAACAATACAGGGGGCATTGTCCTTGGCTTTTTTAAAGAGATCGCGGACCCGAGATGCCCCCACGCCCACAAACATCTCGACAAATTCAGATCCTGAAATACTGAAGAAGGGGACTCCAGCTTCTCCGGCAATGGCCTTTGACAGCAGCGTTTTACCCGTCCCCGGTGGGCCCACCAGCAACACCCCTTTAGGAATCCGCGCTCCGATTGCCGTAAAGCGTTCTGGATTCTTAAGGAACGTGACGACCTCTTGTAATTCTTCTTTGGCTTCCTCAATGCCCGCCACGTCATCAAACATCACGCCGGTTTTGGCTTCCATCTGAAATCGAGCCTTGGAGCGGCCAAAATTCATGGCGTTGCCCGCGGACCCTGCGGACCGACGTAAAATCATCAGCAACCCAAAAATCAGGATCAGCGCCAGCAGCGAATTGGTTGCCAGCCAGGTTAGGGCACTATTGTCATTGACGCTAAGCACTTCAAAGTCGACGTTGTTGTCTTGAAGGTGCTGTACCAGTTCTCGGTTATTGCCATCGGCAAAGAGCATCACTTGCTCAGGCTGGGCATCTTCTGGAGCGTCTTTGAGGTGGACTCTGGCAATCCCACGGGTGTTATCTAGCTCAACTTGATCGACGTCGCCTTGCTCAATTTTGTCTAGCAATTGCCCATAGGTCAGAGCGTCTTCTTTCTCCTGGGCGATCGCACTCGGTATTGCCACCAAACTTTGTAACAATAGCCAGCCAGCGACTGTCGCCATGCCAAGCTTTGAGCGGACGGACCGTGAGCGCTGAGCAGAAAGCGGCTTTTTCATACCAGATACAGCAATTGAGGAATCAAGGGTTTGCAAGTCACATCTTAGTCTAACGCCATGAACTTTGAAGTTGCCGGAGAAATTGGGAATTTCTTTAGGGCGAAGGGTGAAGGGGGAAAGGCGAAGTTCTGTAGAGGGTGTGTTGCAGATTGCCTGGACTTTTTAAGAATACCGCTCACCTAAATCTACCCTCTCATAAACCCACCCTCTCAATAGATCGGGAAACCGAAATCAAGATAAAGTCATAACGAGTACACTTAAGAAAAGTTTGATTTTTGCTTTATTCGGAGGTGTTTACATGTCGATTAGCCATGAAGGGGATGCCAGCAGCATCCAAAAAGATGGCGGGGTTAAGCTTGTCGCCATCAGCGGCAGTTTGCGACCGGGGGCCTACAGTTATCAGGCGCTCCAGCAGGCAGTCCATCGTTTGGAGGTCCTGGGGGCGACGGTGGAGGTTTTGGATTTGCGATCGCTCAATCTACCTTTCTGCAATGGGGGTGATGACTATGGTGACTATCCTGATGTGGCGCGTCTGCGGGCGGCGGTAAAATCTGCCGACGGGCTGGTGCTAGCCACCCCTGAATACCACGGTAGCCTCAGCGGCGTGCTCAAAAATGCGCTTGATTTGCTCAGCTTTGAGCACCTGGATGGCAAAGTCGCTGGCGCGATCAGCGTGTTGGGCGGTCAGTCTAATAACAACGCCCTGAATGATCTGCGGGTGATCCTGCGCTGGGTCCACGCCTGGGTGATCCCCGAGCAGGTGGCCATTGGTCAAGCCTGGAAAGCCTTTGACGAAGACGGCACGCTGAAGGACGAAAAACTGGTAGAACGATTTGATCGGTTTGCAGAAAGCCTGGTGAGTAATACGCGAAAACTCCGAGGTATCTAGATAAGCTAGTCGAACAGTCCGTGCCAAGAACCCATATGACATAATTCAGGTAAGGAGTGGCACGGCTCAGGCGATGAAGCTAGGCAGACAGTTCTTAGGTATTTTATTTGAGGCGGCATGATTACCACCCTACGTAAACCCGTCACCTTAGAAGACTATCGGGCGATTCCTTGGGAAGGGGGGCCAGTCGAACTTGTTAATGGCCAAGTGATTGAGATGCCTGAACCGACAAAGCTGCACGCGGATATTGTTAATTTTTTGACCGTCGCCATCAATATCCTCATCCAGAGTGCTCAGCTTAGGCTAGTTTGCCGGTCGCAAGTCTCGGTAGATATTGCCGCCGGTACGAGTCGCCGCCCTGACCTGATCGTTTGCACGGCTGACCAATGGGGGGCCATCGATCCGGCTGGTGGGGCATACTTTGCCATTGGCAATCCACCCGCGCTGGCAATCGAGGTATGCAGCCCTGACAATAAGGGGACCGATTTGATTGACAAGCGTGATGAGTATGCCCTGGCTGGCATCTCAGAATACTGGATTGTGAACCCACTGGATGACTATGTCCGGGTGCTGGTGCTTGACAACCAGGAATACCGAGAGCAGGGCGAATATCGAGGGGACGACGAGATTCATTCACCGCTATTGCCTGGTCTTGGAATCCGTGTTAATCAGTTGTTGACGAGTGTTTAATTTGTGGCGTTCAGTTTAAGCCGGGAAACCCAGGTGGTGTAAGCATCCAGGAGTCAGAATTCAGGCGTCAGTGGGGGACTGGATTCTGACTCCTGGCTCCTGAATTCTGTCCCTGGGAAAATGTCCCGCTTTAAGTTGATAGCCTTCTTTGTTTCATAAATCATCTCGAATAGAAGACAGCGACTAAATCCTCCTAACTAAGCCGATTCTGCGCCAACCGATTCACCTCATTGCACTCGGGCTCCCAAGGAAAATGGCCATCACGGTCGGGCCAGCACAGCCGCACAATGGGGACGGGCTCTTGGTAAAACCAACCAGCCCAGCAGACATAGTCTTCGTAGGCCATAGACAGGTCCTGCACCGGCTCTAGCTGAATCGCATAGTCGTTGGCGAGAAAGTCGGTCAAAGGCTGACCCAAATCAGGGCGCTCCCCTGCCTTAAGGCAATCTCGGACACTATTGATCAGCTGCCCGCCGGTGCGGGCGGGTAGCCCCAGGCAAATCGCTTCAGGGAAGCCGTAGTTAGCCCATAGTCCGACCGAGTAGACGAACTCGATGTCGGTGTCTGAGTCGGGATACACCCCCATCAAGTGACAGCCCGCCTCTCGGATGTGATCGACCACCTGCTGCTCGACCGCCCGCTCTTGGGGATCGCTCGACCAGGGCAGTTTAATAATGTAGTCGTCCAGGGCACGCATGGGGGTAAATCGTCTCGCTTATCCTAGGATACTGGCTGCTCGACTCAAGGCAACCGCTGTATTTTGTCCCCCAAAGCCAAAACTGCAGCAGATAGCGTGGCTCAGGGGTGCAGCTGTTGTCTGTCTCACAAAGTTGAGATCAAAGGCAGGGGTTTTGAGCCCAACACAGGGAGGCAACTGTTGATGGCGGAGGGCCAAGAGGCTAAAGACAGTGCCCATCGCCCCCGAGGCTCCTAGGGTATGGCCCGTAGCGCCCTTGGTGGCGGTGATGGCAGTGTTTTTTGGGAAAATGGTCGCTGCGATCGCAGCTTCCATTTGGTCATTGCGCTGGGTAGCGGTGCCGTGGGTATGGATAAAATCAATGTCGGCAGGGGTGAGGTGGCTGCGATGCAAACACTGGCGCACGGCTGCGATTGCCGTGTCGCACCGAGCCGCAGGCGAGGTGATGTGGTGGGCATCGTTGAGCAGCCCAAACCCGCGAATTTCGCCATAGACAGGGACGCCGCGCTGGGCAGCAAGGGACGCTCGTTCTAAAACGATGACCGCGGCCCCTTCCCCCAGCACCAGCCCCTCACGGGCTTCGTCAAAGGGATAGCAGCCGGTTTGGGCCTGGGCCCCCATCTTGGCAAACCCCGCCAGGGTAAGGGGCGTAATCGGGGCCTCAACGGCCCCCGCAATGACGAGATCGCACTGCCCCGTGCGAATCAGCTCAAACCCCTGGGCCAAAGCCCAAATACCCGTGGCGCAAGCAGCCATCGGTGCCAGAACTGGCCCACCGCTACCCACCTGTTGTGCTGCTCTCACAGCGGTTTGATGAGGCAATGTTTCCAGCCAAGGATGGGGGGTGGCCTTGGTTGTCCGTTCAACCTGACCCAATCGCTGACGGGCCAGTGCCTCCCATTCTCCCTGGTGGCTACGGCTAGAACCGATGACCACACCACAGTCCGGCAAGGGGGACGATAGCTGAGCATCCGTTAGCGCTGCTAAGACGGTGGTCTCCACGAGGGAGCTTACCGCGACCGGGGTTTTACCGATCATGGCTAAAGGCCCTGGCGGCAGCTCTAAGAAAGGCTGCCGCAGCGCGATCGCACTCTCGTTTGCCAGTAATCTATGCCAGGCGATTGGCGCGTCATCGCCCAGGGCAGATACCAGGCCCACCCCGGTGACAACAACGGGTTCCATTAACCCCAGTTCCATCGACCCGAAGCCTGCCGCTTTATTCCGCAGATTCGGTGTCGGGGGGGCTGGCCTCGCCTGATTCTGCCGCATCGGGCTCTGCCGCATCGGGCTCTGCCACCTCGGGCTGAATCAGGTTATCCAGCCCAGCGGTGACCTCAGCTGACTCGATCACATCTCCCTGCTCAATACCATCAACCACCTCCAGGCCCTCAGTCACGTAGCCAAAAACTGCGTAGCTGCCGTCCAAAAACGGCAAATCTGCCAGGGCAAAGTAAAACTGAGCTGAGGCCGAATCAGGCAGTTGGGAGCGTGCCATCGCTAGCGCCCCTCGGGTATGAGAGAGGGCTGGCGGCTCGGTCACCCCTGCCATCTCGAAGGTTCGACTGTAGAGCGGGCTGCTCCCTTCAGCCGGGGTGATCTCGAGGGGAATATATCGCGGTTGTCCGGTCTCAGGATCGTCAAAGCTGCCGGTCCCTAACTGAGCGGTGGGAACATTGGGGTCAGTACTTTGCGGATCGCCCCCCTGCACCACAAACGGCTGGGGTTGTTTGACTACCCGATGAAAAACGGTGCCATCGTAAACCCCTCGATCGACGAGATCGACAAAATTACCGGCGGTGACCGGTGCCTGGGTCCCATCTACCTCAACCACAATTTTTTCGCCGTTGATCATTAGCTCCACCGTAGCTTTGCCATCCAGACGGGCTAAGCCATTGGCGACATCACTGTTAGATTCAATCGGCTCAGCTGCGATTTCAGCTGGAGGTTGAGCTTCAGAGAGCGTTTCTTCGGGCTGGGTAGCATTGGTGCAGCCCCCTAAAAATAGTGCGATCGCAATCAGCAAAATGCCCCACTGCTTGCATCCGTTCAGTCGGTAACGACCCAAAAACATATCCCCTTTCCTCAAATTTCATCAATACCGGTACCTACAGCCCCTCCAAAGGAACCTGCAAAAACTTAGCCAGTTCAGCCCCCTGATTTTCTAAATCGGCCAGGGGGATGGGTTGCCCCACTCGGGTGAGGGGAATGTCGCCTTTGCCTTTGACCCGCAGGTAGAGGGCTCGCTTGGGGTTGATGCCCTCTTTAATATCCACCTTGACCGCCAGAATATTTTCCAAGGGATAGGTTAGATCAATCTGACGGTTTTTGCCCGGAAACCCCCAGCGAAATACCCGAGCCTCTCCGGCTTCTTTATCAAAGGCATTGTAGCCACCTCCGACATCCCAACCGACCAGCAGCCAAAGATAGACAGACAGCAGCATCCCCACGACGCCGTAAAAGCACATAGCAACGCCCTGGGGAATAAAGACCAGCTGGGTCGGGTCAGCAAACGGTAGCAGACTCGTGCCCAGGTAGCTAGATAGCCCGGATAGTAAAAAGCCAGCGCCGCCTAACAGCGTGATCGTGGCCCAGCAGTAATTGCTCAGTCGTCTTGAGCCCAAAACAGAGCGTCTTAGCACGTTTTCTTCTTTTGAAAGGTTTGAAGCCGTCATCTCAATTTAAGCAATTTCCTAACTAAGCCTATCAAGTGTTGGAAATGGCAGCACAGTTTGCCTTAAATGAGTCCTACACATGACTGTCTGATCGCGCTCACATCAGTCTTTGAGGCCTATATGGATAGGCGATCCCGCCTCAATCAGTCCATGCTTTCAAAAGCCTACGGTTTCTGATACGATTCAAATTAGTAAAGACTTTTTAACTTAATTACATGTTTCGCCATGCGAGGCTCAGGTGAGATGGGTTCACTTCACCTGCTTTTTGAAAGCCTTGCCTTTTTGTAAACCTGCTTAATTTGATAGAGGACGTTATGACCAGTCAGCCAGACCGCGTGGTGTTAATTGGCGTTGCCGGTGATTCTGGATGCGGCAAGTCCACCTTTTTGCGCCGCCTAGCCGACCTGTTCGGCTCAGAATTGATGACTGTTATCTGCTTAGATGACTACCACAGTCTGGACAGAAAGCAGCGTAAGGCCGCTGGGGTAACTGCTCTGAACCCCAAGGCCAACAATTTTGACTTGATGTACGAGCAAATCAAAGCGCTCAAAGCAGGCACCAGCATCGACAAGCCGATCTATAACCATGAAACCGGCGAACTTGACCCCCCTGAGCGGATTGAGCCCAACCATATTGTGGTAATCGAGGGGTTACATCCCCTCTATGATGAGCGGGTCCGTGACTTGCTTGATTTCAGCGTTTATCTCGATATTAGCGATGAGGTCAAAGTCACCTGGAAGGTTCAGCGTGATATGGCCGAGCGAGGGCATACCTTTGATGACGTAATGGCGTCAATCAACGCCCGTAAGCCTGACTTTGAAGCCTACATCGATGTCCAAAAGCAGTATGCCGACGTGGTGATTCAGATATTGCCAACCCAGCTGATCCCCGATGACAAAGAGCGCAAGGTGCTCCGGGTGCGGATGATCCAAAAAGAAGGGGTAGAGGGCTTTGAGCCGGTGTATCTGTTTGACGAAGGGTCTACCATTGACTGGATTCCCTGCGGTCGTAAGCTGACCTGCTCTTACCCAGGCATCCGCATGCACTACGGGCCTGACAGCTACTTTGGAAACGAGGTTTCTGTGCTTGAGGTGGATGGTCAGTTTGACCGCCTTGAGGAGCTGATTTACATTGAGCAGCACCTGAGCAATCTTTCCACCAAGACCTACGGCGAAATGACTGAGCTCCTCCTCAAGCACCGGGAATATCCGGGTTCCCAAAACGGCAGTGGTCTATTCCAGGTGCTGGTGGGTCTCAAGATGCGCGCCACCTATGAAAAGCTGACTGCGAAGGTGGAGCAAGCGGTTGCGTAGATAGGATAGGTATTTCGGTGAAGCCGAAATGGTTTGATTGGGCGAAGGGCGAAGGGGCCACTCATTTTTCGTCTTTCGTCTTAATTTCGCTTTTTGCCTTTCTGAATTTCTCCCTTTGTCTTGGCATGTTTTGGTTTCACAATCATTTGATCGAGATGGTGGGTTTAATGTGATCGGTATCCTAAAAGGGGCCAGGCAATCCGTAACCCACCCTACAAGACTTTTGCCTTTACCCTTCGCCCTGCCCCTTTCGCCCTATAGCCCTGCGGGCATGGCTGACGCTAGTGCCCATTACTATTAGAAAAGCGCCTGCATCAGCTGCTTCCGATAGCTGCGTGTGGTCTCACTCTCGTCGCCGAGCAGATTGAAAAGGCCGATCATGGCTTTGCGGGCGGCGTCTTTGCGGTAGCTGCGATCTTGCTCCACAATGCCCAAAAATAGGGTGAGGGCGGTTTCATAATCGCTGCTGACCGCTGCCTTACACGCCTTGATATAGGTTTGATCTAGCTCAGTTTCCGGCTCAATTTGGATGATTGCCTGCTTAAACTCCAGCAGGGATTTGGTGCCTTCTAAACGGCTGCTCAACTCACGGGGGGCGCGCAGGGCGGCTTGCCCAATCAGTTTCTGGGCATCCTCCAAACGGTCATGCGCCATCAGGTACTCCGCCGCGGCTAGCATCAGCTCGGCGCTCTCAGGATATTGCTGGATAAGCTGATTGAGGACGGCTTGGGCCGCGGCTCGATCCCCAGCGGTTCGCAGTCGCTGGAACTCGGCCAGCCCTTGCTCTAAGCCAGACGATATGCCCAGTTGGGTGAGTCGCGATCGCAGCTGGGTCTCGTCCAATGCACCGACAAATCCCTCAGCCACTTTGCCATCTCTGGCGATGCGCACATCAGGCACCCCTTCTACCCCGTAGGTATTGGCCAGGTCTGGATTTTGGTCAATATCGACCTTAGCTAAGACAAAATCATACTCACCCGCCAGCTTTTCAAGGATGGGGCCTAGCAGCTTGCAGGGGCCGCACCACTGGGCAAAAAAATCCACTAGCACGGCTGTGTCCGCCGATCTCTGTAACACCTCAGTGGCAAATGTTTGCTGGTCAACTTCGATCACGGTACCCACGGTTTATCCTCTCCGATATTTCAGTGTCTCCAGGCTTGCCGTCTGCTTAGATAGTCGGCTTGCAGGCAGTCGGCTTAAGTCGTCCGCTCTGCTCAAATGTCTGTGCTGCCCCTAACTTTTGATAAATAGCTCATAGAGAGACAGCAGCAGCTCTAAAACAATCAGAATGACGATATACCATTCCAGACGCAGGCTGGTCGTTTGCCGCTGGAGCTCCAGTGCTGTTTCCACTGTTCGCGAGACCAAATCCAGCTTTTTTTCCAGGGCCAGATGACGTTCACGAATTTCGTATTCGTCTTCTACCCGTAAATATAGCCGCTCAAACTCAGGATACTCCCACAGCAGCTCGGGTTTATCCACAATGGCGGCCTGACCCACCAGCTTATTTTGAATTAATAGGGTATTCCCAATTTGTCGCAGGAGTTCTTTGCCCTGCTGGCGCTGTCCCCATCTGGGTTTTTGTAAGCTCACCGCAAACGGCTCAATTTGCTCAAACACGGCGGCAGCTTCCATCTCAAATTCAGCTAAGACTACGCTTTTAGCCAACACATTGGCAACAATTTGCAACCGCGGCGCATCAAACTCAGCCAGTAAAATCTGGCCATCTTCCACCTTGCCCGAACTATTCGGTTCACGCGTTAGCGTCACCCGCTCAGATTCCGGGGTATCGTAAGGGCGGGTGATCAGAGATTTCAAATTAGCCAAAAACTGAGTTTCTTCGACCAGGGACAACCCGATAAGCACAACCACACCGTAATCAAATAGCAAGGCCGCCCCCTGATTTCCAGCTTTAACAAACACGGGTGAAGCAACCCGCTCATTTGCCCCTGAGCTATTTGCCCCCGAAATAAAGGATGAAAGCGCCACGTTTTGACCAAAGAACAAGGCATGCATCATAATGTGTGGCTGATGAAGAAAGCGCTGGTCAATCATGCACTGTGTTCTAGAGAACTGTGTTTTTAGAGAACTGTGTTTTTGTAACTGTGATAAGGGTGCCTTGGATGATTTTTAGATAATTTTTGTAACTTGCCCTAACGGCAGCAAATTAAAATAGCTTAAAGCACTGCAAAAGCATCG
>JBCBQD010000139.1:0-14841 GCA_039820425.1 Cyanobacteria bacterium J06635_1
CTGCCCTTCGACGCCCAAAGCAAGGGCAAAATTTGCCTCGAAGTGCGCGGCAGCACCCTGCATCTGATGGCCATGACCGACGACGCAAACTCTTTTGTCCCTGGGGACAAAGTGCTAGTGGTTGGTGAAGAGAATAATCGGCTGTGGGTGATCTCTGCGGAGAGAGGGGGTGGGTAGTGGGCTTCGGCGTGAGCTCAGCCGAACGGTAATGGGTGTCGGGAATTGGGTGTCGGGTTGGATTTTGGATTTTGTCGGCAATCCGTAGGGGCAATCCCTCGTGGTTGCCCCCAGGCCCGCATCGGGTAATCCGTCGCTTTCTTCCCTTTTCGCCCTTGATCTTTCCTATGGAATGGTGGGTCTAATGTGGTTGGTTAAAAAAAATTCCGATCCCCCGTAACCCCCATCCTTGTATTTAACCCATTCCATGCATATCCAAATGGTGGGTTCGCCGATTGATAGGGGTTGGTTGAGATTTCAAGTTTTCGGCGACTTAACCCACCCTACGGCGGCTTTTAACCTTCTCTGCTTGTCTGCCCCCTCCGTCTCCCCTTACCCCTTCTCCCTTCCCCCTTCTCCCTTCCCCCTCAATAACCTGTTCCTAAACGGACAAACCCATGAAAACTTCTAATTTCTTGCCATCTACTGGGCAACTCACCAACTCACAGATTAGCCACGGGGTTGCCCGGACGACTCATCTTGTGACCACGCAGCTTTCCAAAAGCACGGGGCAAACCGCTATCATAGGCGGCGGTGCTATTTTGCTAGGGCTGCTCGGTATCGGAGCGCTGATGCTGATCATTAAAACCTGTCTGCGCATTGCCAACCCCAACGAGATTTTGATTATCTCAGGCCGCAAATATCAAAACCAGCGCGGTCAGGAGGTGGGCTATCGGGTCATTTTTGGCGGTCGCACGCTGGTCATTCCTATCCTTGAGAAAGTCGAGCGCATGGATATGACCACCATGCCGATCCCGGTGGAGGTGACCAACGCCTACGCCAAAGGGGGCACCCCGCTGAATATTCAGGCCATCGCTAACGTTAAAGTGTCGAGCCAGTCTGCGGTGGTGGGCAACGCCATTGAGCGTTTTTTAGGCCGCAACCAGGCTGAGATTAAACGCGTAGTGCGCGAAACTCTAGAAGGTAACCTGCGTGGGGTCGTCGCCCTGCTCACCCCGGAGCAAGTCAACGAAGACCGGCTTAATTTCGCCGAGCGCATCGCCGCTGATGTGGCTAAAGATCTCAATAAGCTGGGTCTACAGCTCGATACGCTCAAGATTCAAAGCGTGACCGACGATGTGGGCTACCTCAGCTCGATTGGTCGTCGCCGGATTGCCCAAATCGTGCGCGATGCCGAGATTGCCGAAGCCGAAACCATCGGGGAAGCTGACCGGATCGAAGCCGACTGCCAAAAGAACGCGGAAATCGCAAAAACCCAGGCTCTGACGGTCATTCAGCAGCGCCAAAACGAGTTGCGAAAAATCAAAGCCGAACTGGAGCAGCGGGCCAAGTCAGAGGAGGAACGCACCACCGCCGCCGCCAATGAAGCCCGAGCCCGGGCCGAGCAGCAGTTGCAAACGGTGCGATCGCAGCTAGAGCGCTTCCGCCTGGAGGCCGACTCGGTCTTGCCCGCCGAAGCGCAGAAACAGGCCGAGGAGCTGCGGGCCAAGGGCCATGCCGCCTCCCTGGCAGAAAATGCCAAAGCTTCGGCCCTGGTCAACGAAATGCTCTCTGAGGTGTGGTCCCAAATGGGGTCAGAAGCCACCGAAGTTTTCTTGATCCAGCAGATTGAGATGGTGCTTAAAGAAGCCGCTGAGATTCCCCATCGCATGCAGCTGCAAAACGTCAATGTGATTGACAACGGCGATGGCAAGTCCCTGGCCAGCTTGGTCAATGTGTATCCCGAGATGGTGCGTCAGTTCTTAGAGCGCGTCGACCAAACCCTGGGCATCGACGTGGTCGGCACCCTTAAGGGGAATAACAGCAATTTCGCACAAGCTAATCCCGCACTGACCAGCGCGGCAAATACAAACCCTGCACTACAAGGAGGTCAATAATGGGTGGACTGATTGCACTACTTGCGATTTTAGGAGCCGGTTCCGGCGTCATTTCCTTGATTATTCGCAACCTCTATTACATTTGCCAGCCCAATGAAGTGCTGATTTTTGCAGGCAGTAGCCGCCGGATCGGGCAGAAAAAGGTCGGCTATCGCCTGGTTAAGGGCGGCAGCAGCATCCGCACCCCCCTACTCGAAAAGGCCATGCGCATGGACCTGACCAATATGATCATCGAGCTGCGGGTTTCTAACTCCTACTCTAAAGGGGGCATCCCCCTCAAGGTAGATGGGGTGGCCAACATCAAAATCGCTGGGGAAGAACCCACCATCCACAACGCCATCGAGCGACTGCTGGGCAAAAGCCGCAAGGAGATTGAGACCATCGCCAAAGAAACCCTGGAAGGCAACCTGCGGGGCGTCCTGGCCAGCCTCACCCCAGAGCAGGTCAATGAAGACAAAATTGCCTTTGCTAAAAGCCTGCTGGATGAAGCCGAAGAGGATCTTGAAAAGCTCGGACTGGTGCTCGACACGCTGCAGATTCAAAATATCTCCGACGATGTGCGCTACCTCGACTCGATTGGCCGTAAGCAACAGGCTGAGCTGCAACGCGATGCCCGCATCGCTGAAGCCGAGGCCCAGGCTGCCTCAGCTATCCAAACCGCGGAGAATGAGAAAATTACCTCCGTGCGCCGGATCGAACGCGACATGGGTATCGCCGAAGCCGAAGCCGAACGTCGCATCCAGGATGCGCTCACCCAGCGCCCTGCGGTAATCGCTGAATCTGAATCCGAAATTGCTGCCGAGCTGGCCCGCATCCAGGCCGAAATCCCGGTGCAGCAGGAGCGAATCAAGCAGGTTGCTCAGCAGCTAAAGGCCGATGTGATTGCCCCAGCGGAGGCAGACTGCAAGCGTGCGATCGCACACGCCCAAGGTAGGGCCGCCAGCATCATCGAAGACGGCAAAGCCCAGGCCGAGGGCACCCAAAAGCTGGCCGAGTCGTGGCAGACCGCTGGCCCCAATGCCCGCGATATCTTCTTGCTGCAAAAGCTAGAAGTCTTGCTCAAGACATTGACCGCCACTGTCCCGGATGTGGCGGTGCATAACGTCACCGTGATTGACGGACAGGGCGACGGTATGGCTAAGCAAGCTGTCTCCTTTATTGAGCAGCTCAAGCACACCACGGGTCTGGATATTCCGGCGGCGGTAAATGGCCTAGCTGCGGCTAAAGACGGCAATTCCGGTGGGGCATTAGAGAGTTCTGTCTCCCCTGAGCCCCCCGCAGCGCCCGCCAGACCGGACGCCTTCACCCAGAGCACAGCCCCCTATGCCAATATCCCCTACGCCGACACCCACCACGGTGAAACCCCTGCCCCCACAGCTACCCTACCGGGCGAGTCGGCCCCCCGCCCGGTTTTCAAAGAAGTGGTCTATAAGATGTTAGATCGGGTTGCCGAGACCAACCTGACCCAGGCTGAAACCGAAGCCCACATTGAGCGCACGATTAATACCCTGATAGGTCTTAAGAAATACCTGCGCCAAACCTGGGAAGACGGCGGCGATGCCGCTCTGGCGGATCTGATCCAGCATCCCCAGGTTCAGGTGTCGGTGAGCAAAGTTAAAACCTGGATTTTGTAGTTCCCCGCTGATTAAGGTTACAGCCCAGAGCCCAGGGTTCTTGAAAAACCCTGGGCTCTATCATTTAAATTCAAGGAAGCCAGTAGCGCTTGTTCTCCCCGTGAATGGCCACATCTCGGCCGCCTCCAGATCCCCGGTTTCTATGTCTGGTGCAACCGATAGATTTTAGTTTCTCCCCAGAAATCGGGAATCTTATCACCCACCCAAAACCTCCACGATTTCCTCTAACGCCATGCCCAGCAACTTGGCAATCCAACTATTCAGCTCACTGCTAGGTTTCCTACAAACAAAGGGCCAACAAAAGTATGTAGCTATAGGGCTAGCGATTGGAGGAGAAGTTTGAGATACTGCGCAGGGGTCCCTCCGAGTTCCCCCGCACCCCCCTGGTTAGGGCGAAACGCCGCCCTAAAACCCCGCGTAAGGGGGTATCCCGCTGAGTTAGGGGTTAGGGGGTGCTGGCGATGTGGTTTCATTTTGATAACAACCTACAGCGTCAGCGACTGGGGATTATTCTCAATCAGCTCAGCCAGGTCTTTTAAGAACGAAGCGCCGTCGGCACCGTAGATAATGCGATGGTCGGCGGTCATGTTGACCTGCATCTGGCGCTTGATGCCCATCATGCCGTCGTCATTGACCACCATCTGGGGCTTAGAGGCACCAATCGCCAAAATTGCCCCCTGGCCCGGTGGCAAGATCGCATCAAAGCGGTCAACCCCAAACATACCCAGGTTTGACAGGGTGAAGGTGCCCGAGTTGTACTCTTCAGGCTGGAGCTGTTTCGAGCGAGAGCGGGCCACCAAATCTTTCCAGGTGCGTGACAGGGAGTAAATATCCATCTGGTCAGCGCCGCGCAGCACCGGGGTAATCAGCCCGCCGTCGGGCATGGCCACCGCCACCGACACATTGATGCTGCCGTTGTAGTGAATGCCTTCGTCGGTATAGCGGGCATTCACGATGGGATGCTTTTTGAGGGTAACGGCTACGGCCTTAGAAAGCAGGGCCGTCATGGTGACGCCCTTAGACTTGATTTGTTTGTAAAGGGCATCTAAACCGTCGGTGGTGATGGTGTAGCTCACCCGGAAAACCGGCACCGACAGGCTGGCGTTCATATTGGTGATGACCGCCTTTTGCAACGTGGTGAAGGCCGTTGTCTGACCCGGCACAGCGGGCGGCGGCGCGGGGATAGGGGCCGGGGCGACAGCAGCTACGGGCGCTGCCACCGGAGCCGCTGCAATCACCTGGGGTGGCGCGGGGGCCTTACCCGCCGCTTGCTCAACATCCTGGGCGACGATGCGCCCGTGGGGACCGGACCCTTGCAGGGTACTGATGTCAATCTTGAATTCTTTGGCCAGCTTCTTAGCTCGGGGCGACGCAATGGTGCGACCGCTGCTGGTGCCACCATTTTGGGTGGGTTCTGCCACCGGAGCCGCGACTGCGGTGGCCGCCACTGGGGCTTCTGCATCGACTGTAGCGATGCTGCTCGCTGCACCACCACTCGTCAGGGAAGCTGCTTTTTGCTTGGCTGCTTCAATTTCTGCCTCGGTTTCGGCGAGAAGTGCGATCGCACCGCCCACCGGGGCCACATCCCCCGCCTCCACCACGATAGAGGCCAGATAGCCTTCGTAAAAGGACTCCACATCCATATCCGCCTTATCAGACTCGACGATCACCACCGTCTCACCTTTGGCAACCTTGTCACCGGGCGATTTGACCCAGGAAACGATCTTGCCCTCGGTCATCGTTGAGCTGAGGGCTGGCATGAAAACTTCACGAATCATGGGAAACTTCCGAGACGGGATGAACAACAAAGAGTGAGCGGCTTAATCGCCAGCATTTTATTCTAAAAGAATTTGGGTTTACGGAACAGTCGTGGGTGATGGGTGATGGGTAATTGGTGATTTGCACCTACCCACTACCCACTACCCACTACCCACTTCCTAAAAAAGCGGGCTCTCTGGCGTACAAATCGTTGACCAGCTTTCAAAATCTGTCCGAGCGTCGAGCAGCCCCGTCAGCTCACCCCGGTACCCAACCAGACGCTCGCGGTTAAGCGACTCGGGTTCGGTGTAGGTCACCAACGCATCAACGGTGCCTGCGGCACATACCCAGTCCTTAGCCTCTGCCGATTGGGCCAGGCGCGCTTCCAGGCGATCGATTTCACGCTGACGAGCCGCGTTGCGATCGCGCTCAATGAAATATTCCATATTTTGCACAGCGACTTCGGCATAGGGGTTACCCGGTCGCAGTTCCAAAGCCCGTCGAAAATTGATTAAGGCCGTGTTGTAGTCGAACTGCTGCGCATAGGCATAACCAAGATTCATTGCCCGGATAAAATCATCTTCTTCGGGTTGAGCGGTGTCAGGTTCGGCCTGTTTAGACACGGCTTCTAAACCGGGCATTGAGAGCGCGGCCTTAGCCCCCCAAACACCAGCGGTCAGCACCCCAGCTAGCAACGACACGCTCAAGGATCTCAAGAAACGATTCATAGTCCCCTATTTATCTCTCAATGCAATCTTCAAGGCATTTATAGCTTAAGCAGGGCATTCAGCCAAAGAAATTTGCAAAACTCGACTAAAATAGCCCCAACCATCTTCGTTGCCCCCCCTCAAGCGGGACACCCGTAATCGCTGACTCTACGAACTGCTTCTCAGGGGGCACATATTTACCCTCGATCTTGACGCGAAAGTCGTAGTGCTCACCTGAGCCTAGACCGCTATTGCCCGTTAGCGCAAACACATCGCCTGCCTCAAAAACCCCCGACTGACATTCATTCTCGAGCAGGTGCAGCGACTGAAACACATAGTCAGGGTAGGAACTCGCCGTTTGATCGGCCACCCAGCCACCGCCGTCCACATCCCACCAGCATTCAACCTCGACGGCATCACCAGCCTGACCCACTGCATGGACGGGGGTACCTGTGGGGGTGCCTAAGTCAACGCCGTTATGGGGCACATTGAGGGCCCCCGTCACCGGGTGTACCGGGCGAATCCGAAAATGATCCGTGACATCATAACCCGCTACCACGTCCCCAGTTTCAGGAATTTCGGTGGCCGTAGGGTCGGTGTTAGCCGCTGGGCCAGGCAGGGTCCGATCTACCACGTACAGCAGCGGAATCAAAATCAAGGTGGCGCTCACCCCGGTCACCACCAGTTTTGGAAAGCGCCGCAGCGGTTGCAGCAGCTGACTGAGCAGCTCAGCGCTCAGGGAAACCGGCGCAGTCAGTACACTATCTTTGTGCCAGGCAGCGCCTGGATTGTCCGTAGCCTGGGCACCCACCGGCTGGGCCAGCGTAGTCGGTACCGGCGAATCTTCCAGGGCGGGGGAAACCTCATTACTATTAATGACGGCCAACTCGCCACGGGCAACCTTTTCGAGCAGTTCTGAAATACTGCGACAGCCAGCGGCCTCGGCGACGGCACGGGCACCGTGCCAGCCTTTTTCGGTTACGGTTACCGTACAGCGACGTTTGGGCTCAGGGGCGGGAGTTGGTTCAGGCAAATCGTCCACGGCAGTTGTGTTCCTGCAATTGGCTGAGAAATCAATTTGTTAGGCAGTTTAGCAGCAGACTTGGTTAACTGGTCTAAAAGGTCTAAACCCGTTGATGACGCCATCTATCTGACCCAATTAGGCCACTTGACCGTTTTAGGAACTGCCCCAATATGAGCAATCCCAATCTCAAGCGCTATTCTAAACCACTCACTGAATCGGGCATTGATATCGAAGACGACGAACGCCGTCACTGGGACTACCACTATGACGAAGTCGGGAGTGTCCCCGGCACGCTGGTGATTGAACAGGATGCGGCACCGCCGGAGCTGTTACTGATCGACTATCAACCCACTGAGGCACTTTGCCTGGAGCTAGCCACCCCAGCAGAGGCTGCCCAATATCTGGAGCGCGAGTCAGTCTCATGGGTCGATGTACAAGGGTTGGGCAACGAGGCCATGCTGAGGCAGCTGGGGGATATTTATGGCCTACATCCTTTAGTCCTGGAGGACGTGGTCAACGTGCCACAGCGCCCCAAAGTAGAGTATTACGAACAGCAAATGCTGATCATTGCCCGCATGGTCAACCCTAAAGCACACGCACTGGGGTTCTTTAGTGAACAGGTCAGCTTTGTGCTGGGACAAGGCTACCTGCTGACGGTGCAAGAAGAGGAAGAAATTGACTGTTTTGACCCGGTGCGCGATCGCATCCGCTGGAACAGGGGCACAATCCGCCACCAGGGGGCCGACTATTTGACCTACGCCCTGATCGACGCCATCGTTGACGGCTACTTTCCGGTGCTAGAAGCCTACGGTGAATATATGGAGGACTTAGAAGACGAGGTGCTATTTCGCCCAACCCAACAGACGGTGCAAAAAATTTACCAGATGCGTCGTGACCTGATGGCGCTGCGCCGCTCCATCTGGCCGATGCGCAACGCCATCAACACGCTGATTCGCGATGACAGCGAGTTGATTAGCCGAGAAGTTGGGGTTTATTTCCAAGACTGCTATGACCATGCGGTGCAGGTGCTCGATATTGTCGAAACCTATCGCGAACTCAGCTCCACCCTGATGGATGTTTATCTCTCTGCGGTGAGCAATCGCATGAACGAGGTGATGAAAATTCTGACCGTGATTTCGTCGATTTTTATTCCCCTCACCTTTATTGCTGGGGTCTATGGCATGAATTTTAACGCCGCAGCGTCTCCGTGGAATATGCCAGAACTCGATGCCTACTGGGGGTATCCGATTTGCTGGGCAGGGATGATTGCGATCGCAACCACCCTGACCGTTTACTTTTGGCGACAGGGATGGTTTAAAAATGTAGCGGGGTAAGGAAAGCGGGTCCAAACCACGATGCCAGGAATAAGCTGCCAAGCATAATATCTGCAAGTTAGAGTGAGGGGGCTTAAAATAGTCTCGTCATCGCCAAGTCAAGCCAGCCAAGTCAAGCCGTATCAGGAGGCATCGCTGCGTTCAATGGATCTCAAAGCATTGATTCGAGAAATTCCAGACTTTCCTAAGCCCGGTATCTTGTTTCGCGACATTACAACGCTGCTCAATGACCCCGACGGCCTTAGCCACACCGTTGAACTGATGGCCGAAAAAACGGCTGACCTGGCCCCAGACTATATCGCCGGGATTGAGTCACGGGGCTTTATCTTTGGCATGCCGCTGGCCTATAAACTTGGGCTGGGCTTTGTGCCTGTCCGTAAATCTGGCAAGCTGCCCGCCGCAGTCCATTCGGTGGAATACGCCCTGGAATATGGAAAAGACTGCCTGGAGGTCCATCAAGATGCCTTCCCCGCTGGTAGCCGCGTCTTGATTATCGACGATCTGCTGGCTACTGGGGGCACCGCCGCCGCCGCCGCTCAACTAATCCAAAATACGGGGGCCGACATTGCCGGGTTTGGCTTTGTGATTGAGCTAGCCGATCTCAACGGGCGACAACACCTGCCCGACGATATCCACATCACCACGCTGGTCGAATATTAGGGCAAATTTGTCTTAAGCTAGCGTTTAATCCCCTGCAGCTGCCATCTTTCCCAAGTCGCCTATGACCACTGCCCCTGATACGCCCGCTCTCCCAAAAACCAAGAAAGCCGCCGATTTGGTTCGCGCCATTTTTACCAGCGAAACCACGCTGTATATTGTCAAGCGGCTATTGCAAGGTCTGCTCACGCTTTTGTTAGCCTCTGCCCTGAGCTTTTTTATCATTCAGCTGGCCCCCGGTGACTTTTTGTCAGCTCAGCGGCAAAACCCGACCATCACGCCTGAAACGTTCCAGCAGCTTGAGATGCGATACGGCTTAGACAAGCCTGTCTGGCAGCAGTATTTTAACTGGCTTTACCAGGTAGTCACCCGGCTCGACTTTGGCCCCAGCTTTGCCTACAATCGCCCCGCCATCGAGCTGCTGGCAGAGCGCATCCCCAACACTTTATTACTGTCACTTTCATCGATTATTGTCACCTGGGCGATCGCAATCCCGATGGGCATCGTCAGCGCCGTCAAACAAAACCATTGGATCGATCGTTTTTTGCGAGTGATCAGCTACTTTGGTCAGGGGTTCCCCAGCATCATTACAGGACTGCTGCTGCTGTTTTTTGCCCAGATTACGACCCCACTTTTCCCCGTTGGCGGACGCACCATCATTAATCACGAAGACCTCAATTGGATTGGCAAAATTTTAGATGTGGGCTGGCACCTGATTTTGCCCACTCTGGCCCTGAGCCTCACCAGCTTTGCCGGTCTTCAGCGAATCATGCGCGGTCAGCTGCTCGACGTCCTGCGACAGGACTATATTCAGACCGCCCGAGCCAAAGGCCTGCCTGAGAATCGGGTGATCTACGTCCACGCCCTGCGTAACGCAGTCAACCCGCTGATCACGCTCCTCGGCTTTGAATTTGCCAGTTTGCTAGCCGGTGCTTTTATTACAGAGATTTACTTTAGCTGGCCGGGGTTAGGGCGACTGACCTTACAGTCTGTGTTGAACCAAGATCTCTATGTAGTCATGGCCAGCTTGATCATCAGCGCCACGATGTTGATTGTAGGTAACCTGCTGGCTGACCTGGCTCTGTCCTTCGTCGATCCGCGCATTAAGCTGTCTAAGGTGAATTAGCGGTGGGGCCGCTGCGCTCTGTGCGGTCGCTGGCGCTCGCCAGGCCACATCCACCATTGTGGCCTTTATCACAGGCTTTTTGTTCGCCAAGATGGAGCCGTCCTTTACGCCGATCTTTGCCAACGGTCGTTTGATTAACGAACCCATCTACGGTGTTCGTGTTCTGGTTTTTATCATTTGCTTTGTGGTGGCGGCGATTAATATGTATGTTTTTCGGGAGTTTAATGGGCGGTATTGAGGTTGGGTAGTGGGTAATGGGTGGGGAGCAGGGGAGGCAGAGGAAGCAGGGGGAGCAGAGGGAGATGATCACCAATCCCCTATCTTTCTATCTCCGCGTCCCCGTATCTCAGCATCTCCTTTCGCCCTTCCCCTTTCGCCTTTCCCCTTTTACCCCTTCTCCCAAACTGCCTTAATCGTTTCTAAAAATGCATACACTGGCGGGGCATGGAGCCCTTCGGCCATCACAATGACACCGATGACTCGCTTGAGGGGTTCGGGGAGTTGGGCGACGCCGACTTCTTGGGGAATGGGTTCGGCGGCGAGCTTAGCCATAATGCTGGCTCCAAGGCCGCTGCGCACCATGCTCACAATGGTGGAGTCTTCGCGAACTTCATAGGCGGGCTTTAGGGTTTGGTGGTGGTTAGAAAAGTAGCCCTCAATGTTGTAGCGACAGCCCTCGCCGTGGGGCGTCTGGATCAGGGCGTACCGATGTAAGTCTTGCCAACTCAGGTTTTGGGTTGGCTCCCCCGGCGGCAGTAGCACCACATACTGATCGTGAATCAGCTCCCAGGCATCAAAATCTTTGGCGGTGGGCAATGCCGTGAACCCAATATCGGCTCGTCCCTGGCGCAGGGCTTCTTCGACCAGGTGGTAGTGGATAAACTCGGTGATGCTCACCCCAATGCCGGGGTACTGATTGCGAAACTGTTCGATCACCGCTGGTAAAATGTGGGTGGCGACACTGCGGAACCCGGCCACTCTCACTTGCCCGGCCCCCAACCCCCTAGCTAACTGCGCCTTGTGGCTGATGGTATCTAGGGAGTCTAAAACCTTCTGAGCTTCGGTGGTAATCTCTTGACCAATCGGCGTCAGCACCGCGCCCTGGCGACCGCGGTTGAGAAGCACAACGCCAAGCTCAGATTCGAGGGTTGCGATCGCATGGCTCACCGCCGACTGAGAGAGTTCTAGTTGCAGGGCTGCATCGCTAAAAGTTCCAGAGTTTGCGATCGCAACCAGTGCCCGTAGCTGAGAGAGTTTGATTCGGCTCAGGTTAATCTCCGCCATGGGCTCTTGATCTCTGGTCACCACCACCTAAATATTGCCTTAGCGTGCAAAATTTCTTCGATTAAATCTATCTAAACCATTCATGGAAATGGGACAGACCATTATTTGATCTATTGTCGTCAGGGTCGGTATGTTGAGAAGTTGGGCATGGTGTAGGTATTTTGGGTGACGGGTGATGGGTAATGAAACACGATGAGTACTTTAATTACGGTTCGGCCTGAGGGCTTGTATTGCGAGCCGGGTGATTTTTATATCGATCCTTGGAAAGCTGTGGAGACAGCTTTGATCACCCATGCCCATTCTGATCATGCCCGGGCTGGGTCACAACAATACTATGCCACCGGTATTTCTGAGGGCGTCTTGCGAAAACGCTTGGGGGCAGAGATTAATTTGCACGGTGTCACCTATGGCGAAAAGCTAAAGCTGGGCAAAACCTGGGTTTCGTTTCACTCAGCGGGGCACGTGCTGGGGTCAGCCCAGATTCGGGTGGAGTGTGACGATGAAGTTTGGGTCGTCTCTGGTGACTATAAGCGCTGTGCAGACCCCACCTGTGAGCCGTTTGAGGTGGTGGAGTGCGATGCGTTTATTACCGAGGCCACCTTTGGCTTGCCGATCTATCGATGGGAGTCGGGGGAAGCCATAGCCCAGGCTATCCATCACTGGTGGCAGGCCGACCCAGAACGGCCGTCACTGCTATTTTGCTACTCCTTTGGCAAAGCCCAGCGGGTTCTGAGTGAACTGACGAAGCTCACTGACCAGACTGTCTACGTTCACGGTGCCGTTCACATCTTGAATGAGATTTATCGAGAGGTCGGCATTGAAATGCTACCTACCATGCCAGTTTCTGCCATGCCCAAAAACTACAAATTTGCAGGGGATTTAATCATCGCACCGCCTTCAGGCCATCGCTCCTCCTGGATGAAGCGCTTTAAGCGTCCCCAAACCGCCTTTGCCTCGGGCTGGATGTCGGTGCGCGGTGCCCGCAGACGGCGTGGCTACGAGCGCGGTTTTGTACTCTCTGATCATGCCGACTGGCCCAGTCTGATTAGAACGGTTAAAGAGACTCAGGCTAAGACGGTGTATGTCACCCATGGTCAGAATGAGGTGCTGTCACGCTATCTCACAGAAGAAATGGGTATCCAAGCGATGCCGTTGAAAACGTTGTTTGAGGGGGAGGGGGATATTTGAGTGGTGGGTAGTGGGCTTCGACGTGAGCGCTCAGCCGAACGGTAGTGGGAGAGGGGATTAAGACGTGGGGACGCGGAGATAGGGAGATGGGGAAGGTGAGGGAGATGGGGAGGTAGGAAATCCTTTATGGTTGCCCAATACAGGACATAGCTAGAAGCGGTTAGCTTTCGCCAGATGCCTCAACCGTGGATTCTGATTCACTAAATAGCCCCAGCATCAAGCCTAAGATGGCTCCAAAGACAAAACCGCCTGCGTGGGCCCAGTAGGCAATGCCGCCTTCCATGCCGATATTGACGGGGGCTTCTAGCACCAGGACACCGTATAGGGCCTGCTCAACAAACCAAAATCCTAAAAATACAATTGCTGGGATTCGGACTGGGGCTAACAGAACACCTAGAGGGATCAGGGTCAAAATGCGAACCTGGGGAAATCGGAAAATATAAGCGCCCATGACGCCTGCGATCGCACCGCTCGCCCCCAGTGACGGAATCGCTGAAGCCGGGTCAACAAACCATTGCGCCAGGGAGGCCAACACACCACAGGCCAGATAGAAAAACAAAAACTTGAAGTGACCTAGCTCATCCTCGACATTGTTGCCAAAGATCCAGAGGTAAAGCATGTTACCCGCCACGTGCAAAAAGCCGCCGTGCAAGAACTGAGCCGTCACCAGCGTGCCCCACTCTGACCAGTTAGGAAAATCAAATCCAGTCTGAAAACTATACGTCAGCTCAGCTGGCACCACAGCCCACTGCTCAAAGAATTGGGTCAGCCCTCCGCCCTGCAACGTTAGCTCATATAAAAACGCTAAAACATTTATGGCAACTAGACCGTAGGTTACGTAGGGTGTCGTCTTTGCTGGATTGTAATCTTTGAGGGGAACCACGCCACTATCCTTCGTTATACAGTTTTGGTCCTGGTTTTGGCCAATTGGAGTTGGGTCATTGACAAGCTTGCTAATCAATCATCGCAAAATAAGTCATCGTAAAAGCCGCCTATCCCTAATATCTCACAGGGATAGACGGCTCAGCTGCCCATAAAGCTTAGATTACTCAAGCAATTGAGAGAGAAAGGATTGGCTGTAGAAGGAAAGCTGTAGAAAGGAAGCAGTACCCATCAGGCGTCTGCCCTTAGCCCACCCAAATCGCTAAAACAGCCCCCAAGCCGATCAGGATAGTGCCAGCCAGAACCTGCCAATCAGGCTGATTCTCAGGGACACGCATTTCGTCACTAATGACGGCAACTTTAACCTCGTCTTGATTAGGCCGGTTAGGGCGAGAATTGTGATAGCTCATTTTGAAGGCTGTTTTGTTAAAGAATATACTTAACTTTAACAGACCTGTAATATTGCAGACACTATTCTTAAGCAAATATGCTTAAAGCATGACTTAATGCATCGTAACAGGGCGACCTCCGACTCGCTAAAAGTCTTGCGAGACAAAGTGAGTCACACTTTTGGCGGCTTCTAAAATTGTCAGGAGACCACTACCCGGATGCACGGCTCCACCGACCCAATATAGTCCCTCCGCTGCATCGGAACGAATCGGGGGGCGAAACGGTCCCAGCTGAGTCCAGGTGTGACTAATGTTAAAAACGGCCCCGAGATGGACTCGATAGTCATCTCTCCAGTTGTCGGCGGTGTAACAGGTTTCGCTGACAATATGCTGGGCCACGTTTTCAAACCCCAGCTTGGGCAAGCGGCTGACCACAAAATCTCGATACGATTTTTCTTTTGTGGCCCAATCCACACCATGGCGAGTATTTGGAATCGGCACCAGCACATAGAGCGTCGAATGGCCGGACGGCGCGTTGGCCGGGTCCACGATCGAGGGGTTGCAGACATAAAAGGGCGGATCCACCTCATCCAGGGCCGAGTCATCCAGCCAGGGGCGCTCTCGCTTGCGGACATTGTCTGACAGATAAATCTGATGATGGGGCAAGTCTGCGTAGCGACGATCAACGCCCAGGTAGAGCATAAATGTCGAGCATGAGAACTGCATCGTTTTGAGCTTATCCGGGTTAAAACGGCCTTGGGCCTGATTGGGGATTAACGTATGCGCCGCGTGGGCAAAGTCAGC
>JBCBQD010000140.1:0-14771 GCA_039820425.1 Cyanobacteria bacterium J06635_1
GCTAAATGTCAGTCCCATCGCCCATGCGATTTGGGACCCCCACTTTGGCCAAAATGCGGTGGATGCATTCACCCAGGCCGGTGCCTCTGGCCCGGTTAACGTGGCCTTTTCCGGTGTATATCACTGGTGGTACACCATCGGTATGCGCACCAACGGAGACCTGTACCAGGGATCGATCTTCTTGCTGATTCTGTCGGCGCTTTTCCTGTTCGCAGGTTGGCTGCACTTGCAGCCTAAGTTCCGTCCTAGCCTGTCTTGGTTTAAGAATGCTGAGTCTCGACTCAATCATCACCTGGCAGGTTTGTTTGGCGTTAGCTCCTTGGCTTGGACTGGTCACTTAGTTCACGTTGCAATTCCCGAGTCTCGGGGGCAGCACGTGGGTTGGGATAACTTCCTCTCAGTGACCCCTCACCCGGCAGGGTTGGCACCGTTCTTTACGGGTAACTGGGGCGTTTACGCTCAAAACCCAGATACGGCCAGCCATGTCTTTGGTACCAGCCAGGGTGCTGGCAGTGCCATCCTGACTTTCTTGGGGGGGTTTCATCCCCAGACTGAGTCGCTGTGGTTGACCGATATGGCTCACCACCACCTGGCGATTGCGGTGATTTTTATCATCGCGGGTCACATGTACCGGACTAACTTCGGCATTGGCCACAGCATCAAGCAGATTTTGGAAGCGCACCAGCCCCCTAGCGGTAAGCTTGGTGATGCCCACAAGGGTCTCTATGACACCTTGAACAATTCTCTGCACTTCCAGCTGGCTTTAGCCCTGGCTTCCCTCGGTGTGGTGACCTCTCTGGTTGCTCAACACATGTATGCTCTGCCGCCCTATGCCTTTATGGCTAAGGACTACACGACGATGGCGGCGCTGTATACCCACCACCAGTACATTGCTGGTTTCATCATGGTGGGGGCTTTTGCCCACGGCGCTATCTTCCTGATTCGTGACTATGATCCGGCAGCGAATGCTAACAATGTGTTGGGCCGCGTGCTTGAGCATAAAGAGGCGATCATTTCTCACCTGAGCTGGGTGTCTTTATTCTTGGGTTTCCATACCCTGGGTCTCTATGTCCACAATGATGTGGTGGTGGCCTTTGGTACCCCTGAGAAGCAGATCCTGGTTGAGCCGGTGTTTGCCCAGTGGATTCAGGCGGCGTCGGGTAAGGCCCTCTACGGGTTTGATACCCTGCTGTCTAACTCTGGTAGCTTAGCCACTAATGCCGCTGATGGCATTTGGCTCTCTGGCTGGTTGGATGCGATTAACAGCGGTACTAACTCGCTGTTTCTATCCATCGGTCCTGGTGACTTTCTAGTGCACCATGCGATCGCACTGGGTCTGCACACCACCACCTTGATCTTGGTCAAGGGTGCGTTGGATGCTCGCGGCTCTAAGCTGATGCCGGACAAAAAAGACTTCGGCTACAGCTTCCCCTGCGATGGCCCGGGTCGTGGCGGTACTTGCGACATCTCTGCTTGGGATGCGTTCTACCTGGCCATGTTCTGGATGCTCAACACCATTGGTTGGGTAACCTTTTACTGGCACTGGAAGCACATTGCGGTCTGGTCGGGCAACGTCGCTCAGTTTAATGAGGGTTCTAACTACCTCATGGGCTGGCTGCGCGACTATCTGTGGCTCAATTCTTCTCAGCTGATTAATGGGTATAACCCCTACGGCATGAATAACCTGGCAGTCTGGTCATGGATGTTCCTGTTTGGACATCTGGTCTGGGCAACCGGTTTCATGTTCTTGATCTCCTGGAGAGGCTACTGGCAAGAGCTGATTGAGACCATTGTTTGGGCTCATGAGCGCACGCCGCTGGCTAACCTCATCCGCTGGAAGGACAAGCCCGTTGCGCTGTCCATCGTTCAGGCTCGTGTGGTCGGTTTGGCTCACTTTACGGTGGGTTATATCCTGACCTACGCGGCCTTCTTGATAGCCTCAACGTCCAGTCGATTTGGCTGACAAGTAGGCTAGTTTAGGTTAAAAAACTCCCCTGGTACTGCTTTGTATCAGGGGAGTTTTTGATTGCCAAGGCAAACGGTTAAGCGGCTAGCCTGGATGAAGCTGTTAATAACCCTTAGGATTTGCCCCAGGCCCTATTTACTTAATAAGCAAGTAGCGTCTATTAATAGAACTTCCCTTTGTTTGAAGGTTTCCCTAAGCGTTGTGCAGGCAGGTATAAGCTGTTTCAATATCGGTTGCTGGCCTTGTTTTAGCCGTGCGATCGCATCGCTCATTTCTGGCTGAAATTGCCGAAGCCATCGATTGTTATCCAAGCTTTCAAGGTCAAAACTATTGCTGTCAATTAGCCAAAAATCAATGCCATACTGATGCGTAACCTTTTGAAGTTCGCCTAAATCAGTACTGTACTGAGCCCGAATGAGATCAAACACGCGCTGGCGGATCTGAGTGTAATAGTTCGTATGATAAGCAATGCTGTGCTCTGGGCTGACCAATACACTGCGGCCTACAAAACTGGAAATATTATTGGCTTCTTTAGATAAAGAGGCCACCAACGTGTCTTTAGGCTGTTGAGCTAGAAACTCGTAAAGGGGTCTTCGATCAGACGATGCATACAAAACATCTAAAAAGTTTTTGAGAGAAGCAGGGTATAGCATTAGACCCATGAGCACGGTCCCCACTGCCAGCTTAGATAATCGCTTTGACAGTTGCCGAAAGGGGATAACTGCAGCTAGCCATTGACCCAGCGCAGCCGCCAGGCTGATGAGCACCATGGCGGTTGCAATCGACAGAATAATGCGTGCGCTGTAGTGCGTATAGCGATTGGGGCTATGTAATCTAAACAACATTATATGGGCTAGCAAAAAGGTCCCGAGAGAACCCACCATAAACTGAAGCAATAGACCCAACTCACGCGTGGTTTGCAACAATAGAGGGACCCGTTCTCGAAACAGCAGGAGCACAGGTAGCAAAAAACCCGCAAATATAGGAGCCGGGTTGAGGACGGGAAACAGACCACTCCGTGTTCCCAGCCAATAATCAAGCCAGGGCCTACCAAAAAAAGAGTGTCGCCCCCCGGTGACAAATTCTGGCATAGTTTTGGCTTGGGCGGCAGTCACCACTGGCCCATAGGGGGATGTAGAGATCATAAACGGCAAAAGCACCAGCAATCCTGCAATGCCACCCCAAGCGAGCAGATGATAGTCTAGCGGGTCAGCAGATAATTCTATGCGTCGATGCCCCCACCTCAGCAGTCGCATTGCCAAAGTTGCCACTGAGATTAGAACAAGGTGCGGATAAAACCATCCTGATAAGATAACAACGCTGACGCTCGGCCAAAGCGCCCGCTTTGACAGATAGTATAAAAAGGCTAGCAGCAATGGAATGGCAAAGGCACGAGGGGTGCCCGAACCCAGATCTTGCCACATCCACATCGATTGGTTGAGTATGAGTGTGCTGGCAAAGGCTACCACGGGTGACGGTATCAGGCGCAGGCAAAGATAAAATCCATATATCGTCGAGACGATGCCTAGTATTGGTGGCAGCAGCTTGCTGAATAAAAAGGGATGAATTCCCAGAGCTGTGGCTACCCTATAGAGTGTTCTGTAACCAAACGGGGATAATGACTGAAAATAGTCAGCTATTAAATCGTTTGGAAACAGCTTTGGATCCAGCCACCGCTGCATCCAAAAAATATGCTGGCGGGCATCGTCTTGTAATGAATAGTAGTCCTCAGCGGCTATGCGCCAAAATAGCACCCCATAAAGAATCGCAAACAAAAGACTGAGGATCAGCCAACGTCTATGGGACTGATTAGACATCATGTTTATGCGCTTTATTGCTGTTGGATCACTTCTCGAATCCGATAAATCGGACGTTTTTGTGATTCGTGGTAAGTACGCATAGTCAACTCTGCTAACAGGCCGAAGCTAAACAACTGAATGCCGGACAAAAATAGCACCACCGTCAGTAACAGCAGGGGCCGACTGCCGATATCCTGACCCATCGCAAATTTCTCGAAGGCCAGGTAGCTACTCAGCACTAGACTGGATAAAATCGACGCTAGCCCAAATGGCCCAAACACATGCATGGGGCGGGTCAAAAAGGTTTTCATGAAATAAATGGTCAGCAAATCCAGGATGACCCGCAGGGTGCGGCCTAGGCCATACTTGCTTTTGCCAAACTGACGAGCATGGTGGCGTACTGGGATTTCGGTAATCCGAGCCCCTTCAATAAAGGCGAGGGCGGGTAGAAACCGATGCAGCTCGCCGTAGAGGTTCATATCGTGGACAACCTCAGCCCGATAGGCTTTGAGAGAGCAGCCGTAATCCCGGATGTCAACGCCTGTGACGCGGCCAATCAACCAGTTGGCGATTTTGGACGGCAACAATCTGGTAACAGCATGGTCCTGGCGATCTTTACGCCAGCCGCTGACCAGGTCGTAGCCTTCATTCAGCTTGTCAAGGAGGGTGCCAATGTCAGCCGGGTCGTTTTGCAAATCGCCATCCAAGGTAATGATGACGTTGCCAGTCGCCTCATGGAAGCCCGCGGCCATGGCCGGGGTTTGGCCATAGTTGCGTCGTAGAATGACGGCTTTAAGGTGGTGATCTTGCTGGGCGATGTGCTTGAGTAGATCAGCAGATCCGTCTTTGGAGCCATCATCGACGCAGATGATTTCGTAGGGGTAGCCTAGCCCCTGTAAAGCCTGGGTGAGCTTGGCTACCAATGCAGGGATGCTTTCAACTTCGTTGTAAATCGGTACCACAGCCGAAAGTCGATAGCCGTCGCCCATGGCTGCATGGCTGCATGGGTCGGCAGAGGCTTGGGAGGTTTGGGAGATCGCAACAGGGTTCATGGCGCTTGATGGTGCCAAGGACAGGCTAGAACAAGAAGGGCTAAACGAGCGGTTTGCCGAAGGACTGTATTCATGGCTGTGTTAGTTAAGATATTGCGTGGTTAAGATATTGCGCGACAGGGGGCTCGGATAGGTCGGATGGTCAGCGTTTGGATTGGACGCTGGGTTTAATGGCAAGGGGGTCAGACGGCTCCGTTGGGCTATCTAGCCAAATCAGTCCGGCCCCCATCACCTCAGCCAGGGTGCTGATTAATCGATAAAAGGCGATGCTACTCAGTAGCGGGGCGGCTGTGAACTGAGACCCCAATAGCGCGATCGCAACGGCCTCAAAGACCCCAATCCCTCCAGGGGCACCGGGAACTACCAGTCCCAACAACCAGGCCAGGCTAAAGCCACCCAGTAGCGGCATGAGTTGGCTACCCGTGAGCGGTTGCAAGGCTAAAACCGTGAACATAAAGCCTGCACCGCGAAGGCCCACAAAGCCAAGTTCGCCCAAAAACGGCTTCACAGGATAATGCCTGAGCTGTATAGATTCTCCGCCTGCCCGGTCTTTGCTCAGGCCCTTGGCTTTGCTCTGCCCCATCTTTTTAAGAACAGGGTTAAAGAGGCGAGGATGAACGCCCAGCAGGACTGCAATCAGTACCCCCAGCCGAAGTAGCCAAAAATCCCAGCTACTCACCGATGCGATCGCCAACGCGGCGGCAGCCATCAGCAAAGGCTCCATCGCCACACTTAAAATGGCCACCCCCGTTGAGGCCCCTTTTTCTTGAACTGCGCGAACCCGGCCGTAGAAATGCCAAACGTTGCCTGGCAAATATTTAGCGAGATTGGTGCGCAGATAAACTTGGATGCCCCAAATGCCGCTGAAGGATTGATCAAAGGTTTGCAAAATCCAATGCCACGCCCAGCCACACCAAATGTGGGCTAGTAGGGTTAGCCCCAGTGCGATCGCAAAGCAAGCCCAGCTGGCTGCCGTCACTTGAAGCGCTGCTACCTCTTGCCAGTGATCTTTGAGGGCCTTAATCACAAAAAATGAGGTGCCACCCACAATTACCCAGCTTAGATAGGGCTTTAACCAGTTAGTCAGTGGCTTAATCGACTTAATCAGTGGCTCAATTGACATTAGTTTTTAAGAATGGCTTGCTTAGCATCACCCAGCAGGGGTTTTGCCATAAAGAAACCAGCAATGGATTTGGCATCAATGGCGTCGCCATTGGCAATGGCCTGCTCAAATGCTTCGGGTGACAGTAGCACAACCTCTAAATCTTCATCTTCGTCGAGTTCGGGCTGGGTGGCTAATTTCTCCAGGTCTGTGGCTAGAAAGGTATAGATTATCTCATCGGAATAGCCCGGAGCCAGGGGAAATTTGCCGACGGTTTGCCAGGTTTTAGCGGTATAACCGGTTTCTTCCTCAATTTCGCGCTGAATGGTGCTGAGGGGATCTTCGCCCACCTCAAGGGTGCCCGCCGGAAACTCCAGCAGCCGACCCCTTACAGCAAATCGATACTGGCGCACTAGGACCAGATTGCCGTCGGGGGTGACCGGGATGGCCACGGCCCCACCCGGATGGCGAATGCATTCCCAGTCACCCGTGGCCCCGTTGGGCAGGCGTAGGTGATTGACCTCAAAGCTAAACTTGCGGCCCGTAAATAAAAGACGCTGCTTGATTAGCTGGGGCGGCTCTTGTCCGAATGTCATAGGGATACCCTGAGGAGTGTAAGAAATCCCTATTAGATTACTACAGGCCAGGTGGGGGAGATGGGTGAGGTGGAGGAGATGGGTGAGGCGGGGGAGATGGGGGAGATGGGGAAGTTCTAAGGTTTAAGTTTTGATTGTTGAGTTAAGGTCGCTCGGCATAAACTTATAAACTCAAAATTCAAAACTTTTTACCCACTGCCCACTACCCTCCAAAATCCAAAACCCTTCCCCCTTCGCCTTTCCCCCTTCGCCTTTCCCCCTTCTTGATGTCCGTAAGCCCAACTATTGCCAAGAAAATCTAAGTTTTTTTGACATTTTGCTCAATTCTGAGGATCATGGGCGAAATCAAATGATCGTAATTTGACATCATCGTTTATACTTGGCGGCTGCGGTGATTGGTTGCCGCATTAATCCTCTGATGCATTTACTGTTTTGGTCTGGTTAGTAATCCATATTTCGGGTATGACGCTCTGTAGATTATGCAATCCACCCCAAAAAAGACTGTCCGGAAACCCGCTCGGATAGGTCTGTACTTTTTTGTTGGCATTATTCTCTGTCTGTCGGCGGCTGGGCTCAAAGTGCTTGCCACCTGGGCTGTTGAGACCTATCTATATTCTCTACCTGTGGTGGGGGGGGTACTGACCAGCTTAGAGGTGGTTGAGGTCTCAAACTTACTTTTGTTTGTACTGTTGGGGCTGGGGTTGGGGGCGGCTACGTTTTATCTGCCCCATACCTGGGGGCTGTGGGCCAGGTTGGGCCTGTTTGCGATCGCAGTTCCGCTGATCTTTAGCGTTAGCTACATCACCCGCTACGGGCTTTGGGTCAAACAAGTTGCAGAGCGCTCAGGCCTCCCCGAGACCGAGGCGCTTGCCTTAACAGATTCTTTTTTACAGCGAGAGACGGGGCACTCGGGTCGGTGGGGCTTTTATCGCTACACCGCCAGGGTGACGCAGCCGCCAACCCAGCCTGATCGACTCGACCCGGTGGCGGGGGACGAGATTGTTTTGCTACAAAATGAGCTGGCCCGCTACAGCGGCGTAAAAGTCGGGCTATTTGCCTTTTTGTTTGATAAAGCTGGCTGGTGTATCCGACTGCTCTACCTGTTAGTCTCTGTCTTTTTTGGGATTGTGTATTTCTTTAAGGGGCAGCTTTGGGCTGATCGGCACCGTCGTCCCAGTGCTTGAGGGCGATTTTGAGTCAATCAATCTCGGCACTGATTTTGGCAGGCGGGCACAGCACCCGCATGGGTCAAGATAAAGCTCTACTCACCCTGGCAGGTAAGTCCCTGCTGCAAAGGACCTGTGAAATTGCCCTGGAGTGCACCCCTGACACCTTCGTCGTGACGCCCTGGCCGCAAAGGTATCAAGCTGTCATTCCTTTCCCTGCCCAGCTCCTGACGGAAATCGTTATGGCGACAGCCGCCCATAGCCAGCGTTCCCAAGGTCCGATGGTGGGCTTTGCCCAGGGGCTGCGACAGCTCAATCAACGGGGTATCAAGGCCGATTGGGTGTTGCTGTTGGCCTGCGATTTGCCGGGTTTAGAGGGGGCCGTGCTGCGACAGTGGCAGGCTCAGTTAGGGCGTTTGCCAAAGGCTGCGATCGCAGCTTTGCCCCACTCTTCTAAAGGCTGGGAGCCCCTGTGTGGATTTTATCGTCGTACGGTTCTTGCCGATCTTGAGGGGGCGATTGAGCAGGGTACCCGGTCTTTTCAGCGGTGGTTGGCGACAGCCTCAATTGCCCGGTTGACTGCGCCACCGTCGATGATAGTGAACTGCAATACCCCCCAGCAGTGGCAGCAGATCCTGCGGCGGCAAACTTTGCAAAATGTTGAGATCTCTAAAGAGACTTGACAAACACCTCCTGGGTTCTAATGTTAAGGAGTGTAATGTTTTTCTCAGATAAGCCCGTTTAGGGTGGCATAGCCCCTTACTATTACAATTAAAGTTTGTAAAATTTCCTAATATTACTGGAGATTCACAAAGTGGCGATTCCTTTGTTGAGTTATGCACCGGTTACCCAAAACGCGCGGGTGACGGGTTATGAAGTGGGTAGTGACGAGAAGCCCAAAATTTATTCGACTCAAAATATTCTGTCTGCATCTGACATGGATGATTTGATCGAAGCTGCCTATCGTCAAATGTATTTTCATGCATTTAAGGCTGATCGTGAGCCTTTTCTAGAGTCGCAGCTTCGTAACGGGCAAATCACTGTTAGAGACTTCGTTCGCGGTTTGGTGCTTTCTAATACCTACCGTAAGAGCTTCTACGACATGAATAGCAACTATCGCTTCGTAGAGCAAACTGTGCAGCGGGTCTTAGGTCGCGATACTTATAACAAGCAAGAAAATATTGCTTGGTCCATTGTGGTGGCTACCAAGGGTATCGAAGGCTTTGTTGATGAGCTACTCGACAGTGAAGAGTATCTAGATAGTTTCGGTTACGATATGTTGCCCTACCAGCGTCGTCGGGTTTTGCCGGGGCGTGATACTGGCGAGCTGCCATTCAATATCAAGTCACCCCGTTATGATGAGTACTACCGTTCGATTTTGGGCTTTCCTCAAATCGTATGGCAGTCAGAGGTACGTCGGTTTACCCCTCAAGAGCAGCAGCCGACTGCGGGCAGTCCTGCTCTTTACATGGACTTAGCTCGTGGCTTAACGTCTCGGGGTAATGCCTCTTCGGGGGTCAAAACTGCTAATATCAGTCTGGGTAGCGTACCTTACCGTAAGGTCAACTTTGAAATTGCAGGCCCTGTCGCAGCGGCGGCCAATGCGGCTGCTATTGCTGAAGCTGACGCATAAACCTGAGCGCAGGTCAGCTGCAGTTCTCTAAGTTCAAAACCGGTGGGTGTTAGTTGCACACCGGTTTTTTGCGTTTGTTTTAATCAACTCAACGATTTAGCTGATCAGAGGGCGGGTTACAATCGCTGACGCAGTCGTTGTAACAGGGTTTCAAAGGTTGGTGGTAGGGGTGCGATCGCAACAATCGTCTTCCCCGACATTGGATGGGTCAACGTCAGCCGCTCCGCATGGAGTGCCTGACCCGGCAGGTTAACCCCCACCGAGCGCCCTGAGCTGTACTGCGGATCGCCCACGATGGGGTGCCCCATCGCGGCACTGTGGACCCGGATTTGATGGGTTCGTCCGGTCTCAAGCTGATAGTGCATCAGTGTATAGTTACCCAAACGTTCTTTGACGTGCCAGTGGGTGATGGCAGTTCGCCCCCCTTTGCTCTCAGGGACGATGGCCTGTTTTTTCCGATCTTTAGGATGTCGTCCAAGTGGCTGATTGACAGTGCCACTCTCAGCATTAGGGGCACCATAGACGACCCCCAGGTATTCCCGCCGTGCGGTTTTGGCCTGAATCTGACCTTGCAGGTGGTGGAGGGCGGCTTCTGTTTTTGCCACCACCATCGCCCCGGTGGTGTCTTTGTCTAGCCGATGGACAATGCCTGGGCGCTGTACCCCGCCTACCCCCGTGAGCTGATCACCGCAGTGAGCCAAAATCGCATTCACCAGCGTGCCGTTGGGGTGTCCCGGCGCTGGGTGCACTACCATCCCGGCTGATTTATTAACCATAATCAGCGTGTCATCTTCATAGAGGATATCGAGGGGAATGGTCTCGGGCTTGAGCGCTAGCGGCTCTAAAGTGGGTAGCTTGAGCTCAATGCGATCGCCTGGGCTAACCAATATCTTTTTATGGGGGCAGGGTTGCCCGTTGAGGATGACCGCACCTTGTTCAATCAGTTTTTGAATGCGGCTACGCGATAGCGACTCGACCGCAGTGGCTAGCCAGCGGTCGAGTCGCTCTGGAGCATTTGCTTCAACCGATAAAACGAGGGTTTCGCAGACGCCAGTTGCAAAGTCTTCAAGGGGATTGTTCACTTAAAAAGTTGGGGGATTGCAAAGTTGAAGGATTGAGGGCTGTCCAGCGGGGATCATGGGTAGGGGAGGTTACAGCCAATAGGGGCTGCAGATTAACGACGTTGCCAATAACTGCGATCGCAGGTGCTTGAAAATTGGCCTCGGTCACCTGCTGCACAATGGTGTCTAAGCTGCCCACGAGTTCTACCTGATCAGGCCGAGTGCCCCAGCGAATCAGGCCGATGGGGGTTGTTCCTGCCAGCCCCGCTCGAGTCAACGCCTCGACGATATTGGGCAGATTGTGTACTCCCATGTAAACCACAATCGTCTCTGACCCCTGGGCCAGGGCTGCCCAATTGACCTGAGGGCGATACTTTCCGACGGCCTCATGCCCCGTTACAAAGGTCACCGAAGAACTGCAGCCGCGATGGGTTACCGGGATACCTGCATAGGCTGGGGCGGCAATCCCTGAGGTAATGCCGGGCACCACTTCCACATCGACCCCAGCTGTGACCAGTTCCGCCATCTCCTCGCCACCGCGACCAAACACAAAGGGATCCCCTCCCTTGAGACGCACTACCGAACCGTGGCTCTGGGCTTTCTCTAGCAGCAGTGCCGTGATTTCGGTTTGCTTAAGAGAGTGACGACCCCGCCGCTTACCAGCATCAATTACCTCCGCATGGGGGTTAATCATCGCTAAAATCGGTGGGCTCACCAGGGCATCATGGATGACCACATCTGCACATTCCAGTAAAGCCTTGGCTTTCACTGTAATCAGGCCCGGATCCCCTGGTCCCGCGCCTACTAAATAGACTTTCCCAAACGCAGCTGATAAGCCGCTCGTCGCAGAAGACAAAGGCATCCTTGTGTAGCCGACAATACATTTGACACTATTCAATCAAAATTATGCCGTTAAATCTGACGTAATGGCTACGGATAAGGCTACGGATAAAATTCGACGCTGGCTTAAAATTTCGGTGGGGGGTGAGGGGTGAAGGGGTGAGATGGGTCGAGAGAGGTCGCTTATTTCCCTATTCCCCAGCGCAGCGTACTCACTAGCGCAGCGCACTCACCAACCCCGAAAATTTAGCTTTGACAGACTATATAGTGGGCAACAGCGTCTAATAATAATTGGGTGATGGTTGCCATTAGGGGAGGTCAACGTTGGGCTGTTGCAACAAATCGACCACTAAATCAGCGACCTCAGGGGTTGCCCCCAAGGGCAACAGCAGTCGAAAGCAAACCTTAGGAAAGCGCTCTGCGAGTTCTTCGGTTAGATGAATGACGGCATCCGTAATGCCCCCCGTGAACAGAAAATAGGGGAGAATAATCAACTTTTGGCAACCCTGCTGCATCAGGTTAACGACTTGGGTTTCTAAATCGGGCGGGGTTGACCAGTAGGCCGCGGTGGCCCCCAGACTTCTCGCCAGGGATTCGATTTTGCGATTGCCCTTAGGGCGTCGGCTACCGTGGGCAACCAACAAATGCCCCTCAGCCGAGAGGGCTGTCATTTTTTTCGATAACAGCTTGGTCATGCCTGTATGGCTACCCAGGTGTGGGCACAAACTTAGCTCCAACCCTTCTCCTAGGGTCTGTTGCGCTGCCGATACCTCTGCCGGGATATCTTCCATCACATGGACACCCCGCATTAAAAAGAGGGGCACCAGTTTGAGTCGCTCAATGCCAGCTGCTTTAACGCGACGGCCAAACTCACAAATTTGTTCACGCAGGGTTAACGGACTGTTTTCAAGGCAAGCCGTCCCGACCAGTACCCGACCGCCCACTCGTTCAGACAGCCGAGAGGCTACAATGGCCCCCTGCCAAGCTGTGCGGGTCCGCTCTAGGGTTTGCACGGCTCCCCTCGGTGGGCTTTCGACCACGGCTGTGGTGGCAGTTTGGGGGATGAATGGATGGGCAGTCGCATAGGGTCGACCGTGATGACTACCCACCTGTCGATGGCTTATTGATAGATGACGCTTTGAACCGGGGGCGTTGGCTTCCGTTAGCGAGGAGGGATTTGATTGCTTCAACCGCTCACGCACCAGTTGAGCTAAACGGTTTATTGCAGCTTGAGGTCGAGGATCTCGGCTACCATGGGCGATTAAAAGATAAGCTGTAGATACTACCACAAGTTTAAAATGATACTAAAGGGGACAGTTTAATACTTAAAGGAAAATCAGGGACCACAACTCTAGCTCTAGCAAATATTCGGATTTGCTTCACAGACTGTACGTATCAATTATGTCTCGATACAGTCTATACACACCTACGTGATCTATGCAGATATCTGAGTTGTCCAAACGGGTTATCCAAATGAGGCATGATCCTATTTAGCAAAGTGCCCTCAGATGTTTTCAAGGGGGTCAAACCCCGCACGCCCCAAAAAACCGCATGCCTCAATTTTTGAGATATCCATTGTCGAAATATCTATTGAGATGTTAAGGATAACCCAAACGCCAGAGCCCTAAACCTGCCCTGCCTGGTAGACAAAGAAATTTCGACCGATGCCCAAAGCTTTCACTTCATAGGCAGGCAAAACAGTCAGTCCAGACACTGCTAGTCGCGTTTTGTACAGACTAAACAGGACAAAATTAGCTCGGCTGGTTTGCTCCCTGACCAATTGACGAACCTCCTCTTGGTTATTGTCCAACAACCTCGAGCAAGGATTCTGCAACACCTGATTCAAATTGCCAGGAATTTCCTCGCAAACCTCGGACGAAATGTACTGGGACAGCTGCGCGATCGCAAACCTTTCATAGTCCCTTGGCCCCGGATTTGTCACTGCTAGAGCCACTACCCCTGCCGCGAGTACAATGCCGCTGGCTTTCTTTAGTAAACCCACGTTGGCCCCTTTCTATACACCCAAAACGCATACCTAAAACGAGTTGTCTTAGGGTTCACGATGATTTAGTTCCGCTCAAAAAATAACCTCAACACCCTGGACTGAGATGCTATAATGTGAAACGCTCATGGCGAGCGTAGCCAAGTGGTTAAGGCAGTGGATTGTGGTTCCACCATGCGCGGGTTCGAGTCCCGTCGTTCGCCCTTGTTTCAGTATTTGAGGAATAGGGCTGGCCTAAGGGGCTGGCCTAAATTTTTAGGGGTTGATTTTTGACAGGGAGGCATTGTAGGCGCTCATTTGGGGCTAGGTAAGTAGTAAAGTATACCTGCTTTTTTCTAGTCCATGCAGATTGGGGGGATGCGATCGCAGACGGGCATTGGCCCCAGGCTTTACCCTGCTCAAAGTGTGGCTGGCCAAACAACACAGGCGACTACACCCGTCGCGGGATGCTGCGGATGGCGCGTATTGCCGAAGATTTTAGGATGCAGAGGGACGTTGAGGCGGATATGGCACTGATGGCCAAACGCCGGGAACCTACCTGGTTTGACCACCGAGGCGTATGTCAAGGCTGGTCAATTTACCTCCGCAGTCGCCAGAGATATCTGAAATGCCCTCACAACGGAATTATGACTCCACTTTATCAAGGGGCAAGGAGATCTGTACCTGCTGCTTCCCTTTCCCCTTTAGCCTTTCCCCCTCGCCCTTTTTTAGGGTTTTCTCCCGCTCAGCCCGAATCCGCTCAAGCAAAACGCTGGCAGGTTCGTCGTTGGGGTCCTGGGAGACGAGTTCGCCTCGGAAGGCTTTGGCGAGGATGGATTGGTCGAGTTGGGTTTGTTCAACTACAATTTCTGAGTATTTCTTTTTGATGGCGTCCGCGATCACCATAAGATCATTAATTCGTCTCAATATCTCTGTTTGTTCCCCAATAGGAGCTAAAGGAAAAGCCAGTACCTTAATGCGACCTTGAAAAAGATTTGACTGTGCTGTCTGAGTTTTCTTACGCTCAATTTGATTCTGAACAACTGGAGAACGGATTGATAGAGATAGGTACTCGCCCATATTGAGAAGGGGCTTTAAAATCGCTACACTTCTAACAAATGAACACTCTAAGCCTTCAGGCACAGTACATGACCTACCTACGGTGCCAGAGCATGATAAGAGAACGTCCCCAAACTGAAGTTGCAAGCGTTGATTTAGTTTCTGGTGAAGTTCCTCAGAAATGTAATCAACTTTCTCTAGAGAGATTTCACCATTGAGTACGTTTCTAGCTGACAATAGATAAACTCCCTCCTTCGTGCGCTTAGGTGTAGCATGCTCACCATCCGTAATGAGTGAAGTGCATTCATCGGCAGACATCCAAGTCCAGTTACTGTGAAGTTTTGGCAGATCTGGAGCATCAAAATCTAGTGGGGCTTTATACCTCTCCTTCCACTTATCATTCTTCAGTACCTTACCCTTCGCCTTCATCTTCTCCAACTCAGTAGCTTCCCAGTTTGCGCGCCTCTCTACGCGAATTCGTTCTAATAACTTTTCCGCAGGTTCCACATCGGGATT
>JBCBQD010000141.1:0-14718 GCA_039820425.1 Cyanobacteria bacterium J06635_1
AGCAAGCAGCCAGTCGACCTAAACCACCATTGCCGAGACCTGGCTCTTCTTCTTGCCCCAACAGTTCATCTAAAGAAAGCCCAAGCTCTTTAATTGCGGTTTCGGCTCGGTCATAAATCCCCAGATTGATCAGGTTATTGCCCAGCTGAGGCCCCATCAAAAACTCAGCGGACAGGTAAGCCACCGTGCGCGATCCCCGCTGGGTGTAGGTGGCAGCAGTGCTATTCCAACGTTGCAATAGCCGATCTCGCACAGTGTAGGCCAATGCCATATAGTAATCACGCTGGGTGGCTAAACGGGGAAACTTACCCTGCACATAAAAAAGGTTATCCAAAAAGGCTCGCTTCAGAGTTTCAACCGTGAGCCCTGTGCGATCATCCTCAACGCAGACATTTCCAAAATTGACTTGAGGCGCAGTTTGCATAGTGAAATCCTGAAAAGTTCGGTTAGCTGAAGGTGTGTGTGAAGACGTCAACAGATAAGGTGCACTTAAAGTCTCGAGATTTTAGCGAGCTGGAGTCCATAAAAAAGGGATTGCTTACTCCACAAGCTATCGCGAAAAATATTGCGACTGTAAATATGCCACACTAAATTTAAGACTTAGAGGCACCCCACAAAAATTGAAAGCCTTACTGCTATTAAGAAATGAGCCGAGGGGTGATTTTTGATACTCATGATACCGTTTTGACAAACTTAAGCTGGCTTTAACCTGACCCAGTAAGTTCCTGAAAATCGCCTGCCATCAATAACCTGGGCGGTCTTGTTAGCAAACGCTCGGGGCACTTAAGGGATTGTGGGCTACTTTCCCCACCTCCCTATATAAAGCCCTAGAAAACGGTTGATTCTCCCCCTTAAAAAATTAAAAGTTTCATAAGATTCTGAAGCTAGCCACAATTCTCCAACTGGCACAACAAAAGGACGTTTTTGGGGTTCCGAGCGATAATGTGAGGGATATACACCTGGTCTCACTCATTCACTTAATCCCATGGAAATGCTTAAAACCTTTTCCCTATTCAGAAATAAATTGCGTCGTCAAATTCTCTGCGGGGTAGTCGCTTTTTCGGTCACGCTGGGGTTAGGACTGGCCGCTCCCCAACCGTCACAGGCCGGTTTGTTTGATCTGATTTTTAACAGCATTCAGGTCCTACAAATCTCGAACATGTCTGACCAGCAAGAGGTTGACATGGGTCGGCGGATTAATCAGCAATTGATGAACAGCGGCCAGTTTCGCGTCTACAATAACGCCGCCGTCACGGATTATGTGAATGAGATTGGTCAGCGTCTGGTCCCTCATAGCGATCGATCCGATATCCCATACACCTTTCAAGTCGTCGAGGACGACAGTATTAATGCATTTGCTACCATGGGCGGCTTTGTATACGTCACGACCGGCTTGCTGCAAGCCGCCGACAATGAGGCCGAGGTTGCCGGTGTGTTGGGCCATGAGGTGGGTCATATTGCCGAAAAACACGCCCTCGATCGCATGAGGGATGCGGCCATTGCCCAGGGGATTACTGGCGCATTAGGGGTCAACCGCGATCAGTTGGTTAATATTGGCGTTCAAGTTGCACTCCAGCTCCCGGCCAGTCGCGAAGATGAATATCAAGCTGATGAGCATGGTTTTTACACCATGGGTGAAGCGGGCTACGATCAATCAGCCATGGCGAGCTTTATGGAAAAGCTGGTCAGACGGGGATCGCCGCCGGAGTTTTTGAGCACTCACCCTGATGCGCGCAACCGTGTAAATGGGCTGCAAAGACTTGACGACGAAGAGAGCATCGCAGACGCCACGGGTGGGCTGGATACATCCACCTACAATACTGAGATTTCTAGCCTGCGATAGGCCCGTAACCCCCAAAACATCAGATTGAGATCAAGCCGAACCTCCGTATCGCTTACGGGGGTTCGTTTTTTATGGAGTCGGTACAACAGTTCACCATCGCCACCGGTAAACACGATGGTGCTTTTGGGGTACTGATGCCACCAGTCACGGATATGATCCTCGATACCCGCTATGGTCGTGTACAAGATACCGCTTTGAATCGCCTCAACCGTTGACAGCGCCCAGCGCGGGGGAAAAGGGTCAAGGCCATAAAAGGTCATCGCGGGTAGGGCAACAATCTTTTCAGAGAGGGCACAAGCCTGGAGGGTCAGCCCAGGGAGAATCATGCCACCCAGGACACGGTTATCATCACCGGCGGTCAGGGTCAGGGCTGTGCCTGCATCGACGACTAGGACAGGCCAGCCGTAGCGCTGACTCGCGCCCCAAAGGTTCAAGATTCGATCAAGACCCAGCGTAGAGTATGCCCCCGCTAAAGGAAGCTGCTCAGGTTTGACGGTGTGGACAATAGGCGTTGCCTGCAAAAGAGTGGTCTGGGCATCCACCACAGAGGCCATCCAGATCTCTGGACAGGGGTTGGCTGATGCTGGGGCGGCGACGGCGAGCGCAGGGAACTGCAACTGAGGATCAATTTGCTGCCAGGCTGACGCACTCAACTTTTGCTCAATCAGCTGTGAAATTTGCTGCTTTTGAAGCGGTGGCGTATGCCAATTTTTTAATAAGGTGTGATTTTCAAATATCGCCCAGTGCCAGCGGGAATTGCCGACAACAAGACCAAACCAACAGTTGGGATCCATTTTTACCTAAAGCTATATCTTAAAAAACATATCCCAAAACAATATGAGGCCAGTTCAAGGGAACTGACCTCATCTCAACTTGGCAAAACTCAAAAACAATCGCTAGTCTGCTGTTAGTTTACTTGAACCGTAAGTGTAAAACACTTAGGGTAGGGTTTACATCACCAACTTAGCTCTTTGTCTCAGATCGATAGTTAGATTTGACTTCCTAAATCAATTGAATTGAATAGGATACAGCCCGTTTTTTGAGAGAACTAAATGGCACTAAATGGTTTTGTTTGGGAAGCCCAGGAGCTTGTCGAATCAAGCTTTCTGAGAACGAAATATTCAGTTGTTTTTGTATGTTTTTAAGTTAGCACGATGCTAGTAGCGTCGGTCACGATGTTTACTCAAGTTAACCCTAGTTGATACAAATTTTGATCTTAAAAATTCTGTTGGTGTGGAAAATTCAAGTTGTATTTTTGCTTTAGGATTTGTTGAGTCTGCTTGAAAAAATCGAGAATGTGAGTATCATTGCAGGGCGTCAGGGCATGGGAGCGTCAGGATGGAATCTTGAGAATCTCTGCTAGGGATATCGCCAGGTCTGGGTTTTCCTTGAGGATCTTGATCAACGCCTGCTCTAGCATCGATTTCCAAACCGGGCTGCGGGGGTTGGAAAGCAGTCCACTCACAGCCGCTTGGGCCTCGGCATCATTTGCGATCGCAGGGGATAACTTTGTCCACAGGACCTGACTGGTTTCCAGCTGTGCCGCACTCACCCCCTTGGCCCTGCTGGCGGTGTGATTGAGCACAGATAAGCATGGAACCACAAGGTTCACAGTCATTCGAGCAACAGCGGGATTCGAAATTTTCATAGGTGACCTGAGGTGAGCATGGCTAAGGTTTATTAGAGCGTTGGATGAGTTAGAGCGTTGGATGAGTTAGAGCGTTGGATGAGGCATCCATCATTAGAATCCACAACTGGGCCTCAAAAGTTCTGTCCGCTGCAGCACATTGCCTCTAAACTACATTGCCTTTAAAACTTTAGAGCCTCGCGAGGTCTGCTTGCTTAATCATTAGTGAAGAATCATTCATAAAAATGAGTCAACGCTAAACGTGCCGCGCCGATTAGCCCAGCCTGGTTGCCTAGCGCAGCGGTTAAAATTTGCAGATTTTCTCGAGAGGTGGGCATGACCCGCGTTTCTATCTCAGCTTGGAGGGCAGGCATAAATAGCTCAGCGACTTTGCTCAGACCCCCGCCCAGGATAACGGCTTCTGGCGTCAACAGATACAAATGACTGGCGATGCCTGCGCCCAGGAGCTGTCCATATCGCTGCCAGGCTGCGATCGCGCTCGGATCGCCCTCACGGGCTTTTTTGTCCAGCTCCCTGCCGCCCATCCCGTTATCTCGTCGCAAGGCTCGAATGGAACAATGCTGTTCTAGGGAGCCCCGATTGCCGCTATTGCAAGGTGGACCGTTGAGGTCCAGGGTGATTAGCCCCAGCTCTCCGGCTGCCCCGGTGCGCCCAGTAAAGAGCTGACCATTTAAGAAAATCGCGCCGCCAACCCCCGTCCCCAGGGTCAGCAAAATCCAGTCTTGAAAGGCGCGCCCCACCCCCAGCCAGGCTTCCCCCAGCCCCGCACAGTTAGCGTCATTCTCAGCAATCGTAGGGCGCTGGGTCTGGGCCTCTAAAACATCAGCGACCGGGACTTGATGCCAGCCCTCCAGGTTGATCGAAACCTGGGCCATGCGACCGGTTTTATCAGCGGGGCCAGGCATGCCCAGACCAATGGCCGTGCCCTGGCGATGGGGATCGAGGGTTGCGATCGCATCCACAATCGCCGCCAATACCGGCTCCGGATAAGACGGCTGCGGCGTCTCGACCTTCATCGACGCTAAGATTTCGCCGGTCTCGGTCACGAGTCCAAGCTTAATCGCTGTTCCCCCGAGGTCAACCCCAATCACAGTCGGTATCATGGCGGGCATCGCTTACCCCGCGATGCGCAGCTTTGCTGCGGATTGAAAGGCTCGGCAATACTGAGCATGGCCTGCCGGAAAGACCACATTCAGCGTCAGCGGATCGTCGGTGTCCTGAGAATCGCCTGGGCCCTCGCTCACCTTGGGCCTGCCCGCCTCAGTCGATAGCATCAGCGGTTTGCGGTTTTTTAGCTCACCACCGCTGCTATCGACATAGACCGTGAAATTGCCACTGTTAAAGCTTTGGCCAATGGCCTGGATCAGCTGCAGGAAGTTGCGATCGCTACCGCCCCGCTTAAAGACGACCTCCGCTTCAGTTTCGACAGCTTTGCTGGTGACCGTATCCCCCACCCCCACCAGCGTTGGCATTATCTCGGGATCTAGATTTTGCTCCACCAGAGCAAGCATCTCCTCTATCGTTTTAGGAGCCTGGCGGACACTAAAGTCTTCGCCCAGAGGATACGAACCTATCCGCTGAAAATAGTAGTAGTTAAGCAACGCCAGCACGCCAGCCTCTTTGATCGCCCCGCGCAACATAAATTGAAAATCGGTGGTGCCAGAGGTGGCATCATCCGCCCACCACACGACTTCTTGACCCTCCTCATCTCGGCCTAGATTCGGCGCATAATGAATAAAAAATGAATCCCCCAACCCCTGACGCTTAGCTGTCATCATCAGCTCATCCATCAGGGCTTGAACCGCCTGCTGCAGCTCAACATAAATTTCAGGATCCTTGAGGACTTCGTAAAAGGTATTGAGATTCACCGTCGGTGAGGCCACATTATCTAACACCGATGCCCGAATGCAGTTCTCTAGGGTTTGCTCAGAAAGCGTCAGCGACTGATCGTCAAAAAACTGGCGTAGTCGATGCTCAACCCGGTCAGGCACCTGAGCTAAAAAAGCCAACTCGGCATCGCTGACCCCCGGATGACTGAGCTTGCCATAGCGATCTTGCCACTGCACCCCGCCTGCGGCTAACCCCGGCAGATACAGCCCCTGTTGAGCAACGGACTCTGCACCGTCCACGGCCTGATGGCCAAAGGCCCGTTCAATGATGGCGTTAATCCCCCGTGGGCCAATGTGCTCTCCGTTGGTCAGCACAAAAAAATTTCCCTCAAAGGCAGGCACCGCTTTCACATAGCTCGTATCGATACTACGATTGAGAGGGTCTTTGACCAACCCCATACAAACCCCGTCAAGGTCTTGCACAACCAGCAAGTTCGCTGTCTCAGCCAAGGTCGTGACAAAGGCATCATGATCGAGGGAGTAAGTTTGCTGATGGAGAGCCATGGGCAAAGGGTGACAGGGTCAGGGCAAAAGGCAAAAGGGGGTTTAGCCGTTCCTACCCTAGCATTTTCGTTCGCTGGCTGAATCCTGACACGGCAACACAGGGACTAACTCTAAAGCCTCCAAAGGTCTATTTGATATCCCCGGTGGGAAAAGCATTTTGTCTATCAGCACTTTGGCCCCCACAATCAGCGTCAACAGGCTAAAGACAACCATTGTTCTACCCAGATTACTCCTGGGCTGACCCTGGGGTTTAAAGGGCTGAGCCCTCAACATATGCCGTGAGAGTTGTGCCCGCTTGGGTTGAGAAGGCGGCTTTAAGGCATTCAAAACAAAGACTTGTCGGTCAAAATCTGTCTCACTCGTGTGAGAGGCAACTACGAGGGGTGACCGACTTAAGACGGAGGGTGGTTTCCCGGCTGTAGCCCGTGCAAGGCTACCGGAAATTCGCTGGAGATCGACAGACGATAAATCACTTTTAACCGCTGCAACAGACTGATAGCGTCTATTAGTGGACATTTGGATCATCTTATCCAAAATTCGAGCCAGATCAGGCTGTATAGGCTGCTTTAGGAAATCTCGCCAGACCCAACAGCTCTCTCCCGTATCGTAAAGATTAAACGGTGAAATTCCCGTTAGCAAATAAATACAAGTAACGCCTAAGCTATAAATGTCACTGGCAAATATAGGCCTCCCCCGAGCTTGCTCAGGTGAGGTATATTCTGCACTGCCAATCACTGTGCTGGCGCGAACTAAGGCAGTCCCTGTGGCGTGTTTAGCGGCACCTAAATCGACCAAATACGGTAGGCCATCAACGTTTTTGTAAACAATGTTGGCAGGTTTAATATCACGATGGATAACCTTATTTTGATGGATAAATTCTAGAACCGGCAAGAGCGATTTGAGTAGATTAAAAATCTGTTCCTCAGTAAAGAGGTCTGATATTTTCAGGAACCCCTCAAGATTTTCACCTTCAATCAATTCTTGAATCATGTATTGATGAGTAGCTTCCTCAAAAACATCCAATAAGGCAGGAATCTGAGGATGGTGCCCCAACTGTTTGAGTTGAACCGCCTCTTGTTGAAATAACTCATTGGCCTTGCGAACTGACAGGGCAGCGCTGGCGCACATAGCCCCAGGGGCATCACTAGCGTTAGGGTGCAGCCTCTCCTCGGGAGAATCACACTGCCCATTCTGACTATCTGGGAAAAACTGTTTGATCACGCACCTCATTTTAGTGGGATGGGCCATATCCACTGCGAGGAAGGTACGCCCAAAGCCCCCGCTGCCAATCACTTTTATCGCAATATACCTATCCTTGAGCGACAGTGTATATCCGCAATTTTCACAAAATTTCGCATCAGAAGCATTCTCAGGTTTTTGACACTTCGGATTTACGCAGTAAGACATAATTTTTACCCGGTAACCAGCCTGATGCCTTCATGAATGCTAAACCCCGACTACATCCAGACCTGTTGTTTACCCTACGGGAACAACTCAAGTTTTCAAACTGGATGTGGTTTATTAGCCATACTATTCATAGACCAAGGGGGCACCGGGGGAAATTTGTCAGTTTTTGTTACATGCGCTATTTGTAGTCCTCACCGTTCCGTAATGCTTTCCCCTCTAATCCCAATTTTCCCGACGAAGTAGCGGGTTGACAAACTCATTTAGCCCTTCACCAATAAGCGAAAGACCCGTCACCATCAGGGTGATACCCAACCCAGGAAAAAATGCTGTCCACCAGATGCCGGTGGGGAGGGCATCCAAGGCTTGTCGCAGGTCTGCCCCCCATTCGGGGACCTGTTCGGGGAGTCCTAAGCCCAGGAAGCCTAACCCTCCGAGGATCAAAACGGCGTCGGCGGCGTTGAGGGTAAAGAGCACCGGCACGCTCTGCACCACGTTTAAGAAGAGATAGCGAGACAGCACGGCCCAGGTGGAGGCTCCCATAGCCTGAGCCGCTTCGATAAACAGCTCGGTTTTGATGCTGACGGTGTGGTTGCGCACCACCCGGTAGTACTGGGGCACATAGGCAATGCTGAGTGCGATCGCAGCGTTCACCACCCCCTTACCGACAATAAACGCCAGGGTCACCGATAGTAGTAACCCCGGCAGGGTATAGATAGTATCCATAAAAAACAGCAGCGCCCGATCCAGCTTCCCCCCCAGGTAGCCGCTCAACATCCCCAGAGGCACACCGACCAACACGCTCATAGCTGTGGCTAGCAGCACCACCTGCCAGGCGGCGCGGGTGCCAAACAGGGTCCGCGCAAAGATGTCGTATCCCTGACGGCTGGTGCCAAACCAATGGGCGCTGGAAGGCGGCTCATGGATAGGGTTGGTCAGGGCAGCGGTGGGGTCTTGCAGCCAGCCCCAATTTTGCATCAGCGGGGCGAGAAGTGCGATCGCAATAAATACCGCAGTGATCGCAATGCCGACCCACATAAGAATGATGGAGATGCTGAGCCGACGGGCTCGGGTGCCAGGCTGCTGAAGATCGCTAGAAACCATAGGGAATTAGACATTGCCCAATATCGTGCTTTTCTTTAGTACCACGATTTAGGACAAGCTTTAGACAGGATATCTGACTGGGCACACTGATTTTGTTAGCATAAAAATCTACCTAGCCAACCCCGTTATATGCAGGCCAACTCTTCTCAGGAACCCACGATTGCAGACGTCCTGACTGAGCTCCGTGAGCTCAAAGCCGACGTCGATCAACGGTTCGAGAAAATCGATCAACGCTTCGAGAAGATCGATCAACGCTTCGAGAAAATTGATCAGCGCTTCGAGAACCTGGACTACAAGTTTGACACCTACGAAAGAGCCTCTGATAAGTTAGTGCGTCTAGCCACAACGATCGTCGTTGCTGCTGCAACAGTGGCAGTCCTGCCGTCCGCATTTCAAGCTATTGGTCCGCTGTTAACCCAGGTGATCACAGCAGGGCAATAGGGTTGTAGCGCCCCAATCTAGACCCTAAACATTTATTTGACGTAGAGAACTCACGGTTTCTATCACTGCAGCGGCAACCCGATCGATCTCTTCAACGGTGTTAAATCGACCGATGCCAAAGCGCAGAGATGCATAGGCCAAATCATCGGAGCGCCCCAGGGCCTTGAGGACGTGGGAGGGTGCAATCTTAGCCGAACTGCAGGCTGAGCCCGAGGATAGCGCCACCACTGAGCGCAGCCCCAACAGCAAGGCCTGACCGTCAATCCCGTCAAAACTGATATTCAGGTTACCGGCCAGTCGCTGGGTGGGGTGACCATTGAGATAAACCTTATCGAGCGGGCTGAGCTGTTGCCAGAGGTGCTCACGCAGACGGAGCAGCCGCGTTGACTCCGCCGACCTCTGGGCTAAGGCCAACTCAACGGCTTTAGCAAAGCCTACAATTTGCGGCGTGTAGAGCGTGCCGGAGCGCATACCCCGTTCGTGACCACCCCCGTGGAGCTGAGGGGCAATCTGCACGCGAGGGTTTCGTCGCCTGACATAAAGGGCACCAATGCCCTTGGGTCCATAGACTTTGTGGGCGGTCATCGACATCAGATGGATATTCATCACCTGTACATCCAAGGGCACTTTGCCAATCGCCTGGGCTGCATCGGTGTGAAAAATCACGTCCCGAGCCTGGCAAAGCGCGCCAATCTCTGCTAAGCGTTGCAAGACACCGATTTCGTTATTGGCTGCCATCACCGATACTAAAACCGTATCGGAGCGGATAGCCTCTCTTAAGATGGAGATATCGACGAGACCATCGGGCTGAACGGGCAAATAGGTCACCTCAAAGCCCAGGGACTCTAAATACTGACACGGATCAAGCACCGCACTGTGTTCGGTCTGCAGCGTAATAATATGTTTGCCGTGATTAAAATACGCCTCGGCCACCCCTTTGATGGCCAGATTATTGGCCTCCGTCGCCCCGCTGGTAAAGACGATTTCCTCAGGCATCGCATTGATCGCGGTCGCCAGGGTCTGCCGCGACTGCTTGACTGCGGCCTCAGCTTCCCAACCGTAGGCATGCAGGCTGCTGGGGTTGCCAAAATGCTTCGTAAAAAACGGCAGCATGGCATCCAGTACGCGCTGGTCGACTGGCGTCGTGGCGTGGGCATCAAGGTAGATAGGCAGGGACATTTTGGATTTTAGATTTTAGATTTTGGCTTGACAGTTCGAGGCGTATGGATAAAGCCTGTGGCGTAGCTAAAGTTCTTCGAGCATAGCTCCGCTAGCACCAACGCTAGGGATTTTGGCAAGGGTTGGAATAGCCAATAACCGACTGAATTAGCGTAGCGTAAGCGGCTTAAAATGCTGAAAGTGTGATGCTGTGGTGTTCATCTGGCCTGATCTGGAACTGAATGCCGAAACCCTTCTAAAATCGCAAATCCAAAATCTAAAATATTGTGAACACGCCGACTCATATCATTCTCAACTTAGCAATTTTGGGACGTAAGGCTGAGCCTCAGTGGAATCTGCCGATTGCGCTGGGAGCCCTGCTGCCAGATGCGGCGATGTTTGTTTTTTATGGCTGGACCAAAGGGGTACAAAAGTTGCCGGAGCGACAGATTTGGGGGACGCTCTATTATGATCCGGCCTGGCAAACGACGTTTGATCTATGGAATTCGATTCCATTGGCGCTGTTGGGCATGGGTTTAGGGCTTTGGCTGAGGCGGCACAAACGGTACAAGATTACGGGAGGTGCGATCGCAATTGGCTGCGCCAGCGTCATTCTCCATTGTTTACAAGACTTTCCCACCCATCGAGACGATGCCCATCGCCACTTTTGGCCCCTGAGCAATTTTCGCTTTGAGAGCCCTATTTCATACTGGGACCCTGAGCACTACGGCAACCTGTTTGCACCGATTGAGCTATTGCTATTGATCATCACCAGTCTCTATGTTTTTCGCTTAATCCATGCTCGCTGGGCAAGAGGTGTCTTAATCGCAACCAACTGTATCTTGATCGCCGGTTACCTTACGTTTTATTTCTAATTGCGTCGTTTTACCGATCACAAAAGTGTACTAATCTAGTAGCAGAACGCCTCATACCTGCTCCTTCACCCTTCACGGATTAACTCTACCGTCTTACCTGTGCAAAGCACAGGCCTTTCCTGCGCACTTCAGTTTTGCCCCGGCCTTGCATGCGGATATTGCTCGTTGATAGTGACGAATATCTCCAAGCCATGCTCCAGAAGAGCCTGATGGAGCATGGGTATGCCGTGGACAGCGTAAGCGACGGTGAATCAGCTTTGAGCTACTGCTCATTTATGGTTTACGACCTGCTGATCCTCAAGGCAGGGATGCCCATTGATGGCATCGGGTTGTGTCGACAGTTGAGGCAACAAGGGCAGCGGGTGCCGATTTTGCTACTGACTGAGCAAGACAACAGCCCTGAGCGGATTAACGGTCTTAACGCAGGGGCTGACGACTGTCTCACCAAGCCATTTAATCTCGAAGAACTCAATGCTCGCGTTCGGACTTTGCTGCGCCGAGAAAGCTTACCCCAGCTGCCAATTTTTAAGCAGGGAGAGCTGAGGGTTGACTTTAATACCTTTGAGGTCACCTACAGCGGGCACGAGCTCAACCTCACCCCCAAAGAATATGCCCTGATGGCGCTCTTTTGTCAGTCTCCGCAGCGGGTGTTTACGCTCCAAGATATTTTAGATAGGCTATGGGACCTGGAGGAACCCCCTCAAGAAAGTACGGTTCGGGCTCATATCAAAGGCCTGCGTCAAGAACTCAAAACAGCCGGCGCACCCACTGACTTGGTGGAAACCGTTTACGGCATCGGCTATCGGCTAAAGCCAACCGATCAGCCTGAGCCGTCTAAGGTACTTTTCGGCCGTCGATCGACGGATAGACTTGCCCCCATAGAGCCCCCGGGTCAAGATAAAACAGCTCACTTGATCGCTCGGGCCAAGGCTTGGCAGCAGTGCAAAGAGCATTTGCTTAGCTATCTAACCAGCCTAAAGCAAGCAGCGGTGGCCCTGGCAACCCCCCCATTGCCAGACCAACTGCAACAAGATGCCCGCTTTGCAGCCCATCGCCTGGCGGGCACATTAGGCAGCTTTGGCCTCTCCACCGGATCGCAAATCGCTCAAACTTTGGATCAGCTACTGCGCCTAAAAACGCCCTTGCCTCTCGCCCGAGCCACTGAGTTTCAGGGGCTGGTCGACGCCCTCGAGCAGGCCATGCACGAATCGCCCCCGACCCAAGTCGGTATGCCCATACCGAAGACGTTGCTACTGATCGTCAACGCTAACGCTGAGCTAAACCAACAGGTCACCACTACAGCCAAGGTGGCTGAGATTCAAACTGCGATCGCACCTTCCTTTAACGAGGCTATTAAGTCGTTTGAGAAAGAAGCGTCCCTACCCGATGTGGTCTTGCTCAACATTTACTTTGACCGCCCCACTGTCGATGAAGCGATGGCGTTTTTAGAATACGTGAGCCAAGAACATCCACAGGTACCCGTCCTGGTGATTGCAGAAAATGCACAGATGCTAGAACGCCTGGCTGTCGCCTCTCGAGGGGGTCGTTTATTTTTAGACTCCCCCGTTACCCCAGAACAGGTGATCAATGCGATCGCTCAGGCACTGCACTCATCCCCAACAAACGCCAAAATCCTGATCGTTGACGATGACCCCTATCTATTGCATCTCTTGCAAACCCTGCTGGCCCCCTGGCGATTTGAGATTACCGTCTTAGACCAACCCCAAGCATTCTGGGCGGTCCTACACGAGGTTGAGCCTGATTTGGTCGTTCTCGATTTTGACATGCCTGAAATCACCGGTATTCAACTCTGCCAGCTACTCCGCAGTGATCCTCGCTGGGCACAGCTGCCTGTCCTCTTTCTAACTGTGTATACCGACGCCGCTGTCGAAACAGAGATTTTCGCTGTGGGCGCTGATGATTATCTCAATAAGCCTGTGACAGCAGACGCACTGGCAAACCGCATTTTAAATCGCCTGGCACGGGTCCGCCGCCGGTTAATTTGACGTCCTTCTCGGTATATTCACAACTTTAGATTCACGAGATATTCATAATTTTCTGTTTCCATAGAGCTACAGAGAAAAAAGGCATCCCATCCACCATGCCTCCCAAACGTATCTTGCTGATAGACGATGAAATTTCGATTCACGTCATTGTCCGAATTAGCCTACAGACAGAGGCCAATTGGATGACATTGACGGCCACATCGGGGACAGAGGGATTGGCCCAGGCAACCAACAAGCTGCCAGATGCGATTTTGCTAGACATCATGCTACCCGATACGGATGGCAACTCTGTACTTCATCAATTGCAAGCAAATCCACGCACCCAAAACATCCCAGTCATTTTATTAACGGCCCAAGCAGATGCCGATATGCTGGCTCCCGCATCGATGAGGTTAGCCGCAGGTATGATTGCAAAGCCCTTTGACTCATTGACCCTGGCTGAGCAGATCGCAATGCTGCTGGGCTGGTAAGCAGACATACACGTTTATGGCCATACAACATACGTTGCTACCCCATACCTTCATAATTTCTTCACAAGTGAAAGCTAGGGTAGGGTATGAGCTTGTGAATCCAGTGGCATAAGCTGTGAGTGAGACTCCGTAGGTGCATCCATGATCCATGACACGACCGCAAACTGGCCCAGTGAGCTTGATCAAAAAACAATCAATGAAGTCATTGCAGCCATCGTAGACGGCAAATATTCCTTAGCCTGTGCCCTCTTTCTCAGTTCTACCGGCTACAACCCTGGCCTCTACATGCCATATCGCACTTATCAACGTCTCAGACGATCCTATGGGAAAGTCGCTGAAAAGGTTAGCTAACCTGACCGACGATAGTGTTTGACAGACTCTGGCAGCGCGATCTCACCTGGCAATCTAGGATCTGCCACGGGCGTCTGGGCGGTTAGCTGCAATGGGATGACCCCGGCCCAGACTGGCAATTTATAGTCTGCCGCATCATCAATCGGTGGACCCGTGCGAACTTTGGCGGAGGCTTCCGTAATGGGCAGTGCCAGCACCGTCGTACCCGACAGTTCTGCCTGGCTGGGCTGGCGAATTGACGCCCATCGTCCTGGAATCACCTGATCTGTAAAAGCATGCAGCGCCGTTTGCTTCTCGGCCAGATCATCAACCCGACGGGCAGTCCCAAACAGCACTACCGACCGATAGTTCATGGAATGGTGAAACGCTGATCTGGCCAGCACCAAACCATCGAGCAGGGTCACCGTCACACAGATCTCAATCCCCTGCTGTAGAGTCTTGAGCATACGGCTGGCGGGCGATCCGTGGATGTAGAGCCGATCCTCAATGCGCCCATAGGCGGTTGGAATCACAAAGGGCTGCCCCTCAACGACAAAGCCTATATGGCAAATCAGGGCTTCATCTAGAATGGCGTAAATCGTGGCAGGGTCATAGTCGCCCCGTTTGGGGATACGTTTGATTTGGGTGCGGGGGGTTTTGGGGAGCATGGGTAGTGGGTGGTGGGTGGTGGGTGGTGGGTGGTGAGTGGGTAGAGGAGCAGGGGAGCAGAGGGGGCAGGGGAAGGTGGAGGAGATGGGGAAGATGGGGAGCCCTTGTGCTTGCCCAATGCAGAGGAAGATGGGTAGGTAGGGGCGTAGGGTGGGTTACGGATGACCAGGATCTATCGAAATGATCAAATCGGCTAAACCCACCATCTTGATCAAACCCACCTGTTATCCATCGGCAATTTTCAAAGACATCAAATTGCCGGGCTCAAAGCCAAGATTTGCATACACCGGTTGCCCCAGCGGGGATGCATTTAGCAAAGCGTGGGTACAGCCCAGGGTCTTGAGATGGTCAACAGCCATCGTGGTCAGCTGCGTGGC
>JBCBQD010000142.1:0-14500 GCA_039820425.1 Cyanobacteria bacterium J06635_1
CTCGACTGCCACTTATTCACAAACACCAACCCCCCCAAAGCAATGCCCAAAATCACCCCGGTCCAGATAGCGGCTTCGCGAACGTCGCCGCCTTCGACGGCGAAGTAGATGGCCATCGGCAAGGTCTGGGTGCGCCCTGGAATATTGCCAGCCAGCATCAGGGTAGCGCCAAATTCGCCCAGGGCTCGGGCAAAGGCTAGGGTGGTGCCAGCTAAGAGACCCGGCAGCGCCAGGGGTAAGGTAATTCGCCAAAAGACTTTTAGTTCTGATGCGCCCAGGGCTCGGGCGGCCTGTTGCAGGCTGCTGTCGATTTGCTCAAACGCACTCAGGGTGGTTTTGTACATCAGGGGAAAGGCCACCACCGTTGCAGTCATCACCGCGGCATACCAGGTAAACACCACGCTGATACCCGCGTTTGAGAGCAGAAACCCCAGCGGCCCATTTTTACCCAGCAGCAGTAGCAGTAAAAAACCCAACACCGTTGGTGGCAACACCATGGGGGCAAGCAAAACCCCCTCTAGCAGCGACCGCCAGCGGCCCCGATAGCGCTGCATCAAATAAGCAGCCACAATGCCCAGGAAGAAGGTGACGACGGTGGCGATCGTCGCGATTCGTAAAGAGATCCACAGGGGGGAGAGGTCTAACATCAGGGCGAAGGAGGAGGGGGATATGCTAAATTTGGCCAAATCCGAATTCTTTGAAGATCTCCTGGGCAGTATCTGTCGTCAGGAACTCAATGAAGATTTGGGCCGCCTCAGGATTAAGGGCGTTCTGAACAACCGCAATCGGGTATATAATCGGCTGATGAGACCCATCCGGCGCTGTTGCCAACACCTTCACCTGAGTAGAGAGCTTCGCATCGGTCGCGTAAACCATGCCCAGCTCTGCATGACCACTTTCAACAGCAGCAAGGACACTACGCACATTATTGCCAAAAACAAATTTAGATTGCAGAGGGTCTAACAGATCCAGTTTCTCAAACACCTGCTCGGCATATTGTCCGGCGGGGACACTGCGAAACTCGCCTACAGCAAAGCGGCTAATATCGGCGTCTTTAATCTGGGTGAGCACCGTGATGTCCAAGTTAGTACGGGTGGGTGCAATTAACATCAGGCTATTGGTCACCAGGTCTTGGCGAGAGCCTGGCACAATTAAACCTTTTTCTGAAAGTGCATCCATTTGTTGGGTGGCAGCAGAGAAGAAAACATCAGCAGGAGCCCCCTGTTCAATCTGCCGCTGAAGCGCACCGGAGGAGCCAAAGTTGTAGTCTATAACAATGTTGGGATAGGCTGCGCTAAACTGGGGTGCGATCTCATCTAGCGCATCTTGCAAACTGGCCGCAGCGGAGACCGTAATGGTCACGGGTGTGCCAGGATCTGCGCCAGCTTTCTCAATGGGCTCTCCAGAGCCATACCCCACTGCCACGAAACAGGCAAGTAGACCAGACAGGAGAAAGGGAATCAATTGGCGACGTTTCATAGCTGTGCTCGCAGGTAAGATGATCTCGGGTGCCTAGTAATGGGCAGTGGCTATGCTTGAGGTTGGGGTCGGGGCTGAACTTCAGGGTAGAGCCCTAACTGATGGGCAAGCTCTCGGGCGATAAAAACAAGAAACTTAGCCGCGTCAGGGTTATCCTGATGGGCAAAATAGCTGGCGGTTTGCATCAGAGTTTGCACAAATCCGGCATCCAGCAGGTCGGGCTCGGCATTGAGTATTTCAGGTTCTTCTCCATTGGGGCAGGCCAGTAGCCGGTCGATCAGCTCACAGTAAAGCGTCTGACGAGGATCGGGGGGTGAGGGATTAGAGGGCGTATTCATGATTGAGTGCTTTCAACCTCAAGAAACGGGTGTGGGATAGTTTGAGGGCAGGGCGTCGGGTATCAGGGCTGGGTAGGCAGGTTCTAGATCCTTAAACAGCACCGTACTCAGGTAGCGTTCACCAAAGCTAGGCTGGATGACAACAATCAGCTTACCTTCGTTTTCAGGCCGTTGGCCAACTTGAATAGCCGCGGCCAGGGCAGCCCCAGCAGAGATCCCGGAGAGTAAGCCCTCTTCTCGGGCCAGCCGACGGCTAAAGACGATGGCTGAGTCGTCAGTGACGGTAACGACCTCATCGATCAAATCAACCTCAAGAATTGAAGGGACAAAGCCTGCCCCAATCCCCTGGATTTTGTGAGGACCCGCGCTGCCACCGGAGAGCACTGGACTACTTGTAGGCTCGACGGCGATCGCTCGAAAACTCTTCTTGCGGGGCTTTAACACTTCGGCAATGCCGGTGATGGTGCCGCCGGTGCCGACCCCGGCCACGACCATATCTACCTGACCATCGGTATCGGCCCAAATTTCCACGGCAGTCGTCTCTCGATGAATTTGAGGATTGGCAGGATTTTTAAATTGCTGGGGCATAAAGGCATTGGGCAGTTGGGCCGTAATCTCCTCAGCCCTTGCGATCGCACCTTTCATGCCCAGATTCCCTGGGGTGAGCACTAGTTCTGCGCCGTAGGCTTTGAGCATGGCGCGGCGTTCAATGCTCATGGTTTCGGGCATGGTGAGAATCAGACGATAGCCTTTGGCAGCGGCGACCATTGCCAGGGCAATGCCAGTGTTACCAGAAGTAGGCTCCACCAGCACAGTTTGATGGGGGGTGATCTCACCCGCCACCTCAGCCGCATGAACCATGTTGGCCCCGATACGGTCTTTCACAGAGGCGGCGGGGTTCATGCCCTCTAGCTTAACCAAAATTTTAGCAAAACACCCCTCTGCCTGGGGAATCCGGTTCAGCTGCACCAGCGGGGTTCGGCCAATGAGCTGAGTCACGTCTTTGGCAACCTGCATGAATGTTTCTCCTATGATTGAATGATGTCAATTTCTAGATGTTATTCTAGAAATGAATGACTGTTGGCTTTTAAGAACACCAACAAGAACTTCAAAAGGCCTACGAGGGCGTAGCCAAACACACGAATCAATTCACACTCTCTAGACAATATTTCACCAAATCCTATGCAGCAAAATTGTATTTATTAAAGCAATCGGGCAACAATATTGTATATGTGCCAGTGTTTTTCTTCTCCTAGAGCCGTTTTGCCAGGATGATCTTCTTCGTCAAAAAGCTCTATCTTAAAGGGAGACAATAGCTGCTCGACCTGCGAGCGAGTATGGAAGCTAACGTCGGGGTAAGCCGCCCAGGAATCGCGATCGCCAAACAGATGCCCGCAAAATCGACCACCGGCCCTCAGGGCTGCCACAATTTCTTCCCAAAGGTCTGGAAAGTGTTTTGGGGGGCAAAAGGGTAGGCAAAAGCTGGCGTTAATCAGATCAACCCCTGGGGGTAATGTCATGTCCTCAAACCGCTGCACTCGAGTTTCTAAATAGATCCGGTTAATATCCTGACGGCGGGTGAGCCGAACGATTGCCTCTGGCTCCCCATCAATCGCCAAAACTCGCCAATTGCGGCGGATGAGCTCCACCGTGTCGCGCCCATCTCCACAGCCTAAATCGACCGCAAATCCAGGGGTGGATTTAGGCGTTTCAGAAGATGTTTTAGATTCAGCCGAAAAGCGATCAAGGGCTGTCACCAGCGTGTCACGGGGAGGACGACCCGCCACAGCCTGATAGTAATCAGCCCACCTGCGTTTAAACTGTGAGGTGTCACCAGCCGGAGAGGTCGCGGGTTCCATTTGCAATCTGTTTAGAAAGTGACACATCATTTTAACTCAGACGAGATTAACTCGTGGTGGATTTTTGCTAATAGGACTTACCCTTTAAGACGCCAGCGCCGGAAAATCAGCCTTGAGCGACTCCAGCCAATCGGTAATCCGCTGATCTGTTTTATCGCTTTCATTCACTTCATCCAGGGGCAACCCAACAAATTGCCCCTCCCGAATCGCGGTAGACTTTTCAAAGAAATATCCTTCTGTTGAAACAGTGCCCACAACTTTTGCGCCCAAGGCTTTGAACTGGTCATAGAGGGTGCCTAACGCCCCTACAAAATGCTTGCTGTGACCTTGACAATCGCCGGGGCCAAAGATAGCGATGGTCTTTCCAGAAAAATCTGGCTTATCGACTTCCATATCAAACAAAGGTTCACGCCAATCATTCTGGACTTCTCCAGCCCCCCAGGTCGAGCACCCAAGGAGTAAATAGTCATATTTCAATAAGTCATCAACGTCATCAAAATCTTCCTCCATACTGTATAAATCGCAGCTCTCTTCGCCAATTTCCGCCTGAATTTTCTCTGCGATTTCTTCTGTGACACCAGAGGTGCTGCCATAAAAAATTCCAATTGTTGCCATTTTCTCGACTCCTGCAATTACACGTTGTTTTAGGAAACTCGAGTACGCACATAAATTGACTGAATCATTGCCTGGGTTAGCGCTAATGGTCCTTGACGAGTGCGCACTACAAATCGGGGAAACCGTTGTTCTAAGGTGATAGACGTCCCGGGGGATAATCCTAACCTTCTCAGTTGGTCGGTCACCGCCGGGTTAGTGCCCTTGACCCTGGCAATGACACCACGCTCACCGACCTTCAACAATTTTAGAGATGCTCCGGATATTGTAAAACCAGTAAACATATGCAATCTTTAACCTTCTAAACACTTGCTAAGGGGAAGATCAAGCGCAAATCTTGCTGTACTCTCCCCCTCAAATTTCTAAACTAAATACGCCTCCATATGGGTTTTAACCGTGCAGTCCGAGCGAGGATAAGCCGCACACAACAGCACAAAGCCTTTGGCAATTTGCTCATCTTCTAGAAAAGACTGATCTTCTTGATCAATTTCACCTTCGACGAGTTTGCCGACACAGCTTGAGCAGGCACCGCCCCGGCAAGAGAAAGGTAGCTCAATATCGTTTTCTTCTGCAGCATCCAGGATGTACATGTCATCTTCAACCGGGATCGTAATATCGATATTGCGCTTTTTGTTGATCAGGTGGACTTGGTAAGTTGTCATGGTGGGTCTCCTCTGTAGTTGGGTATTGGGGTGTGGGTAATGGGTAGTGGGTAGTGGGTGTAGAGAGAAAAGGGAGATGGGGAGATGGGGAGGCTGGGGGAGATAGGGTAGTACGGCTACCCTACCCACTCCTCTCTAAGAGCAGGGTACGCCCCCAGGTCCACCCTCTCCTGACTGGAACGATTTTCCACAGCCGCAGGTGTCGGTGGCGTTGGGGTTGGTAAATTTGAAACCGCTTTCCAGTAGGCTGTCAATGTAGTCCACAACGACGCCATTGAGTAGTGGGGCACTTGTCGGATCTACAAAAACTTTGAGGCTGCCTGACTCTGTGACCTCGTCGTCAGGGTTTGGGGCATTCGCCACCTTGATGTCATATTCATAGCCGTTGCAGCCCCCATCTTTCACAGCCAGGCGAATGCCCCGGGTGGGGACATAGTCAGGGGTGCCACGCACAAAGGTTCGCAGACGGAGCTCGGCAACTTCGGTCAATGTAACAGTCATAAGATCTTCCTTCAGAGACAACTTTGAAAAGACATATCTACTTCAAACCAAGCCTAGGGTCTCTGCAATGATCGGCATTGTCCCTGCAGCAAGCACAACCGAGGGCAGCTAGGTTTGATCGCCCGTTCAGCTCTTGACGAACAGGTGGGATAAACTAATACCCCCACGAGGGCAGCCCCTTGCAAAACCAAGGGTGCTTTCACCAAACTGGCCACCAAACAAAGCAAGGCAGACTGGGTTCCTAAAAATCGACCCACATCATCGGGGTGTTTTAGGGCAAATCGCCAGGAGACAACGGCGAGTCCAAACAAAATCAGAGTAGTCCAGGGCATAGGTCTAGGTAGAACTCAACGGAGAGAAAGGGAGGCCAGTCGGTCGGACAGATTAGCCCGCGTGATTTGGCCGCAGACAGGACAGTTGGGATCGTGGTAAGGGCGGCGTTTGGCGAATTCGGCACGGGCCAAATCCATGGTTAACAGTTGCCCCAGGAGGGGATCGCCCAAACCGGTGATCAGCTTAATCGCCTCCAGAGCGGCCAGGCAGGCCAGGGTGCCTGACACAGCTCCCAATACCCCAAAACCCCAGCGATCCCACTCTGGTTTTTCGGGAAATAGACAGGTGAGGCAAGGGGTTTCCCCCGGTACGATGGTGGTGAGATAGGCCTCCATGCTGTTCATAGCGGCCTCCACCATGGGCTTGCCCCAACGCACACAGGCGGCGTTGAGTAAGTCTCGCTCTTTGAAGTCAAAGGCGCAGTCCAGGGCGATATCTGCCTGTTGCACCAGGGGATCGATATTGTCGGCGCTGACATATTTACACAGCGCCTGGACGTCGATATCAGGGTTGAGCTGACTCAAGGTTTTCTGGGCCTTAAACACTCGAGGGTTGCCTACCCAGTCATCGGTCATCAAGACTTGTCGATTGAGGTCATCCCGTTGCAGGTCACCGCCTCGCACCAGGATCAGCCTACCGACGCCAGCGACGGCCAGATAGAGAGCGGCGGTGCCGCCTAACCCACCTACCCCCGTCACCAGCGCCGTGGTATTTTTTAGCTGGCGCTGGCCGGTTTCACCCAGACCAGGCAACATCATCTGGCGGCGGTAGCGTTCGAGTTCGGTAGGGGTTAAGGAAGGAAGCATGGGTGGGTCGGGTAGTGGGTAGTGGGCAACAGGAGATGAACTTACTCCACGACGATATCGGAGAGCTTCACCACGTTTTTAGGTTTATCTTGGAAAACTTTGAACAGTTTTTGCTCGACTGAATTAGAGGTCAAAAATAGGTCATAGGCAGTTTGCAGCGCTTGGCGATAGGCGTCTAGCTTTTGAGCGTCGCTTTGGGACTTATCAACCTCCTGGACTAATTGGGAGAACTTTCGCAAAATGTGCAGACGGTTGATGTTGACAACTTTGGGGTCATAGGCCAAACCAAAGAACTGGAAGTATTCTTCAGCGTCCTTGAGCTGGTTAAATTGAGTCAGGGTCTTGGGTAAGGTCATCATGGGTTAGCCTCCAAGGTTTTGAGTTGCTGTTTAAGCTCACGCAGCTGGCAGTAGATGTCATAGGTGCGCGCGGCTGCATCGGGGAGTAGCTCTAAATCAGTGGGCAGACCTTCGGCAATGTCGTGAAGGTCCATCTTCATTTGACCGGCCTTGCTATTGAGCTTTCTGATTTGTTTTTTGAGGTCTTCGAGGGTAAGGGGGGGAGATTGGAGCATAGGGGTAGTGGGTAGTGGGTAGTGGGTAGTGGGTAGTGGGAGAGGCGCGATGAGTCGCGCCCGCCCACTGGAGGGAGAGATTGACTAGACGTTGCAAACCTCCGGGAAGCGGGTTGCTAAGTCAATCCCTTTTTGGACGAGTTTGTCGCCTTCGGCGTTGAGTTTTTCTAAAGAGTCAAAACCAAAGCGTTGGGCATCTCGCAGGGTTTTGGAGACCAGAATCAGGCGACCAGAAAAGATCAGTGCCCAGCCAAAGCCTTCGTGACTGAGATCGACCACGACCTGCGAGAGCTGACCGGTTTCTTCTTCGATGCGAGCTGCGATCGCACGATAAAAAGCCAGAATCCGACCCAAGGTGATGGGATCTACATCCCCTTCCACTGAGATTTCCCGGCGTTTTTTCTTAGCGATCACATAGGGCTTTAGTAAGATCTCATCGGCCCAGTTGCGGTAGGTCCCATAGGGATCATTGGCGCGAATTTGTTGAACAATTGCCTTGAGAAAGGGGGAACTGTCAACGGTTAAGGCTGCACTGACAGGGGTGCTGGCAGCTGTCGATGTTTCAACAGGGGTTTGAACGGGGCTCATACGATTACTTCCTCTTCAATAGTTTCAAATTCGTCTTCCAATTCATCTTCAAACTCGTCTTCAGCTAGGGCAGGCTGACTCAACTGGCTCTTTGAAAGCACCTTTCGCAGCCAAGGCGGCGGGCTGTCGTTGAGGGTCTGCACCAACTGCGTTAGCACGTCCTGAATTTTATCTTTCTCCTCCGATTGGGATTTTATCGGTGTGATATTGTTGCGAATCAGTCGACCAGCAGCGCTGCCGCCGATTGCTGAAACATAAACAATGGAGCAGCCTTGCAGCGCCCGGAGCTTGGGCTCCAGCTTGTCTTCATTACCATCCTCCTTGAGATTTCCTTGAAATTTCAGATTCTCTAGGAAGGTATAGCCTTCGGTGTTGACGTCATAGACATCCACCTGACTGGCCGAGCCAAAGTGGGCATTGATGTGAACTGAATCTCTAGTGGCAAAGGCAATTTTCATAGGGGATCTCCTTTTTTATTACTCACTACCCACCTCACCCTCCCGCCAGGCATGGACCTGAGCATGGGCGGCGCTCTCATCGGCCTCCAGAAAAATGTTGCCGATGTCAAACAAGAGCTGGATGGTGCCGTCGTAGCCGACGGTGTGGCGTTGACCGTTGCCAAGGCGATCAAAGACCGGGAACCCCATGCGGTAGAGGGGAATACCCAGGCTTTTTGAGAGGGCTTTGGCATTGGAGTTGGCGATCAACAAGTCCGCCCCCTGAGCCAAATCGGCAAAGTCTTCCAGGTCGCCGATGGTGACGGTGTCAACGGGCAGCTCTTTTAGCAGCTTAGATTTGGTCGTGGTGACCGCAGCATGGACCTCGGCCCCGGTGGTGGTGAGCCACCAGGCAACGGTGTGGAGCAGGTCAGGCTCCAGGGCCAGGGCGACCCGTTTACGGCCAAAGAAAAAGTGGGTGTCGAGAATGGCATCTTGCAACTGTTTGCGCTGGTGCCGAAATTTCTCAGGGACGGGCCGACCGCTTAACTCTGAGAGAGTTTGTAGGAAGCTATCCACAGCCCCTAACCCAGTGAGGCTATCAAACAGCTTAAACTCAGTGCCAAACCGCTGTTGCAAAATCTCAGCGGACAGCTTCATGGTGCGGCCCACCGCCAGGGTAAAGGAGGAGTAACCCAATGTCTTGAGCTGGTTTAGGGTCGTGCCACCGCTGGTGAGCCCGCTGTAGCTGTCTGACAAATGACCATCCAAAGACGTTGACAGATCGGGGACAACCACCGGATTTAGACCGAAGGCAATCACCATCTCTTTAAGCGCCTGCACATCTCCGGGAGCCAGGGATGAACCGGCCAGGACCGTTACCTGGGAGGGCATACCTGGCATCGCATAGGCATAGAATGGATCGGCATAGGCTTCACCCTGCTGTCGCACCTCATCCCAGCCATAGTCAGGAATATCTCGCACCAGCGCTTCGACAGCTGCCGCGTAGCCATCTTGCAAGGCTCCCTTAAAATCAGGCGTAGAGGCAAACGCGATAGGCAGATCCGCAAGCTGCGGGTTGCGCTTGCGCAGATCTTTGAGGATCCCCATCATGTCGTCTCCGCGGGTTTCGGTGAGGCCCGTTGTACACAACCCGACAATCTCCGGATTCGACTTCTCCATGAGAGTCGTGATGGCAGTTTCTACATTATCCTCACCACCGAGAATAGTGGAAACCTCCGTCATTGCCGTGGTCGACAAGGGGATCGCCTCCCGGAAATGTCGCACCAGCATCACCTTGGCAAAAGCTGTACAGCCTTGTGACCCGTGGAATAGCGGCATGATGCCCTTGATGCCCAGGTAGGCGAGGGCCGCACCCAGGGGTTGGCTTTGTTTGAGGGGGTTGACGGCGACGGCTTTGCGGCGGGAGAGGACTTTTGTAGGAGGGTAGTGGGTAGTGGGTAGTGGGTAGTGGGTAGTCTCGCTACTCTCTACCCACGACTCTCTACCCTCTACTTCCCAAGGTGCCTCACGCCGAACCTGCTCCCAGATCGGGCTGTGCAGGGCTTCGTCTAACTCCTTAGCCATCTCGATCATGCCCAGATACCCAGCGTAGGGATGGTGGCGCTCCTGGTTGATGTCGAGGAAGGGGATTTTTGCCTTGAGGGCGGTGTACTGGTTGCGGCCTCCGGCAATGAGCATATCGGCTTTGGTTTTGGCAATCACCTTTAGGAGTTCTTGGGCGTTGCCTTTTTGCATCATAATGCCGTCTTTGCCGAGGAGATTTTTGATGCGGGCCTTGTCTTCTTCGGTGCTTTTTTTGGTGCTGGTGGCCACCACGTTGATGCCCAGATCGTGGGCGGCGGAGATAATCGACCAGCTTTTAACCCCGCCGGTGTAAAGCACTACCCGCTTACCCTGGAGGCGTTGGCGATAGGGGGCCAGGGCGGTATCTAGCTTTTGGGTCTCGGCCTGAATGATTGCCTCAACGCGGGCTTGCATCTCGGCATCGCCCACCTTAGCAGCCACCTCCCGCAGCAGGTGATTCATGTCTTCGACCCCATAGATCGACGCTTCGATGTAGGGAATGCCGTAGCGTTCCTCCATCTTTTGGGCCATATTGATCAGCGCCTTAGAGCAAATCATCACATTGAGCTTAGCCCGATGGGCGGTGGCGACCTCGTTATAGCGGGCATCGCCGGTAATCTTTGCTAGCACGCGAATGCCTGCTTTCTCCAGCAGGGGTAGCATGCCCCACATTTCGCCAGCAATGTTGTACTCACCGATCAGATTGATGTCATAGGGGGTTGTATAGTCAGGTTCCCGCGTCCCAACGACATGGTCTAATAGGGCTTCGCCGCCAATCCGGTTGCCCAGGTTCTTGCTGCCCACAAAACCAGGGGAGCTGACGGGCACCACGGGAATATCAAATTTTTCGCTCGCTTTCTTACAAACTGAGTCCAGGTCATCCCCAATCAACGCCGTGACACAGGTCAGATAAACAAAGACAGCGGCTGGGTGATAGCGGTCTTTGACCTCGTGGATAGCTTTGTAGAGCTTCTTCTCACCGCCAAAGATAATGTCATTTTCGCTCAGGTCGGTGGTGAAGCCCATTTTATAGATCATCGGACCTGAGGAAAGGCTGCCTCGACTCCCCCAGGAGTTGCCCGAACAGGCGATGGGACCATGTACCAGATGGGCAACATCGGTGATCGGCACCAAGGCAATACTGGCTCCATCAAAGGCACAGCCCCCCTGGGCGGCACCGGGTTGCGCTTGCTGTTGACAGGCTTTGTTTTTGCCCTTTTTATCTTTTTTATGGTTATGCTCGCAGCCCGGCTGGGTGAGGAGTTCGTTGATTTTGCCAGAGGTCATGTTCATGGCGATCAGGGGATAGAGAATTAATTAACAAATGTATTGGGTAATGTCTTCTTCAAAGACATCTGACAGATATGAAAGGGCACGAAGTCGTAAGCTGACCAGTTCGTCATACACCGGATTGAGTTTGCACAGCGCCGGGATATGTAGCTCATAACCCAGAACCGAAATATCTCGCTCAAAGGGACATTGACAGGGAATAACCCGACAAATCAGGTGGGCCAGTCGATGGCTTCTCACTTGAATTTGATCAATCCTGCGGCGGAGGGGCTTAAAAATATCGAAGCTGGGAAATCGACGCTTAGGCAGGGTAATGGGACAGGACGGGAAAGACGTATGGGGAAACAAAGTAGCCATGGCTTGTTACCAATCTGGTTGTTCAATCAGGGGTGGGCGCTCTTCTGCCAGGTCTAACTCTTTTTTGAGACAGCCAACGACGTAGTTGGTTTCTAGAAAATGTACGGAGTAAATGTAGGCCCGCTGCAAATAGGTACCAATGCCGACGATGTAGCCGACATCGCCTTTCTTAGCGAGATGAAAGCCAATGTCTTTACCTGGAAAGGTGCCATCATTGCGGATCACTTTGCGAACCCGGACGCGATCGCCCATATCAAAAAAAGGCGGAGAATCGATTTCGATTTCTTCACTGAGTTTCATGGCAGGGGAGGGGATAAGGGTGGAGGGTGGAGGGTGGAGGGTGGAGGGTGGAGGGTAGAGGGTGGAGAGTAGAAGCGTGACTGACCCACTACCCACTACCCATTAACCTTCCTAACGAATCAGGTCGAAGGAGATATCCGTCTTCGCGGGTACGATGGTCTGACGATCGAGTTCATCCAGGATGGTGTTGATGATCCAGTTGAACTGATTGATTGCGCCCTGGTAGCCGAGGGTGGCGTAGCGGTGCATGTGGTGGCGATCAAAGATGGGATAGCCAATGCGCACCAGCGGGGTGTGGGTGTCGCGCCACAGGTACTTGCCGTAGGAGTTACCAATCAGCAGATCAACGGGCTCGGTGAACATCAGCGATCGCAGGTGCCACAGGTCCTTCTTACCCCAGACCGTTGCATCTTGTCCGTAGGGGCTGTTGGTCAACAGCTCACGGATTTCTGCCTCGAACTCGTTGTTGGAGTTGGTTACCACGATGTGTACAGGCTCAGCACCCATTTCCAACAGGAACTGGGTCAGGTTGAACACATGGTCGGGGTCACCGTAGAGGGCAATCCGCTTGCCATGGATCCAGGCTTGGGAGTCGGTCAGCGCATCAACCGCGCGACCGCGCTCCTGCTGAAGCTCCTGAGGAATAGGCTTGCCAGTGATGGCCGACAGATTCATTAAGAACTCATCGGTGCCTTTGATCCCAAAGGGACGGAAGTTGTAGGTTTTCTGCTCCCAGTCCTTAGTGAGGTATTCCTGGGTTTTGACCGTGGTGTACTTCTGGAAGAAGAAGGTGCCCTCAGCATTGATCGAATCAGCCGCATCTTCCAGGGTGGTGAGCCCATTGTACATCTTGAATTCGCCCGTGTTGGGAGAATCAAACGTATCGGAGTTGTCTGACAGGATAGTGTAGTCAATCCCAAACAAGCCCAAGATGCGCTTTAGCTCACGGAGGTTGCCCACATAGGGATCAAAGCCCAGGTTGAAGTTAAACTTACCGTTGGTGGTGTCTGCCTTTTTACCCTCGGTCAAGGTCGACAATATGCTTTTGAGCATGTTGTCATAGCCGGTGATATGAGAGCCCACAAAGCTAGGGGTGTGAGCCGATGGGACGGGCAAATCTTGAGGAATCAAGTCCTCGTTTTTAGCGGTTTGAATGAAGGCCCCGATGTCATCGCCAATCACCTCGGCCATGCAGGTCGTGCACAGCGCGATCATTTTGGGATTGTAGAGTTGATAAGAGTTCTGTAGACCTTGCTTGAGGTTATTTAGGCCTCCAAAGACCGCTGCATCTTCTGTCATCGAAGAGGACACCGCCTGGAAGGGCTCTTTGTAATTACGGGTTAAGTGGGTGCGGAAGTAAGCTACACACCCTTGGGAACCGTGGCTGTAGGGCAAGGTTCCCTCAAAGCCAGCGGCCACAAAGAGAGAGCCTAAGGGCTGACAAGCTTTCGCGGGGTTAACAGTGAGAGCCTCGCGCTCAAAGTTCTTTTCCCGGTATTCCCAGGACTTGGTCCACTCAGCCACTTCTGCCACTTTCTCGCGGCTGTGGGCTCCTTCAAATTGACGCTTGTACTCGAATAAGTCTTGGTAAGTATCGGTTTGGAATAGGTCGAAGTGATCTTGAATCTTGCCAGGTTCTGGAGTGTTTTCTGGCACTTGAGGATTAACGTTCTCAGTCATGGTGATCTCCTTTGGAGTGGGGGAGGGGTGGTGGGTAGTGGGTGGTGGGTAGTGGGTAGTGGGTGAATGATGAAGAGTATTGTTCGGAAGTAGAACTCTCTACCCTCTACTCTCTACCCTCTACCCTCTACCTTCTCTACGCGGCTTGCCAGGGTGTCTCAATGAGCCCCCAAGTGGGATTGTTAATCGCCAAATCCATATCGCGGGCAAAGACTTCGAAGCCTTCGTAGCCGTGGTAGGGGCCGGAGTAATCCCAAGAGTGCATCTGGCGGAAGGGAAGGGCCATCTTCTGGAAGACGTACTTCTCTTTGATGCCAGCGGCGATCAGGTCGGGGTTAAGCTGCTTGGCCAGCTCTTCAAATTCGTAGCCACTGACGTCGTCATAGATAACGGTGCCTTCTTTGACGTAGTCGGCGGTGCGCTTGTAGTCGTCACCGTGGCCAAATTCGTAGCCGGTACCAATCACATTCATACCCAGGTCTTCAAAGGCGGGGATGACGTGACGGGGACGCAAGCCACCGACCATCATCATGACCGTCTTGCCTTCTAAGCGGGGGCGGTATTTAGCAATAATGGCATCCATCCGAGCCTGGTTTTCAGCAATCACAGCTTCGGCTTTGGCCTGGATAGTTTCGTCAAACTGCTCAGCAATTTTGCGCAGAGACTTGGCGATCTGGGTAGGGCCAAAGAAGTTGTACTCCAGCCAGCCGATGCCGTATTTCTCTTCCATAAACCGGCAGATGTAGTTCATCGACCGATAGCAGTGGATCAGGTTTAGCTTGGCCAACGGTGTCATCACAACTTCATTGAAGGTGCCATCCCCAGAAAACTGGCAGATTACCCGTAGCCCCATGTCTTCGAGCAGTCGTCGGCTAGGCCAGGCGTCACCACCGATGTTGTAGTCACCAATGATGTTGACATCATAGGGGGTAGACTCAAAGCCCTCGGGCAGCTCACGGTACTCATCTGCTTTGGGTAAAACCCAGTCACGAACCGTGTCGTTAGCAATGTGGTGACCCAAAGATTGAGAAACGCCCCGGAACCCTTCACAACGAACTGGGACAACCGGCTTGCCGGTTTCTTTAGCTTTGGTTCTG
>JBCBQD010000143.1:0-14321 GCA_039820425.1 Cyanobacteria bacterium J06635_1
ACCGAGAAATTGAAATTGCCTATCAAGACCGCTGGGGTGAACATCATCGTCAGGTGCTTAAAAATTGGGTTGTGACGGCAGGGGAGACAGCGGGTGCAGGGGGAGAAGCTGAGTATCAGCCCACGACGACGCGTTTTTGATACTCAGCTTCACTCATTAAATCCAACGTGCTCTCGACACGGTCTAAGAAAACGCGGCCTTCTAGATGATCGAGTTCGTGTTGAAAAATCCGGGCCACAAAATCCTTTAGCACCTGACGATGATGTTCACCCCAGCGGTCTTGATAGGCAATTTCAATTTCTCGGTAGCGAGGCACTAAGCCCCGTATGCCTGGCACACTCAGACAGCCTTCCCAGCCGTTCACAGTGTCTATCGAGTGAGATAGCAGCTGTGGATTGAGCATGGGAGTCGGCTCCATTTTGGGCGCGTTGGGGTAGCGGAGGTTGGGGCGTGAGGCAATGATGATCAACCTGACGTTTTCGCCCACCTGGGGCGCGGCAATCCCAACGCCATGCTCAGCTTGAACCGTGGTGAGGAGTTGATCAATCAGGGTTTGAATAGCAGCAGAAGGGGGCGTTGCGATCTCGCGCGACAGCTGCCGCAGCTGCGGATTTCCCAACTGCACAACCGTCAATCCGTTATTTGACTCATCAAGAAGCTTAGACATAATTCTATTTTGGCATAGGGAATCGACAATCCTTCTCTCCCCGTTGTGGAAAGAAGGATTGGGAGGGAGGGACTAGAATAAGCCGCAACCTAACGGCGATTAGCCTCAACCGGCAGCGCCCCCGGACTCACATTGAGCCCGATCGTCTGCCCGTTGCGATCGACTTCTAGCTCAATGGGTTCGCCAATCTCAGTCCCCTGCACAATGCGCTGGACCTGCTCAGCATCGACCACAGTTTCACCATTCATCTGCACGATCACATCCCCCGGCTGCAAACCCGCTTGCACAGCGGGTGAGTTGCGCACTAAGCCCAAAATCACGACCCCCTGATCGGCTCGAATGCTGAGATTGCTGCGCGGGTCTTGATTAATCTGCTGACGCAGGTCCGCCGTCAGCGTTCGCATCTGGATACCCAGGTAGGCGTGATCAACCCGACCGTTGGCAATCAGCTCATCGGCAAGCTCCTGCGCAGCCTTAATCGGGATGGCAAACCCTAATCCCTGGGCTCCGCCGATGATGGCTGTGTTCATACCAATCACTTCGCCGCGCTCATTGAGTAACGGTCCTCCTGAGTTGCCAGGGTTAATCGCCGCATCGGTCTGGATGAACTGTATGCGCTTATCGGGCACACGAATCTGAGCACTGGTGCGCCCCGTGGCGCTGATAATCCCGGCGGTGACCGTATTGTCTAACCCCAAGGGATTCCCAATGGCGATTGCCCATTCCCCAGGCTTTAGGGCATCAGAATCCCCCATGGGCACTGTCGGCAACCCAGAGGCCTCTACCCGCACCACCGCCACATCGGTCAAAGAATCTTGACCCAGCACTTCGCCCCGCAACTCACGACCGTCTTTGAGGGTGACCGTCACTTCATCGGCCCCCTCCACCACATGGGCATTGGTCAAAATAACCCCATCGGCATCGGTGATAAAACCAGACCCCGTCCCCCGCTCGACCCGAGTGGACGGCGGGTTAGGGATACCCCGATCACCAAAAAATTCACGAAAGAACGGATCGTCAAACACACTGGGTCGCCGTTGCGTTACTGTGCGCGCAGAGTCAATGCGCACCACCGCAGGCCCAACCCGATCCACCGCCGATGCGATGAAATTAGACCCAGTCGGATCGCTCGGCAACTGAGCAATCAACGCCGAAGACTCCAGGGACAGGGCATTCGACGGCTGGGTACGCCCCGTGGCAATCAAGACAGCCCCGGCGCTGACGCCGCCTACCATGAGATAGCTAACCGCCTGTTTTGCCAAAGATTTCAGATGTTTCAGATGCGGGCCACTTGACTTCATACTTTTTCTAATTTCTTGTAATCAACATCAACGTAAGCTGCGTACTCCTTTCCAAGGACTTTACTCTGCTCACAGAGACCCTTACGCCTGACTGTTAACCGCTGGCTGCTGGCGCACAGCCAAACCGTCTGAGCCGAACAAGGTACCCTGATTTTCTTATAGCGTTTACGATTAGCAACCGTGTTATGCCAACGTGACACTCCTGTGACAGTCCTCAAAAAAGTTTGTCGGGATGCGGTACTCTTTAAAAGCTAAATGCTCCAGGCACCTCTACATCTAGACTACGGACATGTCTCTGTAGCATGTATCTAGTGCCCGAGCAAGTTTTTTTGCATATCTCTATGATGATTTGCTACTTGGTGAGGACATCCGGAGGACACCAACATGTTGGCAACCGAACTCACACATCAGTCGTCCAGCTACTTATTCAGGTTATTTAGGTCGCGCTGGCAGGTCACATTAGACATTGGGGAGTGCATGATTTGCCCAATTAGCCCCTTTATAGGTATAGGGCCTTTCATTGGCATCAGACCCGTTATCATCGGGCTCTTTAGGTGGCTGCCAGGTGATTTTGCTCCATTGAGCCTCTTTTGTCATTGATCCCCAAAACACCCGCAAGATTCAGATAAATGCGCATTGCCGAGTAGTACATTTAGGCGTTAGTCAAACCCAAGGACTTAGTTCATTTCAGCAGAGGTTGCGAAGTTTGGTCGTGGATAAGGCAGAAGAAAGTCTTTGGAATCAGGTACTGGATCGGCTCAAAACCCAACTCAGCGGGCCCACCTTTGAGACGTGGATCAAACCTGCTCGCCTACAGGAACTCACAGAAACATCCCTGACGATTTCAACCCCTAATCCGTTTGCGCGAAACTGGCTGCAAAAGCACTACATCAGCACCATTAGCGATATTACCCATGATATTTTAGGTCACCCAGTCGCCGTGACAGTCACGGTCAATGAAGGCGTTGACTCGCCCATTCCAAGCCGCCCCCCTGAGGTCAGTCGCCCAGCCGAGGCTCCGACCAAAGCTAAACATCCCAGCTCACCCAGCAACTGGAAACCCCGCGCCCCTGAATTAAACCCAAAAGCAGTTTTTTCACGCTTTGTCGTTGGGTCCAACAATCGCATGGCCCATGCGGCGTCCCTCGCTGTTGCCGAGTCCCCTGGCCGAGAATTTAACCCCCTATTTTTATGCGGTGGGGTAGGGCTGGGCAAAACCCATCTGATGCAGTCCATTGGGCACTATCGTCTCGAAATCGAGGATTCGGCCAGGGTAGCCTACGTATCGACCGAGCAGTTTACCAACGACCTAATCACGGCCATTCGGCGCGATAGCATGCAGCGATTTCGAGAGCAATACCGCGAGGTTGACCTGATCCTGGTGGATGACATCCAATTTATCGAAGGAAAAGAGTACACCCAAGAGGAGTTTTTTCATACCTTCAATACGCTGCATGAAGCCGGGAAGCAAATTGTGCTGGCCTCCGATCGGCCTCCCAATCAGATCCCCCGACTCCAAGATCGCCTGTGCTCACGATTCTCAATGGGGCTGATTGCAGATATTCAACCCCCTGATTTTGAAACCCGCATGGCGATTTTGCAAAAGAAGGCAGAGTACGAAAATGTGCGCATTGGCCGCGAGGTGATCGAGCATATCGCCGCCGCCTATACGTCTAATATTCGTGAGCTAGAGGGGGCCTTGATCCGTGCGATCGCATACGCCTCTATCTCAGGTCTGCCCATGACCATAGACAACCTGGCTCCGGTGCTCAATAGCCCGGTCGAAAAAGTAGACGCCTCGCCAAAGTCAGTCCTAAAAGCCGTCTCAGAAACCTTTAATATCTCGATCGACGATCTCAAAAGCAACTCACGCCGCCGCGAAATTAGCCTGGCTCGACAAGTTGGCATGTATCTGATGCGCCAACACACCGACCTCAGCCTGCCCAAAGTGGGGGAGGTCTTTGGCGGCAAAGACCACACCACTGTGATGTACAGCTGTGAAAAAATCAACCGGCTCATCAAAGAAGACATGACCCTAGCTCAAACGGTGCGCCAAGTTAGCGATCGCATCAAAGCCGGTGGCTAGGTCCCAACACTCAACTCGCTTAAAAACCGGGCATCTTATCCACGCGGATATCGCAACTGTCCTGATGCATAATGACCTAATGCATCAGGACAGTTGCGAGTCAGGTTAGCTGTTGCGAGTGAAGGCTTTCATAGATATCTTCTTGTCCTGACTAGCCTGACAGATGCAATAGTGGCTGAAGCCAATAGAGACACCAGGTTCTAAGCAGTTTGTAAGCACAAATGTAAAAATTAAAGAAAAAAAATCTGTGGAAAACGTTGTGATTCTTGTGGAAAACCCTATAAATCAATGGGGATAAGACCGTCCCAAAAGTGGAAAAAAAGCTTGACAATTCGAGAGCTGTGGAATCCAACCTATATTTTCCACACCTTTTCCACAAGGCAAAAATATGGAGATCTCCCAGCCTGTCATCCTTTAAATCAACCTTTCCACAATTTCCACAGTGCCTACTATAGCTATTTAAAGGTATTTATTTCCATATAGAACATAGAGACCTAACAGAGCCAAATAAGGTCTTTGAATCCTGCAGGGAGGGTGCTAGGATTGGCATCCAACCGACCTAAACCACAGCCAGCCTACAAACTTGAGTTGTGTCTAAAGGCAAGCTGGGGGTTGGATATGGTCAAGCTTTAAAGTATCCCTGGTTAGAGCGTCCTATGAAATTTGTTTGCTCACAGAGTGAATTAAATACCCACCTATCAATGGTGGGCCGTGCCGTTCCGTCCCGTCCTACAAAGCCGGTCCTGTCCAATATTTTGCTCAAGGCCGATGACGATGCTCAACAGATAACCCTGATCGGGTTCGATGAAACCCTGGGGATTCAAACTCGTTTTCCCGCTCAAGTGGATGAAAAAGGCACGCTAACGCTGCCAGCAAAGCTCCTATCTGACATCGTTGCCCGGTTACCGTCCGAGGATCTGGAGCTTAGCGGTTCCGAAGAAGATGCTGTGGTGACCCTGACTTGCTCCTCTGGAGAATATCAAGTCCGGGGCATGGGGGCAGAAGACTATCCCGCTTTGCCAGAGGTCGAAGCGGGGCAACTTGCTCAACTCTCTGCCGAGGCTGTTTTAGAAGGGCTCCATGGCGCATTGTTTGCGACGAGTTCTGATGAAACCAAGCAGGTCTTAACCGGTGTCCACCTCACGGCAGAGCCAGATAACTTAGAATTTGCGGCTACGGATGGTCATCGATTGGCGGTGGTTAAAACGGTCGACGAAGACGATGATGATGATAAGGCTGACAAAGCACCGCTCACCCTGGAGGTCACCGTCCCCGGCAAAGCGCTCAGAGAGCTAGAGCGAACGATGCAACTCTATCAGGGAACTGAGCCAATTTCCCTACGGTTTGATCCTACTCAAGTTGTTTTTGAGCTGGGCGATCAGCGGATTACCACCCGCCTTTTAGAAGGGCAATACCCTAACTATCGGCAGTTGATTCCTCAGCAGTTTGAGCGGCAGCTAACCCTTGACCGTAAGCAGTTTATGGCTGCCCTTGAGCGGATTGCCGTCCTAGCTGACCAGCGAAATAATATTGTTAAGCTGTCTGTGATCAGCTCAGAGCAGAGTATTGCCCTCTCTGTTGAAGCCCAAGAAGTGGGCAGTGGGCGAGAGGTGCTTCCGGCCCAAATCACGGGTGAAGATCTCGATATTGCCTTTAATGTGCGCTATCTCTTAGAGGGGTTAAAAGCTCTGCCCAGCACCGAGGTGCAGATTCAGTGCAACTCGGCGACAAGCCCAGCGATTTTGACGCCACTCAGCGGCATGAAAATGACCTACCTGGTAATGCCTGTACAGATCAGAAGTTAATTGGTTTCTCGGGTACGTGGTTAGACAATGTATCCGTTTTACCCCCTCGATCCGTAGGGAGCAAACTTTATGAAAGCATTACGCATGTTTGCAGCCTTTATTAATCAGTAAAGCTTGATATGTGAGTGGTTGAGATAAACAGGGTACTTTAAGAAAGACACTGCTGTCCTAACTGTAAGACATCACATGCTTGCTGGGTTGTTTGCAACCAGGCTTAAGGATTGTAATTGCTCTGCTGCCGTCTGTGGTCCATCCATTGGTTATACACAGTGTCAATCACCTGTTTGTTAATGCACTGAACTGGGATAAAACACCATGAATCTGGCCTTAGCTGCAATTGTTTTTGGCGCAGTTTTCTATTTGTTTAGCAAAGAAGTGTTGAACGGCTAACTGTTGTTTAGCATAGCCTTCGAGTAAAAAATTTACGGCTCGCTTAACCACATCCGATTTGAAAACCTGCGTTTTGCCTTTGGGCAAATTACAGGCCTGGGTGTGGATTAGGCTGATTCTCTTGGGTTCCGAAAAAATCAATCCGGTAGTCGGTGATTTTGATACCAGTCTGGGCTTCGACTTGCCGGATGATCTCTTCGGGAAGTTTGATATCGATGTCGATAATTTGCTGGGTGTCCACACAATTCACATGGCTGTGGGGAGCGCTGATATGGCCATAGAGTCTACCGTCAGAGCGTTCGACACACTCGATAATGCCTTGGTCAGACAGGGCTTCTAGATTTTGATAGACCGAGGTATGGCCAATATCACGGCCCTGTTGATTGAGGCGATCATAGATTTCTCGGGCCGACAAATGTGCCTGGTCACTCCAAAGCAGCTCCAAAATATAGCGACGCTGACGACTAAGACGCATCCCTAAAACTTGACAACGTTCAATGGCGTCTTCGAGCGATTTAATTGGGTAGGTTTGTGGAGAGGTTGTTTGCATAGTGCGTTAAAACCTGAGGTAACCACACGTTTAGGCTAAATCATAGTCAGTTCCACTTTAGCTTGAAATTTCCAAGAATGTCCATTTTGCGATGTTCTGATATATTTCGACGCTGGTAGGTGTTGGCTCAGTCAGCCAAGACTGGACACCCAGATGCCTATATGGAGAGGCCAGTTCGCTCAAAAATTCATTAGGATTCAAGGCCAGTTTCATCAAGGTCAACGGTTTCCTCGTCAGTGTTTTCAAAATCAGTGTCTACAAAGTTTGGGGCCCTCAGGGTAGTCGTGTCAGGGGTTGCGATGTCAGGGGCTGTGATGTCACGGGCGACAGATGGAGGGTTGGCAGTTGGCTTTGAGTATAAGGTGTCTAGAGATTTATCTGCTTGGGTTTCGTCTGCTCTGGGGTGATCTGTTGGACGCTGCGACTCGGGCGCTTGAGGTCCAGGCAAATCTGGTTTGAGCGTGCGATGCGGTATCTCTGTAGGCGGTGTGGGTCGCCAAAGCCGGGTTTGGGGCTCGGCCAGTTTTGTCGGTTTAGCCTGATCACCCAAGGCAAAGCTGAGTCCAGAATCCAGTCCGGGCGCTGAGAACAGGGGCTGATCAGAGGCGCTGGTGTGAAGGGTTGGTGATGGCGGCTCGGGCTCAGCGGAGGCAATTGACTCAGGGGCTGGCTCATCAAAAATATCCAGGGTCGGTTGGTCGGCTTCGTTGGATGGATGAGGCTCAAAGATATCCAGATCAGGCTGATCAAAATCTAGGGTCTGCTGAGTGGGCACTGTTGCAGTGGCATACCCATCTAGGGCGCGGTTTATGGCGCGCAGACGACGGGCTTGATCACGACTGATGCTGTGGTGGGTATTGCCCAGACCAGGGGCATTCCAACGTTGGGTGTCGGGGTCCATGTAGGCATGGGTGCGGGCCCACAGAATGGCATCAGCCCCATCCATGCCCTGTTGTCTGGCTTCGGCCAGGCGCTCGATATAGCCACCGCGCTCAAGGGCAGCTCTAGGCGACTGATTGGCGAGGTCCAGACCATTTAGCTTTTCCAGTAGAGACAGTTCAAGGCCATTTAGGGAGGCTTTGTGCTCGAGGGTGTTGCCCTGTCGTTGCAGCCTGGCTAATTGCTTGACATCAGCTTCCTCTGGGGAGCTAGCCCCGTGCTGATAGGAAAAGGTACCCAGATTCCAAACTCCATTGCCTGGATCAACATGGCCGTAGTAGGCTGTGGTGCGCTGGCCGTCGGCGGTGCGAGTGCCCTCAGCACTGCCGACAATACGGGCCACCAGGGAGTCAGATCCGCCTTCGAAAATGCGCTGTGGATCGGGCGCTTCAAGGTTGATCGGCTGAGCTGCAATGACAGTCTTTGGGGGAGCAGGGATGGGCAGTGAATTTTCGTCAGGGTCAAAGTTGAGGCCCAGGGACTTGAGGGTGGGTGATTCTCCCCTGGAGGGGCTTTGCTGTTGTACCTGCGAATTTTGTACCTCCGGGGGAGGCGGCAGCTGAGCAACTTTGTTGGGTGAGACCGCGACCCCAATGCTGGTTGTCCCCCCGTAGACCTTGGGGTTCGCAATGGCCTGGGTTTGGACTGGGGGTGCGATCGCAGCGCTGGGTATGCGCAGCGGCTCGTAGCGCGGCGCAGGCAATATCTCTGTCGAAGTGTCTGCGGCTGAGTGGGTTGGGGCGGTTGCCAGCTTGACAGACGGGCCGGCTGTGGCAACGGTGGTGGGTAAACTAAAATCCAACCCCACCGGGTCGCCACTCACTGATTTAGCATTGGCCGGGCGAACGCCTGCCGTGGTGATCAACAAACTCAGCGCAAAAAGATGTCTAAGGCGGAATCTAAAGCGCAACATGGCAACCTCAATGGAAATGAACAGACGGTAGGTAGCTGGAGCTGTCGGAGGTGGACAATTTTGAAGGTCAGGGGGATTAAGTGTTGTATCTGCCTAAGGGGCCTTCCTTAGAGCGTCTTGAGGGTTGGCTGAGCGTTCTCAGTTCAAAGTTCAAAACTTGGCTCTGGTCACTCTCCCCCTTGTCTCCCCATTATTTTTCAGGTTGAATTGTGGCCTGACGATCCTTAGGATCAATTGCCCGCTCTAGAACACCGGTTGAGGGTTCGACAATGATCCAGGTGCCGTCGGGCTGACGTCGCATGGTGGCAAATTGCAAATAGCTGCCTGCCCCCAGCGACTGTCCAGCTTTGATGTTGCCGACGGGAGATCGCTTGAGACCACAAAAGCGAAATAGATAGGCCGGTACCTCAGGGGTTGAATAAATCACACAGTGGGGCTGGATGGCAGGTTCTAATTTGCCAATAAAGGGGGCGTAGACTTTTTTGCCGCCCAGGTCGATGGAAATATCGCCCAGACTGCCGGTGACCAGGTGCCCGGCCACCTGATCACCGGGTTCCAATTCCCACGCTTGTTGTAAGTTGATCTTCCGTGGCGCGATCTCCGCAGCGGTTTGGCAACCCCCCAGAAAAACCAGGCACAGCATCCCCCAGAGCAGTTGGGCTATCCGCGCCAGGGGATGACGAAGAAGACCGCGGCGTCTTCCCTCACCTGAAGCTAAAGCGATAGCCAGCATACTCATCATTTTCATAAAGAATTACAAGCGTTGTTGAGGGGTCAAAAGCCAAGGGATAGGCTTCGCGCTCGGCCTCAACTCCGGAGCGTACATTCAGAACGGGATACTGACAAAAGGGGGCGTTGACGATTTCGCGGATGCGGCTTTTCGAGTCACGCTCCGGAATCGTCAATAGCTGTGCCAGTTGCTCTCGAGACAGGCGGGCGTCTTCTTCTACCACTGACTCACAGCTGCTGGCGGTTACACCTGCCTGGGTCGATGGCTTGCTCATAAATGACTTAATGCCCTGGACATCAAAGAGTAGGCCCACCAGGGCAAACATTAGCCCGCCCGCTAACAGTGGCTTGATTGAGAAACGAGGCGGTGGGACCGGTTGGGGGGTAGAAATCATAGCGGAGCTCCTTGAGAAATCATGACGGGGTAAACGGTATCGAGTGGTCAAAAGTGTCAAGTGTGAAACTGTTATCAGCTAGTGAGCTGATGTTGTTTGGTCAGCTATGGGCAACAGATTCACAGGTTGAGGTAGATGAACGGAAATAGAAACTGAACGCTTAAAGAAACTGGCCACCCATCAGTAGACCTGCTAACGCCACCAAAATGCGGTAGCTAAAGCCAAGACTGGGGCGATTACTCAACAGCGTGCGGTAGAGGGTCACGGCCACCACTCCGATTAAGGTCACAACCAGCGGGGTCCATAGGACTGGATAAATCTGAAAAATTACATCGAGCAAGATGCGGGTAATGGCTGCTCCGCTAAACCAGATCGCGGCATCTAAAAGCGTAAAGCGAGGCCGAGTTCGCTGGCGGGAGGCCCCTGCTCCTGGATTAAAGCTGCTCAGGGTCAGCTCCCAGATGGATTGCAAAAATAAGAGGCCTTCTTCAAAGAAGCCGGTGGGTTTGCCAGGTAGCCCTTGGCTGGGCGACTGGTTAAAGTAAGTCGGTAAATCGGTCTCAGGCGGCTGATCACCAGGCTCCGCACTGACACGACTGCGTAGGGTTTGGGCGGTGAGTTGGGCATCGTGCTCAGCTCGATAAAAGTCAACAGTACGGTACCCCAGCCCATAGTTACCCGCCCGATCACACTCGATAGTGGGAATGACAGTCGAGGGATAGGCCTCAAACAGAGCTGCGATCGCAGCCAGCTTAGGATGATCATCAATGCCCTGCTGGCTGATGATATCGGCGACATGGTCGGCAAGCTGCTTAAGCCCCAGAATGGCAGATTCTTGCTGCTCAGCCAGACTATTGACCTTCTGCAACTGTGATTCGAAGTGCTGCAAGACCTGGTCTAGGGGCGTCCCGGTGGGTGCTCCATAGCGTTGGGCTGCGTGGCGATGAGCTGCGTGGCGATCGTCTCGGTCACCTTCAGCGCGGCTATCCCTAGGGTCGCCGTAGGGCTGGCTCGAGCGCTGTTTGAGGGCTTCAATAGCGGCATCTACCTGCACCTGAGCCAGGTCTGGCCCTGATTTTGAAGGGGGGTGACTGGGGGCAGGAAGGTGAGCGCGGGGTTGAGACCACGGAATGGCTAGCGCCTCATCAGGGGCGGGCTCTGCCTTGAGGGATTGCAGCTTTTGCCGGATAGCTTGAAGTTCCATATCGGTTTCGTTCATGGCGAGGGTGGAACACCTAGAACATTTGCTCTATTTACAATATAGTACAAGTGTACTGCATGCGATCTAAATATCAACCTATTTTGGAAAATTCTTTTTCTTGCCGATTTTCTGCTTAGATCTCTCCAAGGAGGTCTTTAAGACCCAAATTCTGCGGATATGCCTGACTATCTGTGCGGTTTGGCGTAGTTCATTTTGCAAATGGGGGCTTAATATACTGGTAAGTTGTGATGTCGTGTGCTGCGAGTTGCGTACGCTGTATGGTCTGCTCGCTGATCGCTTCCCAGAATTTTCTCGTTTGTTGGGAATCCTAGTCAGTAGATGTACTCGCGTGTGATAAAAGGCAATTAGCTGTCTGATTTGATCGGCTGAGCCTTTAATGCGATTAGATGTGGGTATCGCCGCGATGGGTCGTCATTGCTCCTAGGAGAATACAAAAGCCATGGTTAAAGCAGTTAGGGATGTATCTGCCCCCTGGAGACGGTCCCGGGATAGGGGTTTGCTGTCGCTAAGCGCTGCCATTCCTCCAAAGTCTGTCACGGTGGTTGATAATCCGCTTTATCACATCGGTATGATGATTTTGCTGGCGGGGCAGGTAGTGGTGCGGTTGATGACAGGCCGCTGTGAACGTCGCAACATCATGGACTTTTTGATCTGCGCGGGGCCCTGTTCGATTTTTCCTGTGCTGATGACTAACTTATTTGCGGGCATGATCTTTACGATCCAATCGGCCCGTGAAATGGCTCAATATGGTCTGGTCAGTCATGTAGGGGGTACCTTTGCGGTGGCTTACTGCCGGGAGCTGGCTCCGATTTTGACGGCGGCGGTACTGGCTTGCCAGGTGGGGTCTGCCTTTGCGGCTGAGATTGCTTCGATGAAGCTGACGGAGCAAATTGACGCGCTAAAAGTCCTGCGTACGGACCCGATTGATTATTTAGTGGTGCCTCGGGTGCTGGCCTGCAGTGTAATGCTGCCGATTTTGACCATTGTGGGTCTGTTTGTGGGCATTGGTGGCGGGATTATGATCGCCAGCTATTTTTACCAGGTGTCACCCCTGGCTTTTTTGGATGGGGTGCATACGTCGTTGGCGGTGACGGATGTGCTAACAGTGTTTGCCAAGGCAACCTTATTTGGGGGTGCGATCGCAGTTGCCAGCTGCAGTCGAGGCCTCACGGCCTCTTGTCACGGCAAAGGGGTTGGTCAGTCGGCGACCTCTGCAGTCGTGACGGCCTGGGTAATGCTGTTTGTCCTAGATTTTTTAATTACAGTTGTCTTACTAACTCAGGGTGGGACTCATATGGGATAAGGGGATGTGTCATACCCTTGATAAGTTGATGACACACCCTTGTCATACGACTGCGGCATTCTAATGAACAGGAGTGATGATCCTTATACACAGTCGCGAAACCTTTGGAGTACAAGGGTTTCGCTTTTTTATTTTCAGGATGGTTAAAGATGGGATGTATGCGCAAAACTTGCTGAACTATGGGATTGTGAAAGTCTGCTATGGTGCCTCAAGGCCATCAGAGCAGCTCATAACCTTTAATGTTTGATACCGTTTGCAAGTTTCTCGTCGAGACTTTTTCAACCGATTTTGCCACCTGGCTGCTGGGTGAGCCGGTGGCTCTGACTGAAATCAGCCCATCCGAGCTATCCCTTGAACCGATTCGAGCCGATGCTTTGATGCTGCTTCAGTCAGAGCAATTAGTGCTTCACCTGGAGTTCCAAACTCAGCCTGATCCGGCTATCCCTTTCAGACTGTTGGATTATCGCGTTCGGGGATACCGTCGCTTTCCAGGGAAGCCCATGCGGCAAATCGTCATCTATCTCCAGCAGAGTCAATCATCCCTGGTGCAGCAAAATACTTTTGAGCTGGAAAACACGAGCCATCGGTTTGAGGTGCTGCGCCTGTGGGAACAGCCGCTTGAGGCGTTTCTGGGAGCATCTGGTCTGCTACCGTTTGCGGTGTTGAGTCGGACCGATGACCGTGAGGTGACCCTACAGCAGGTGGCTGGTCAAATCGAGCAGATTTCAGAGACACGAGTGCAAAGCAACGTTGCAGCCGCGACAGCGATTTTATCCGGGCTAGTATTAGAGAAGGGGTTGATTCAGCGCATCCTCAGGAGGGAACTTATGCAGGAGTCGGTGATTTATCAGGACATCAAAGCTGAAGGTATCCAGGAAGGGATTCAGCAGGGGATTCAGACTAGGGTCCGTGAAGAACGGCAGCTGGCGCTTAAGCTCCTGGCTCGTAAAGTGGGTGAAGTCCCTGACGATTATCGTAGTCGTATTGATCAACTGGAACTGGCTCAAGTGCAGGCACTCATTGAGGCGTTGCTAGATTTTGAACAGCTTGATGATTTAGCGAATTGGCTGGCAGAGCTTGATCAGCAGGATGAGGAACTTGAGACGGGAAGTGAGACTGCCTAAAGTGTGAGCCGTTTTGCGATCGCACCTCCGTTAATCTGGCGATCACTTAATCTAGCGATCTGCTGCCAGTGTAGAAAGTGTCAAGTTTGGGTTGGTGCGATCGCAGCCCAACTTCTGATTGAGGTTGAATGGCAACCTTACAGAAAGCTGGCTAAGCCATAATGTTTATGAAATGGTCCTGAGGGCTATTTCACAAGAACATCTAAATTTTTGCCCCTGTGAACCCACAGGGGCTTTTTGTTTAAGGCTAAAAAATATCAAAAGCCCTTGCTGAATCTTGATGGTTAGGTCATAACAGGGGTATTAGATGTTCTTTCAAACTCCTTAAAGAATGGCAGATTCGGTCACGCTCACGGTCGGCGCAATCGCCGCTTTAGCCTTTACTAAATTTCTAGAATCCAGTGCTGGAGAGGCTGCTAAAAAGTTGACTCCCGCTGTACTCGATAAGATCGAAAGTCTACGTCAAAAAATTTGGGCGAAGCTGCAAGGCATTCCTGAGGTGGATGAACTTAACACCACTGTCGAAAAGGGTGGGCAGGTTAGCGAGGCACAAGTTAAGCTACTGACGCCTCACCTGGAAGCAGCCATGAAAGGAGATGAGAGCTTTGCTCAGGCTGTCCGTCAGTTGGCTGGCGAGATTAACCAAGAAATCAACATCGGTGAAATACTAGGTGAGAATGTCCTCAACGTTTATGGTGGTTCCGCTGTTCAGATTAATGATCCTAACGCCCCAGTTTTCACGGGTGATATCTCCGGTGGCACCATCAATATCAGCATCACCAATTAGCTCCAGTCGTCGAGAGCAGACTCGACAAGCTCAAATCTGCCATACGGAAATCCCTATCCTAAAACGCTGAATCCAGGGGCACCCTTTCAGGCACCACCCTTACCCCAACA